>NZ_CP117430.1:313855-627711 GCF_030687395.1 Pseudomonas wuhanensis | reverse complement strand
GATCTGGGTCAATCTCAACGAACGCAAACAGATGCTCGAGTTGTTGCACCGAGATGGTTTTGTTCGCGACTTCAGTTGCCACATCCGCCGCAAAGACGGGCAGATTCGGCTCTGTGAGGTTTCAAGCCGTCCATTGCCCATCGGCGATGAGGATTGCATGCTGACCATCGCCCGGGACATTACCGAGCGGCATCTGATGCAGGAGAAACTGCAGCAGGCCGCCACGGTGTTCGAGAGCACTGCCGAGGGTGTCTTGATCACCGACACCCAACAGCACATCAGCGCGGTCAACCGTGCGTTCACCGAAATCACCGGCTACAGCGAGAGCGAAGCTCTGGGCCACACCCCTCGCCTGCTCGCCTCGGGCCTGCATGACAGCGCATTTTATGCGGCGATGTGGCATCAATTGACCGCCGACGGTCATTGGCAAGGCGAGATTTCTAACCGGCGCAAGAACGGCGAGCTCTATCCGAGCTGGCTGACCATCAGCGCTGTGCGCAACCGGGATAAATTCATCACCCACTTTGTTGCGGTGTTCGCGGACATTTCCAGCCTCAAGCACGCGCAGGCCAAACTCGACTACCAGGCACACCACGACCCGCTGACCGGTCTGCCAAACCGCACGCTGTTCGAAAGCCGACTGCTGACCGCGCTGAACAACCAGCAGGAAAACGGTGGCCAGGGCGCGGTGCTGTTCCTCGACCTGGACCGCTTCAAACACATCAACGACAGCCTCGGCCACCCGGTCGGCGACCTGCTGCTCAAAGGCATTGCCGTGCGCCTCAAGGAGCAACTGCGCGATATCGATACCGTGGCGCGTCTGGGTGGTGACGAATTCATCATCCTGCTCCCCGGCCTGCAACAGTCCAGCGATGCTGACAACATTGCCACCAAGCTGCTCAATTGTTTCTCCGCTCCTTTCCAGGCCGGCGAGCACGAGTTTTTCATCAGCGCCAGCATCGGCACCAGTCTGTATCCCCGGGACGGCTGCGACGTCGCCACACTGGTCAAGAATGCCGATGCCGCGATGTATCGCTCCAAGGCCAAGGGCCGTAACCGGGTTGAAAGCTACACCCGCGACCTCACCGCCCAGGCCAGCGAACGCGTGGCGCTGGAGCATGAACTGCGCCGCGCCATGGAGCGCAATGAGCTGTTTTTGTACTACCAGCCCAAAATCAGTCTGGACGATCATCGAGTAGTGGGCGCCGAAGCACTGATTCGCTGGCATCACCCCACCTTCGGCGATGTACCTCCCGAGCACTTCATTCCCCTGGCCGAAGAAAACGGCATGATCCTGCAAATCGGCGATTGGGTACTTGAGACCGCCTGCCGACAGATGTACGAGTGGAATCAGGTCTATGAGTGCCTGGGCCCACTCTCAGTCAACCTCGCGGGCGCTCAACTGCGCCAGCCGAACCTGCTCGGCCGGATCGAGCAATTGCTCAAGGACAACCACCTCAAACCCGGCTTCCTGCAACTGGAAATCACTGAAAACTTCATCATGAGCCAGGCCGAAGAAGCGCTGGCGGTGCTGCACCAACTCAAACGCCTGGGTGTGCAACTGGCGATCGATGATTTCGGCACCGGCTACTCGTCGCTGAGCTACCTCAAACGCCTGCCGCTGGACATCCTCAAGATCGACCAATCCTTCGTCCGCGGCCTGCCGGACGACCCGCATGACGCAGCGATTGTTCGCGCGATCATTGCCCTGGGCCGCAGCATGCAATTCACCGTCATCGCCGAGGGCGTCGAAACCCAGGCCCAGCAGCAATTCCTGGCTGCGGAGGGCTGTGAGCAGATCCAGGGCTACATCGTCAGCCTGCCGCTTCCCCCCGACGAATTCGCCACGACGTTTCTTCGTACAGCCATATTGGATTTTTCGGATAGCACAGCCGAGAAACCATCGCTATAATCCGCGGCCTACTGAGGGCCTATAGCTCAGTTGGTTAGAGCAGAGGACTCATAATCCTTTGGTCCACGGTTCAAGTCCGTGTGGGCCCACCAACTCCAAAGCCGCGCATTGCGCGGCTTTCGCGTTTCTGGCTGGTCCACCACAGATACCGTCCTATGGTCCAAGGGTACAATTCTGGTTCGCCAGCCGCCAAGGCGCTTCAAGGAGGTGCCTTGGCCTACAGGTCATCCTCTGGATTGCGCAACAGCCGCAACTCACCGCGTGCAACCTCATCCGGCACCGCGAAGGAGTACCGTCCCAGCATAGTGCCCAGCTCCAACGCAGCTGACATCTCCCGAGCACGATCATACTGATCGTAAGCCGAATCTAGGTCGAAGCTATTGTTCTCTTGCTTCAGGTCCCACAGTACACTTTCGGACGCCGAATGAGCCGTCGCCGTTGCCACTGACCGAAAACTGACCTTGCGGGGGTGCGGTAGCTGGCGATGAGACCCGTGCAGACGTCAAATTCCCAGGGGCCTCACATCAAAGACCGTTTGCATCTTAGTCACCGCCTGTAGAAAATCATCGTCTTTTTGCACGAATGGATACGCGCATGAAGTTCGAGAAGACCACGCAGTACAGGTCCGAGGAAGGGATCGTCTTCAATCTGTCTCAAATCACCCTCATGGAAAGCGACCGAGGTCGCCTGCGCGAGCTGCACTTTGGCGAAGCGAAACGCGCCCATTACCAAGTCAACAGCATGGTCGTCGATATGTACGACCGAATGCAGGCTCGAAACCTGCCATGCCTGCTGACAGTCTGCATTTCCAATCCCCTGACCCGGCAGCAGGCCGATGCTATCAGCACTATGCGCGGCAACGTCGCCAAGGGAATTGCTGCGGCCTCAGGTGGCGTTGCCGGGAGGGTAGGTGCGTTGGGCGGGCCGCTCATTGGCTGGGCTTCAGGTGCAGTCGTGACGACAGGTGTCAACTGGTACCTCAAAGGGGCCCTGCCGAACCTGCATGCAGGTGACGTGCTGATCAGCATCGAGGGAGAGGTCCATGGCGGGATTGGCCCACAGCGCTCTGTCGTGACGCTGGTCATCAAGGTCTGAGGAACTGCACATGCCCTACATCATGCAAACTATCGTCCTTCTGGTGCTGGGCGCGATCCTCGTTCAGTTTCTGAAACCATACCCGCTGCGCAAGTGGCTGGGTTTGGCGCTGCTGGCAACGGGCTTGGTCAGCATCTTCAAGGTTGGTGAGCAGCAAGTGCTGGGCTTTGACCTGGAGCTGCTAGCACTGCTGGCCGTGCCGCTGGGCGTGGTGCTTTTCCTGACGCGGCGGCGGTTCACGGAGGGGGACTGAAGCCCTGGCACGATTTCTCGGTGCCGTCTCTGACCCAAAATCATATGGGACAACAGTCGATCAACAGCGCGTTGATCGATGATCTTAGCGTTGGACCTTGCCGGCGGATTGGGGGTTACTTTGAACATACTGGTAACTCCTAACGTAGGTTAGATGCCGCCAAAATCACTGCTAAATGATGGGTAGCGGCTGTAACGCAGGCCAGGTGCAGTCGGAAATGTGTAATGCCACATTGACCAGCCTCGCCAACTCTGCGGGCGCGGCCTAATTCTGATCCTAGACAGCACGGATCTAGCGCACATGAAAGGTCACCGCAATCGCCAACCTTTAAAGTCAGACTATACGCATGCCTTAGGCCAAGCCGCGTTTTGCTTCTCGATCTGTGAATGGAACGTGGTTTGGAGCTGCGAGAGAATTAGCCCGGGGGCACTACAGAAGATCGTGGGCGAAGAATTCACTGCGGGGCGAATTGCGAAACTCAAAGGCTGCAAAATCAGTACAACCACGGTAGAGTACTCAGCTTGAGCAACCTTCTCAAAATTACGTTTAACACCACGTATTACGGGGCCTCCAGCTATGCCAACCTACGTTCACCTACGAACGCTTTCTCTAGGCATATCAGCTCGCCCAGCAACTCATAATCCCTTGGTCGTAGGTTCGAGTCCTACTGGGCCCACCAAACACGAAAGCCGCGCAAATGCGCGGCTTTTTCGTGTCTGACATGTAGGTTTGCTTTACTGAAGGTTTCGAACTATCGGATGACGTCCGCCAAGGTTGTAGGCAAACTCCGAGAATTGCGTAATGGGCGCATTTAGGCACTTTGCCGCCTTGTTGGGCTTTTCTTCGACGGGTTTCCAAGCCCGGTCGCTGCCAATCAGCGACCGGGCTTGGAAACCCGTCGAAATTAGTCGCAACAGCGCCCCCTTCACGATTGCAAACGTTTTTTAGCTTGCACTTTTGAGTTATGGCGGCTGTGCGCGGGACGTCTTCGGGCGTGCCGGTTTCCTAATTTCCCGGTTTTCCAACCTGCGCACAGCTGCCACCCACTCGCTTGGAAAAGAACGTGACAGCTCCTCAAATTAGGAGTTACAACATGAATAAAACAGATTCGCCCGCAGCTTCCGAACTGAAAACCATCGGCCTCACGCCCTTCATCTATTGCTCGGATCAACCACTGTTCCACGTGAGCGCTGGCGCCCCCCATCCTCGACGCATTGACTCAAACTTCCGATTTGCTATCCCTCGCCAAATCATTTGCCGAGGACTCCGCCTATGCAAAAGACACCGACCGGCACGCCTGGGCCGCACACTATCTGACGGCGATGAGCAAAGCGGTGATTGATGATGTGGTGAAAGTGCTGACACCGCGACCTGCCCGCACGGCGACGGAGTCCGAAGAGTAGCGCCTGCTCATTCCTTGAAACACGCCCCGATTTTTCGGGGCTTCCAGATGATCGGGAGTTCGGATGCTTAAGCCGAAACACTTAACGCCGGAATGGCCTGCACCGGCCCCAGCCGCTCAAGCACTTCACCCGTCAACACAACCTCATACGTATCCGCCGGCCTCCCCCACTGCTCCACAATGACCATGCGCTCTACCAGAAGCCCTGCCAATCCAGTAATCGTATCGGCCAATTCCTCTACGATTTTTTGAGTGCGCAACCACAAGCGATCATTAATGTCTGTCAACTCAGCAATGATGCTGTCGGACGACGCTGGATCCGTATCGGGGTAGGTGATATTTCGAAGCAAGTACCGCAACTCTCTTATTTTTGCGTGATCCTGTTCCGCTCCAAACTCACCGTTCAGGATGGCGGCCGCTTTCGACTTATCGACGCGTTTCTCGGGCGAATGCTTTGCAGGCAATGTCTGCCCCATGGCTCCGGCGAAGAGGACCATTATCCGGGCTTCCAAATGTTCCTTCATGGCTTCGAGCGACGAAATTGACCGCGTCAAGGTAATGGAAGCCCCGCCATGGTGCGTCAGGCCCATGGTCACTTTCAGGGTCACATCACCCGTTTCAAATCCCAGGGCTCGGGCTACGACGTAATGCCCTATTTCGTGATTGGCAATCTGCAGTGCATAGTCTCGCAGAGCCGCAGGCATGCTCTTCATTTCGATCCCCTCGCTTCACAGCCCCTGGTTGCGCATTCGACTACGAGTGACAATTTGTGTCTATCCAATTAACTCGTTGAGGGATGGACTGCCTGTAATATGCCTGCCCATTGCTCTGTACCGCTGGAGATACCCCTTTGCCTGACACCCGCCCGCCTGTTCTCGACGAAATCGACCGCCAATTGATCGCCGCCCTGCAGATCAATGCCCGTGAAAGTGTGGCCATGCTTGCCCGGCAGTTGGGCATCGCCCGTACCACGGTGACGTCGCGCCTGGCTCGGCTGGAAAAGGCCAAGGTGATCACTGGTTACGGTGTGCGCCTGGGTCAGCGCGTAGTGGATGGCGGATTGCAGGCTTACGTCGGGATTACGGTGCAACCGCGGTCTGGCAAGGAAGTGCTGCGTCGTCTTAGCGCCATGGCTCAGGTGCAGCAGTTGTGTGCGGTGAGTGGGGAATTTGACTACGTGGCGTGGTTGCGCACCGACTCACCGGAACAGCTTGATCAGTTGCTGGATCAGATTGGCAGTGTGGATGGGGTGGAGAAAACAACGACTTCGATCATCTTGAGCAGCAAGATTGATCGGGGGCAGCCGGTTTGAGTTTCTGCCGGTAAGTCTTCGGTGTCTGGTCGGGCCTCATCGCGGGCAAGCCCGCTCCCACATTGAACAGTGTGTAGCAACAGATCGTCATACTGCACAGACAATTAGCAAAACGACGACACATTGCGTCTTATTAACGTGTTCTACGCTCTCTAGAATGGCTGCCATCTTTTCCTATACTCAGACGCGCACTCTGCGTCAGGTCGCCAGCAAGGGTCAGCCATGAACAAGAACAATCGCCATCCTGCAGACGGTAAAAAACCGGTCACCGTTTTCGGCCCGGACTTTCCTTTCGCTTTCGACGACTGGATCGAACACCCGGCCGGTCTGGGCAGCATTCCGGCGCACAATCACGGCGCCGAAGTGGCGATTGTCGGGGCAGGTATTGCCGGCCTGGTGGCTGCCTACGAATTGATGAAGCTGGGCCTTAAACCCGTCGTCTACGAAGCCTCGAAAATGGGTGGTCGTCTGCGCTCCCAGGCCTTCAATGGCGCTGAAGGCATCATCGCCGAGCTCGGCGGGATGCGTTTCCCGGTGTCGTCGACCGCGTTTTATCACTACGTCGACAAGCTCGGCCTCCAGACCAAGCCTTTCCCGAACCCGTTGACGCCTGCGTCGGGCAGCACGGTGATCGATCTGGAAGGCAAAACTCATTACGCACAGAAACTGGCGGATCTTCCTGCACTGTTCCAGGAAGTCGCTGACGCCTGGGCCGATGCTCTGGAAGCCGGCTCGCAGTTTTCCGACATCCAGCAAGCTATCCGCGACCGCGATGTGCCGCGCCTCAAGGAATTGTGGAACACCCTGGTGCCGCTGTGGGACGACCGCACGTTCTACGATTTCGTCGCCACCTCCGAAGCCTTCGCCAAGCTCTCATTCCATCACCGCGAAGTATTCGGCCAAGTCGGTTTCGGCACCGGTGGCTGGGATTCGGACTTCCCCAACTCGATGCTGGAAATCTTCCGCGTGGTGATGACTAACTGCGACGATCACCAACACCTGGTGGTCGGCGGCGTGGAACAAGTGCCGCAGGGCATCTGGCGCCATGTGCCGGAGCGTTGCGTGCACTGGCCTGAAGGCACCAGCCTCAGCTCGCTGCACAACGGCGCGCCACGTACCGGCGTGAAGAAAATTGCCCACGCGGCAGGCGGCCGTTTTGCGGTCACCGACAACTGGGGCGACACCCGCGAATACGCAGCGGTGCTGACCACTTGCCAGAGCTGGCTGCTGACCACCCAGATCGAATGCGACGAAACCCTGTTCTCGCAAAAGATGTGGATGGCCCTGGACCGCACCCGTTACATGCAGTCATCGAAAACCTTCGTAATGGTCGACCGCCCGTTCTGGAAGGACAAAGACCCGGAAACAGGCCGCGACCTGATGAGCATGACACTCACTGATCGCCTGACCCGTGGCACGTACTTGTTCGATAACGGCGACGACAAGCCAGGGGTGATTTGTCTTTCGTACTCGTGGATGAGCGACGCCCTGAAAATGCTTCCACAGCCAGTGGAAAAACGCGTGAAGCTGGCGCTGGATGCGTTGAAGAAGATCTACCCGAAAGTCGACATCGCCGCGCGGATCATCGGCGATCCGATCACCGTGTCGTGGGAAGCCGACCCGCATTTCCTCGGAGCCTTCAAAGGTGCTCTGCCCGGCCATTACCGTTACAACCAGCGCATGTACGCGCACTTCATGCAGGACGACATGCCGGCCGAGCAGCGCGGGATTTTCATCGCTGGCGATGACGTTTCGTGGACGCCGGCCTGGGTCGAAGGCGCGGTGCAGACATCGCTCAACGCGGTGTGGGGGATCATGAAACACTTCGGCGGTGAAACTCACGCCGAAAACCCGGGTCCAGGCGATGTGTTCAACGAGATCGGTCCGATCGCCCTCCCCGAGTAAGAGGAATCCGAAATGCGCGTAGCCCTTTACCAATGTCCACCGCTGCCCCTGGATGTCCCGGGCAACCTGCAACGCCTGCATCAACTGGCGCTGGAGGCCAAGGGCGCAGATTTGCTGGTGCTGCCTGAGATGTTCCTGACCGGCTACAACATCGGCACCGATGCGGTCAGCGTGCTGGCGGAGGTGCATAACGGTGAATCGGCGCAGCACATCGCGCGCATTGCCAAGGCGACGGGGATTGCCATTCTGTATGGCTACCCGGAGCGCACCGAGGACGGGCAGATCTACAACGCCGTGCAGTTGATCGACGCCAATGGCGAGCGGTTGTGCAACTACCGCAAGACTCATCTGTTCGGCGATCTCGATCACTCGATGTTCAGCCCCGGGCCGGATGAGTTTCCGTTGGTTGAACTCAACGGCTGGAAGCTTGGCTTTTTGATCTGCTACGACCTGGAATTCCCGGAGAACGCCCGGCGTCTGGCGCTGGCCGGTGCCGAGTTGATTCTGGTGCCGACGGCGAACATGATTCCCTACGATTTCATTGCCGACGTCACCGTCCGCGCCCGTGCCTTCGAAAACCAGTGTTATGTGGCTTACGCCAACTACTGCGGGAGCGAGGGCGAGATCCAGTATTGCGGCCAGAGCAGCATCGCCGCGCCGGACGGCAGCCGTATCGCCCAGGCCGGTCTTGATGAAGCGCTGATCGTCGGTGAGCTGGATCGCCAGCTGATGATCAATTCCCGCGCCGCCAATCGTTACTTCCTCGACCGCCGTCCCGAGCTATACGGCGAGCTGAACAAGCCCTAATCCGCTAGCATTAGCGCTTCTCTGTTCTGGAAGTGCTCATGCCTGCGCTGAATCACCCTCGCCGCCACACTGAAACCCTCGCCAACGGTCTGCGGGTGACGCTGCGTCATGCTCCCGATTTGAAGCGCTGCGCCGCCGCGTTGCGGGTCGCTGCTGGCAGTCACGACGTGCCACTGGCCTGGCCGGGGCTGGCGCACTTTCTTGAGCATTTACTGTTCCTGGGTACAGAACGCTTTCCCGCCGGGCAAGGGCTGATGGCCTACGTGCAAGGTCATGGCGGGCAGGTGAATGCGCGCACCAGCGAACGGACGACGGACTTCTTTTTCGAACTGCCGCCTCAGGCGTTCAGCGCTGGGCTGGAGCGCCTGTCAGACATGCTCGCTCGTCCGCGTATGAATCCGGACGATCAGCGGCGGGAACGGGAAGTGCTGCACGCCGAATTTGTCGCCTGGTCGCGGGATGCGACGGCCCAACAGCAGTTCGCGCTGTTCGATGGACTCTCGGCGGCTCATCCGTTACGGGCGTTTCATGCGGGAAACCGTTACAGCCTGCCGGTGCCGCAGCCCGAATTTCAGCAAGCGTTGAAGAGCTTCTATCAGCGGTTTTATCAGACCGGCCAGATGACGTTGAGCCTGGCCGGGCCACAGAGTCTCGATGAATTGAAGGCGATGGCGCAGGCGTTTGCCGTTGCTATTACCCCCGGCGAAAAAGTCCCGCAGACAAAACCCACCCTGTTAATGGATTCTTCAGACAATAGTTATCAACAGGCTGGAGAACGTCGGCTGGATCTGCTGTTCGCCTTCGAAGTGCTGCCCGACTCATCGCCCGAAGCGCTGGCGTTCCTGTGCCACTGGCTGAACGCCGAAAAACCCGGGGGCCTGTTGGCGCAGCTGCGAGAATCCGGGTTGGCGGACAACCTGAAAGCCGCGCCGCTCTATCACTATGCTGGCCAAGCCTTGCTACACATCGAATTCACACGGCCCGTCCACATCATGCAGCCGGACAACGTGATCCGCGAACGGCTTCTGGATTGGCTGGGCTTCTTTGCCTCCCATCGGGATTGGGCCGAACTGCGCGAGGAGTATGCAGCCCTGCTGCAGCGCCAACAGCAAGTCAGCAGCGCCCTGCAACTTGCCCAGCAAGACAGCGAACAACTTGAAGCCGGGCTGTCCGAACAGGGCGTTGTCGCCCTTAAGGCAATCCTCAAACAAATTGGCGCTGTGGATAACTTCACCGGCCAGTGGCAACTGCCGCCCCCCAACCCGTTTTTGCGCGCCGAAACTCCAGCCCCGAATGCCGGATTGATTCGCGGCCAGACCAGCGCCCACCGTGGCCTGCGGACCTTTGCCCAGGATCGCTTACGCAGCCGCCGCGAACGATCGCCGATGCAGTTCACTCAGGCGTTGCCGGATAACACGGATGAAGGTGCGGTTTATCTGCGCTGGCGCCTGGAATCCGCACCCCACAGCCACCTTCAGTCGAATCTGGAAAACAACCTGCGGATGCTGCGCGAAGAAGCGCGTCAGGCCGGTGTCGACTTTTCCTTCAGCGCATCGGGCAGTGAATGGCTGCTGAAGATGACGGGCCTGCAGGAACCGATGCCGACAATCCTCGAACATGCGCTGAAAGAACTGACAAAACCTGATGCCGATCTCTCACACGAAGAGCCGGCGTCCATTGCGTTGATGCCGATTCGACAATTGCTCAAGGCACTGCCCGATCTATGCCTTGAGCACACCGTAGCCTCGGATGACCTGCAGCAACTCTGGTCGAGCGCACGCTGGGATGGCCTGGCAATAGGCCTGTCTGCCCAGACACAAGCAGCAATGGGGCTTGCCTTGAGTCGTATTCCCGGCACTGCGGACAGTCAACTGACGCCGTCTCCGTCGATTCGCTCACAGCATCTCTGGAGTACCGTCGCCACCGAATCCAGCGAACACGTGCTGTTACTTTTTTGTCCGACAGCAACCCATGACATCGCCGATGAAGCCGCCTGGCGTTTGCTCGCACACGTGTGCCAGACGCCGTTTTACCAGCGCTTGCGAGTGGAGCTGCAACTTGGGTATGCCGTTTTCAGCGGACTACGCCAGATACACGGTCAGACCGGGCTGCTGTTCGGTGTGCAATCGCCGAGCGTCGCGCCCATGGATTTACTGGAACACATCGAACAGTTCCTCAGCGAATTGGAAGGGGTAATCGACCGCATCGATGAAGCGACCTTCATCGCTCAACGCCAAGCGCTGGCCGATCAATTCGACGACACCGCCCTGCCCAACGCCCAGGCCGCCGAGCTGCTCTGGCAAGGCAAACTGGCCGGCCATTCGTCTGATTACCTGAAGCGTCTGCCTCAGGCGATTCTGATGATCGACCGCGAAGCCTTGCTGGCGGCGGCACAACGACTGAATCGGGCCGACGGCGGATGGCGCTGTCTGGCCAGCGGGCCTTGTTCCGGGGCGCCTTGGCAAGTGGCAAACTGATCATTACCGGCGCTGCAATTAGCTTTCTCAAAGATTCTCAGCCAATCGCTCTGTAATTTTGAGTAACATAGCCACCTAACTATCTGAACATCTCCGACTGGAGGTGGACTATATGTATAGGTCTCAACTGTCCCATCCACCCGAAGGAGCGCTCCTATGTCCTGGTCCAAACCTGCTTACACCGACCTGCGTATCGGCTTCGAAGTCACCATGTACTTCGCCAGCCGCTAAGCTCTACCGTTTGGTAGAGAATGCAGTGCTACGCCTCGGCTTGCCGGGGCGTTTTTATTTTCAGTTTTCAATGATGGAGCGGCCATGTTTGTCCAGATTCTAGGTTCCGCCGCCGGCGGCGGTTTCCCCCAGTGGAACTGCAACTGCGTGAACTGCGCAGGTTTTCGCGACGGCAGCCTGCGGGCCGAGGCGCGCACCCAGTCGTCCATCGCGATTTCCGATGACGGCGTGAACTGGGTGCTGTGCAATGCTTCGCCGGACATCCGCGCCCAGCTCCAGAGTTTCGCGCCAATGCAGCCAGGCCGCGCGCTGCGTGATACCGGCATCAGCGCAATCATCCTGATGGACAGCCAGATCGACCACACCACCGGCCTGCTCAGCCTGCGCGAAGGTTGCCCGCATCAGGTCTGGTGCACCGACATGGTCCACGAAGACCTGAGCACCGGTTTCCCGCTGTTCACCATGCTGACTCACTGGAATGGCGGGTTGAACTGGAACCGTATCGAACTCGATCAGAGCTTCACCGTCCCGGCCTGCCCGAACCTGCGCTTCACCCCGCTGCCCCTGCGTAGCGCTGCACCACCGTACTCGCCGCATCGGTTCGACCCGCATCCGGGCGACAACATCGGCCTGATCGTCGAAGACCTGAGCACCGGCGGCAAACTGTTCTACGCACCGGGCCTGGGCAAGGTCGATGCACCGCTGTTGAAAATCATGGCCAGCAGCGATTGCCTGTTGGTGGACGGTACGATGTGGGACGACGATGAGATGCAGCGCCGTGGCGTTGGCACCCGCACGGGTCGGGAAATGGGCCACCTGGCGCAGAACGGCCCCGGCGGCATGCTCGAAGTGCTGGAACAACTGCCCAAGCAGCGCAAAGTGCTTATCCACATCAACAACACCAACCCGATTCTCGATGAGGATTCGCCGGAGCGTGCGGAGCTGGCCCGTCGTGAAGTTGAAGTGGCTTATGACGGCATGAGTATTGTGCTGTAGCGGATGGCCCCATCGCGGGCAAGCCACGCTCCCACAATAGACCGCGTAATCCTGTGGGAGCGGGCTTGCCCGCGAAGGCGCCCGACCAGACACCAAAGAATCCACCGGTTGTTCCCGGAGAACCGCAATGACTGACACCGCAATGTCCCCCGCCGAATTCGAAGCGGCCCTGCGCGCCAAGGGCGCCTACTACCATATCTATCACCCCTATCACGTGGCGATGTATGAAGGCCGGGCGACCCGCGAGCAGATCCAGGGCTGGGTCGCCAACCGTTTCTATTACCAGGTGAACATTCCACTCAAGGACGCCGCGATTCTGGCCAATTGCCCGGACCGCGAGATTCGTCGCGAATGGATTCAGCGCCTGTTGGACCACGACGGCGCCCCCGGCGAAGAGGGCGGCATCGAAGCCTGGCTACGCCTCGGCCAAGCGGTCGGCCTCGACCCGGATCAACTGCGCTCTCAGGAATTGGTACTGCCAGGCGTGCGCTTCGCCGTAGATGCCTACGTCAACTTCGCCCGTCGGGCTCGTTGGCAGGAAGCCGCCAGCAGTTCGCTGACCGAGCTGTTCGCGCCGCAGATCCACACAATCGCGCCTCGACAGTTGGCCGCAGCATTACCCTTGGATCGACCCGGCCGGTTACGAATATTTCCGCACGCGTCTGGGCCAGGCGCGTCGGGATGTGGAGCATGGTCTGGCGATCACTTTGCAGCATTACACGACGCGGGAAGGCCAGGAGCGCATGCTGGAAATTCTCCAGTTCAAACTGGACATTCTTTGGAGCATGCTCGATGCCATGAGCATGGCC
Source organism: Pseudomonas wuhanensis (assembly GCF_030687395.1). Taxonomy (GTDB): domain Bacteria; phylum Pseudomonadota; class Gammaproteobacteria; order Pseudomonadales; family Pseudomonadaceae; genus Aquipseudomonas; species Aquipseudomonas wuhanensis. The sequence continues at coordinate 614,512 of NZ_CP117430.1, read as the reverse complement.
TACGAACTGAACCGCCCGCCGTACCACAGCGTGACCGAACAGCGGGTCTGGCATAAAGGAATCACCTTATGAGTTTCGATCGCAGCAAAACCCCGACATGGCGCACCGGCTACCGCTTCCAGTACGAACCAGCGCAAAAAGGCCATGTGCTGCTCTACCCGGAAGGCATGATCAAACTCAACGACAGCGCTGCGCTGATTGGCGGTTTGATTGATGGTCAGCGGGATGTCGCGGCGATCATTGCCGAACTGGGCGCGCAGTTCCCCGACGTGCCTGAGCTCGGTGACGACATCGAGCAATTCATGGAGGTCGCCCGTGCTCAGCACTGGATCGAACTTGCCTGATTCCGTGTCAGACAAGTTACCGCCCAAGCCTGAAATCGGCCTGCCACTGTGGTTGCTGGCCGAGCTGACCTATCGCTGCCCGTTGCAATGCCCGTACTGCTCCAATCCGCTGGATTTCGCCGAGCAGGGCAAAGAGCTGACCACCGAGCAGTGGATCAAGGTCTTTCGCGAAGCTCGGGAGATGGGCGCGGCGCAGCTGGGTTTTTCTGGCGGTGAGCCGCTGGTGCGTCAAGACCTCGCCGAGTTGATCTTTGAAGCGCGCAAGCTGGGTTTCTACACCAACCTGATCACCTCCGGCATCGGCCTGACCGAGCAGAAAATCAGCGACTTCAAAAAGGCCGGTCTGGACCACATCCAGATCAGTTTCCAGGCCAGTGACGAGCAGGTGAATAACCTCTTGGCCGGCTCAAAAAAGGCCTTCGCGCAAAAGCTCGAAATGGCTCGCGCAGTGAAGGCTCACGGTTACCCGATGGTGCTGAACTTCGTCACCCATCGGCACAACATCGACAAGATCGACCGAATCATCGAACTGTGCATCGCCCTTGAAGCGGACTTCGTCGAACTCGCGACGTGCCAGTTTTACGGCTGGGCGCAGCTCAATCGGGTTGGCCTGTTGCCGACCAAAGAACAATTGGTTCGCGCCGAACGCATCACCAACGAATACCGCGCCAAACTGGAAGCCGAAGGGCATCCGTGCAAGCTGATTTTCGTTACGCCGGACTATTACGAAGAACGTCCGAAAGCCTGCATGAACGGTTGGGGCAGTATCTTTCTGACCGTCACGCCGGACGGAACCGCCCTGCCCTGTCACGGCGCCCGACAGATGCCGGTGCAGTTTCCCAACGTGCGCGACCACAGCATGCAGCACATCTGGTATGACTCGTTCGGTTTCAACCGCTTTCGCGGTTACGACTGGATGCCCGAGCCGTGCCGCTCCTGCGACGAGAAAGAAAAAGACTTCGGCGGCTGCCGCTGTCAGGCGTTCATGCTCACGGGTGACGCGAGCAACGCCGACCCGGTGTGCAGCAAGTCGGAACATCACGGCGTGATTCTCAAGGCCCGCGAAGAAGCCGAACACGCGACCCAGACCATTGAACAACTGGCCTTTCGCAATGAACGAAACTCACGCCTCATCGCCAAAAGCTGAACCCTTAAGCGCCGCCAGGGCTGTCGCGGCCGGCATCGACTTCGCCGAGTTGCAAGTCGGCATGCATGGCCTGTTCTGGAACGAATACCGGCCCAAGGACGCCGCCTGCCGGATCTGGCGGTGGCGCGACGGCCAGGCTCATTGCCTGACGCCGCCCCCCTTCAGTGTGCGCAGCCGGGTGTACGAATATGGCGGCGGCGCGTTTTGTCTGACCGATGACGGGCTTGTTTTCGTCAACGAGGCAGACCAGCAGCTGTACCGGCAATCGCTGACGGGTGAGGCGCCTGAGGTGCTGACTTCAAGTGAATGCCGCTACGGCGATTTGCACTTCGCCAGCGGGCAGGTGCTGGCGGTGGAAGAGAACCGCGATCGACATCGCCTGGTGGCTATCGATCTGGCTGACGGCCAACGTCATCTGTTGGTCGAAGGCGCCGATTTCTACGCTGCACCGACCGTGAGCCCTGACGGTCAGCGTCTGGCCTGGATCGAGTGGAGTCGCCCGGATCAGCCCTGGACCGCGACTCGCCTGATGGTTGCCGAACGCCAGAGTGATCACACCTTTGCGCCACCGCGATGTGTGGCCGGCGACGGTGCTCAGGAGTCACTGCAACAACCACGATTCGATGACCGCGGCCGTTTGTTTTGTCTGACCGATCGCGGCGGTTTCTGGCAGCCGTGGGTGGAGTCGGGCAACGGTCTGAGCCCACTGCCAAGTGTCGATGCCGACCATGGACCGGCGCCTTGGCAACTGGGTGGTTGCACCTGGTTGCCGTTGGGCGAAGACAGTTATCTGGCGAGTTGGACCGAAGGCGGTTTTGGTCGACTGGGGCTTTGTCATGGCGATGGTTCCTGTGATGATTTCACTGGCGACTACAGCCGCTTCCGCCATCTCGCACAGGATGAGCAGTTCATCTACTGCATCGCCGCTTCGCCGGTCAGTTCGTCGACGGTGATTGCCATTGACCGCCAGAACCGGCAGGTGAAGACACTCGCCGGCGGTGTTGCACCGCTGCTCGCCGAACAGATCAGCCGCCCGCAACCCCTGCGCTATCCGAGTGGTTCGGGCGAGGCCCACGGTTTCTTCTACCCAGCGATGACCGGTGACACGAAATCGCCGTTGGTGGTGTTCATTCACGGCGGCCCGACTTCCGCCTGCTACCCGATGTTCGACCCGCGGATCCAGTATTGGGCACAACGCGGCTTTGCCGTGGCCGATCTCAACTACCGAGGCAGCAGCGGCTATGGCCGCCCTTATCGCCAGGCGCTGCATATGAGCTGGGGCGATGTGGATGTGGAAGATGCCTGTGCGGTGGTGGACTACCTTGCCAAACGTGGACTGATCGACGGCGACAAAGCGTTTATCCGTGGAGGAAGTGCCGGTGGCTACACCACGTTGTGCGCACTGGCCTTTCACAAGGTCTTTCGTGCGGGCGCCAGCCTGTATGGCGTCAGCGACCCCGTTGCGCTAGGCCGCGCAACGCACAAGTTCGAAGGCGATTATCTGGATTGGTTGATCGGCGACCCGGTGCAGGACGCCGAACGCTACGCCGCGCGCACGCCATTGCTGCACGCGAGCAATATCAGCGTTCCGGTGATTTTCTTTCAGGGTGAACTAGACGCTGTGGTGGTGCCACAACAGACCCGCGACATGGTCACTGCGCTACAGGACAACGGCATTCTGGTCGAAGCACATTACTACGCCGACGAACGCCATGGCTTTCGCAAGGCCGGCAATCAGGCCCATGCGCTGGAGCAGGAGTGGTTGTTTTATCAAAGGGTGATGGCGCTCGCGGGCTGAAGTCTGCGCTCAGTGCAGGTATTGCTCGCGAATGCGATCTAACCGGCGCGGCAAAACTCAGCGCTTGGCGATGATGTACACCGCATGCACGATCCCCGGAATGTAACCGCACAATGTCAGCAGAATATTCAGCCAGAATGCCCCAGCGAAACCGACTTGCAGAAACACACCCAGTGGCGGCAACAGAATGGCGATGATGATTCGAATAAAGTCCATGGGGTAGCTCCTGATTGAAGTTGGCTCTTGTGAAACCATACAGCTAATCGACCTGCGGCGTTCTTCAGGGTTCATTGCGGCTCTTCAAGGCCAGTATTCGAGATGTGTCGGGATGTGCAGCGGCAACAGGCTTCGCTGACGTTGTTGCGGACATTGCTGGAAGAAGTGATGAATGGGCCGGATGACCACTTGAATGGCCCGGCGACACTGGACGGGTTGCACTGAGTACTTTTTTCCAGGCAAAAGAAAACCCCGCCGAAGCGGGGCTTTGCAGACTGTTTCCCTGACATCCATTTCACTCCGCCATCCTGGCAGAATCCTACGTGTCCGTGTTGTTGCTTTGCGCTTCCTGCGCGACGTCCATGTGAAGTAGATTAGCTCTGGATCCAATCTTCGCCTATGGGAAAACAGCAGCACGTTATGTAAGAGAAAGCTTACATAACGTCAAAGGATCAGAATTGTCCTGCGTCCAGCAGAAACAGCGATTCGCTGCCCGCCTTTACCGACGCGCTCAACGAGTGAATACGCGGCAGCAGACGTGCGAAATAAAACCGCGCCGTACCGAGTTTGCTCGCATAGAAATCGTCCTGCGCTTCTTTACCTACGGCTGCCTTGGCCATCAGTGCCCACATGTAGGCGTAGGCCATGTAACCGAATGCTTGCAGATACTCGACCGAAGCAGCGCCGATTTCGTTCGGGTTGTTTTTCGCCCGATCCAGCAACCACGCGGTCAGTTCGTCGAGGGTGTCCACCGCATCGTTCAGCGGCTGAGTGAACTCCGCCAGGTCAGCGTTGGCCGTCGCGGTAAAATGACGAATCTCGTCGGCGAACAGTTTGTAGAACGCCCCGCCGCTGCCGACAATCTTGCGCCCGACAAGGTCCAGCGCCTGAATACCGTTGGTGCCTTCGTAGATCTGAGTGATCCGTACATCACGAACCAGTTGCTCCTGGCCCCACTCACGGATGTAGCCGTGACCGCCAAAAATCTGTTGGCCGTGAACCGTGGTTTCCAGACCCAGGTCGGTCAGGAAGGCCTTGGCCACCGGCGTCAGCAGTGCAACCAGATCTTCTGCGCGCTTGCGGGTGGCGGCGTCTTCGCTGAATTTGGCGGTGTCCAGCTGCATCGCCACGTAAGTGGAGAAGGCACGGCCGCCTTCGTTCGAGGCTTTCATGGTCAGCAGCATGCGACGCACGTCCGGGTGGACGATGATCGGGTCAGCCACCTTGTCCTTGTTCTGCGCGCCGGTCGGGGAGCGGCTTTGCAGACGGTCGCGAGCGTATTCAATAGCGTTCTGGTACGAGCGCTCGCCAGTGGCCAAGCCCTGGATGCCAACGCCCAGACGCTCGTAGTTCATCATGGTGAACATCGCCGCCAGGCCTTTGTTCGGCTCGCCGACCAGGTAACCCACGGCTTCGTCGAAGTTCATCACACAGGTCGCGGACGCCTGGATGCCCATCTTGTGTTCGATCGAACCGCAGTTCGCCGGGTTACGCGCGCCCAGGCTGCCATCGGCATTGACCATAAACTTCGGCACCAGGAACAGCGAAATACCTTTCGGCCCCGCCGGTGCGTCCGGCAGTTTGGCCAGTACCAGATGGATGATGTTCTCGGTCAGGTCATGCTCACCGCCGGTGATGAAGATTTTGGTGCCACTGACTTTGTAGGAACCGTCGGCCTGAGGCTCGGCCTTAGTGCGGATGATCCCCAGGTCAGTACCGGCATGCGGCTCGGTCAGGCACATTGAGCCGGCCCAGACACCGGCGTACATGTTTGGCAGGTATGCAGCTTTCAGCTCTTCGCTGGCGTGGGCGTTAATCGACAAGCAGGCACCGGCGGTCAGCATCGGGTACAGACCGAACGACAGGCTTGCAGAGTTGACCATTTCTTCGACCTGAGCCGAAACAGCCTTGGGCATGCCCATGCCGCCATAGGTCGGATCGCCACCGACACCGACCCAACCGCCTTCAGCGTAAGTCTGATACGCCTGTGGGAAACCGGCCGGGGTGGTGACGGCACCGTCGGCCCAGCGGCAACCTTCTTCGTCAGCTGCACGGCTCAGTGGCGCGATGCTTTTGCTGGTGACCTTGCCGGCTTCTTCGAGAATGGCTTCAACCGTTTCCGCATCGACGGTCTCGGCCAGCGCAGGCAGTTCGGCCCAGAGTTTGGCGACCTCGAAAACTTCATTGAGGACGAAGCGCATATCGCGCAGGGGCGCTTTGTAGTCAGCCATGGCAAACCTCGCAAGATCTAAACAGGTGGTTCGTAGAATAGTGATTTCGTTGCGTCCGAGTGTACCTCAACAACTTTTACGACACATAGGGTCGACTCATGACTGTTTTGTTATTTTTAGTCACTGACTTGTTCTCCATAAAGAAGCCCGCAGCAAGGCGGGCTTCTTTATGGCTGATTTGAATGATTAGAGTGCAAACAACTCCGCCGGCAGCTTCATTAGACAATCGCTGCCCGCCTCGATGGCCGCCCGATGAGACGCAGTGCGCGGCAGCAAACGCTTGAAGTAAAACTCACTGGTCGCCAGTTTGCCCTGGCAGTAATCGGCATCACCACCACCCGCCTCCAACTGCGCCTGAGCCACCAACGCCATGCGTAACCACAGGTAGCCGAGGATGATGTAGCCGCTGTACATCAGGTAATCCACCGAGGCGGCGCCGACTTCATCCGGATTTTTCATCGCCGCCATGCCGACCTTGGTGGTCAACTCGCCCCACTGCTGATTCAGACCATTGAGTTGCGCCACATAGCTGCCGAGTTGCGGATGTTCAGCGTTTGCCGCACAGAACTTGTGGACGATTTTGGTGAAACCGCGCAGCAGTTTTCCCTGACTGCCAAGGACTTTGCGCCCAAGCAAGTCCAGCGCCTGAATGCCGTTGGTGCCTTCGTAGATCGGCGCGATCCGGCAGTCGCGAACCAGTTGTTCCATGCCCCACTCACGAATGAAACCGTGGCCGCCAAACACCTGCATGCCGAGGTTGGTCACCTCCAGCCCGGTGTCGGTCATAAAGGCTTTGCAGATCGGCGTCAGGAACGCCAACAGGTCTTCGGCATCCTGGCGCGCCGTTTCATCCGGGCTCAGGTGAGCGACGTCCAGCAACTGCGCGGTGAAGTAGGTCAGTGCCCGGTTGCCTTCGTTGAAAGCCTTCATGGTCAGCAACATCCTGCGCACATCGGGATGAACAATGATCGGGTCCGCGACTTTTTCCGGTGCTTTCGGGCCGGTCAGCGAACGCATCTGCAGGCGGTCGTTGGCATATTTGATCGCGCCCTGGAAACTTGCCTCACCCAGACACAGACCTTGCATGCCGGTGCCGAGCCGCGCGTGGTTCATCATGGTGAACATGCAGTTCAGGCCCTTGTTCGGCTCACCGATCAAGAAACCCTTGGCTTCATCGAAATTGAGCACGCAGGTGGCCGAGGCCTTGATGCCCATTTTGTGTTCGATCGAGCCGCAGGAAACGCCGTTGCGCTCGCCCGCCTCGCCCTCGGCATCGGGTAGGAATTTAGGAACGATAAACAGCGAAATACCCTTGGTACCGGCAGGAGCGTCCGGCAGTTTGGCCAACACCAGGTGAATGATGTTGTCACTCATGTCGTGCTCGCCAGCGGAGATAAAGATCTTGCTGCCGGAGATCGCGTAACTGCTATCGGCCTGAGGCACGGCGCGGGTCTTGATGATGCCCAGATCGGTGCCGCAATGGGCTTCGGTCAGGCACATGGTGCCGGTCCATTGACCAGCGGTGAGCTTGCTCAGGTAGGTTTGTTTCTGCTCTTCGGTGCCATGGGCGTGAATTGCCGACATCGCACCGTGAGTCAGGCCGGGATACATGCCCCAAGAGGTATTGCTGGAACCGACCATTTCGCTGATGACCAGCCCCAAAGAACTTGGCAAACCTTGGCCACCGTAAACCGGATCCGCCGCCAGACCATGCCAGCCGCCTTCAACGTATTGTGCGAAAGCCTGCTTGAAACCTGTAGGCGTTGTGACCACGCCGTTGTCGAAATGACAGCCTTCTTCGTCGCCGCTGCGATTCAGCGGTGCGAGAACGTTCTCACAGAATTTCGCGCCTTCTTCAAGGATCGCATTGATCATGTCCGGGCTGGCATCGGTGGCGCCCAGCGCGGCATAGTTGCTGTGGAAATCGAAGACGTGGTCGATCAGAAAGCGCATATCGCGCAGGGGAGCTTTGTACTCGGGCATGGTCATTTCTCCGGCAGCAGATTGCTCAAACCTACTGCCGCGCACTACGCCTCACAATCACAGTCCAGACGCTGAATGCGCCATCATCACTCAACCCGCAGCGGCGTCCATGCGCACCGCGCCACGACGGTTCTGACCGAAAGCCATCACACAGTTTCGCCCCGCGCCTTTGGCGCTGTAGAGCGCCTGGTCAGCGGATTTGAGCACTTCTTCCGGCGTGCGCTGCTCCAACCGCTCGGCGACACCGATGCTGACGGTGACCGATACACTCGAGGCGCCTGAACCGGCGCGGCGCTGGCGTCCCTGCTGGTCATCCTGGGGACGGTTGTCCTGATTGCGCAGCTGGATGTTGTAGGTGGCGATGGATTCGCGAATGACTTCCAGGTGCGGCATGCACTCTTCAAGAGTCTTGCCTGCGAACACCAGGGCAAATTCCTCACCGCCGTAGCGATATGCCCTGCCGCCCCCGCTGATTTTCGACAGCTTGCTGGCGACCAGTCGCAGCACTTGGTCGCCGACATCGTGACCATGTGTGTCGTTGAATTTCTTGAAGTGATCGACGTCGCCCATGGCCAGTACATAATTGCGCCCCAGCCGCTGCATGCGCTCGTTCAGCGCGCGACGGCCGGGCAGACCGGTGAGCTCATCGCGGAACGCCATCTGATAGGCCTCATGGGCAACCGCCGCGGCAATCATCAACATCACCTGGCTGCACATGATGTTCAGGGTGAATGGCAGGATGAAGGTTTTCGGCAACATCCAGAACAATCCCAACAGCCCCACCAATTGCGCAGCATGCAAGGGTCTTGGGTTGCGCCAGTATTGCCAGGCCAGTAACAGGAACGAGGCGATGAATACCGGGTAGGACAACTGGATCAGGCTCATCCAGGCACCATGCAGGGCTGGCCAGCGGATCTCTGACAACCACATCAGCAGCGCCTGTGGGTAACTTTGCTCCAGCCCCAGCGCAACGCTACCGAACGCCAGCAACACAGCGAAGCGCGCCACCATGTCCTGGAACAGGTGAGTACGCTCTTGCCAGGCGGCGAACAAGCCAAACAGCAACGGCAACAACAGACAGCACAGATGGAACACCACCGCGGCGTCTTCACGAACCTTGCCGTTGTCGCGGTAGTAATCGGTCTGGGTGTCGAGCAGGAAGTAGGCGATGTACACCGTGACCATCAGAAACAGTTCACGCTGACGTCGGTAAACCGCGCAATACGCCCCGCCGAGCAACAGCACCAGAGTAGGCAACACGTTGAACAGCGAGGTGAAGAAGACGTTGAGATCCTTGACGTAGGCAGCCGCAAGCCCCGCAAGCAACAACAGCAGCGATGGCAAAAAGTGACTGAAACGTACAGCGGAAGAACGCGGCAAGGGTAAAGCTCCGACCCGGCAAACAAGATGGCATTGTGCCTGCACTTGGGGCAATTAAGCACATACGATGTGACGTGTGTCACATCGCCATCCTCTTTAACGGCAGCAAAGTCGTTCTTCTTAGCGTTTTAGTCAGGAATATTTGCAGGCGCGTCGGGCACAAAAAAGCCGCTGCTCCCGAGGAAGCAGCGGCTTTATGAAGGACTGCGTAGGACTTAGTAACCCAGTGCGAAGTCTTCTTCTTTCATGTCCATCAGGTTGTTGGCACCCGACAGCATGGTTACAACGTGAGTGCGGGTACGCGGCAGGATACGCTGGAAGTAGAAGCGCGCAGTCTGCAGCTTGGCGGTGTAGAACGCCTCTTCGGTGGTGCCGGCAGCCAGTTTCTCGGTAGCCAGACGCGCCATGTCAGCCCAGAAGTAGGCAAGGCAGGCGTAACCGGAGTACATCAGGTAGTCCACCGACGCGGCGCCGACTTCTTCGCGGTCTTTCATGGCGGCCATACCGACCTTCATGGTCAGTTCGCCCCACTCTTTGTTCAGCGCAGCCAATGGCCCGACGAACTCTTTGACCGCGTCGTTACCTTCGTTGGTCTGGCAGAACTTGTGGACGATCTTGGTGAAGCCTTTGAGCGCTTCGCCTTGAGTCATCAACACTTTACGGCCCAGCAGGTCGAGTGCCTGGATACCGGTGGTGCCTTCATACAGCATCGAAATGCGGCTGTCGCGAACGTTCTGCTCCATGCCCCACTCGGCGATGAAGCCGTGGCCGCCGTAGATTTGTACGCCGTGGTTAGCGGATTCGAAACCGACTTCAGTCATGAAGGCTTTGGCGATCGGCGTCATGAACGCCAGCAGCGCGTCAGCTTTCTTCTTCTCTTCTTCATCTACGCCGTACTTGACGATGTCGACTTGCTTGGCGGTGAAGTAAACCATCGCACGGTTGCCTTCGGCGAACGCCTTCATGGTCAACAGCATGCGACGTACGTCAGGGTGAACGATGATCGGGTCAGCGGCTTTGTCCGGCGCTTTCGGGCCAGTCAGGGAGCGCATTTGCAGGCGATCGCGAGCGTATTTCAGGCCGCCCTGGAAGCCGATCTCGGCGTGCGCCAGACCTTGCAGCGCGGTCCCCAGACGTGCGGTGTTCATGAAAGTGAACATGCAGTTCAGGCCTTTGTTCGCCGGGCCGATCAGGTAACCGGTGGCCGCGTCGAAGTTCATCACGCAGGTGGCGTTACCGTGGATACCCATCTTGTGTTCCAGGGAACCGCAGCTCACAGCGTTGCGTGCGCCGATCGAACCGTCTGCGTTCGGCAGGAATTTCGGAACGATGAACAGCGAAATGCCTTTGGTGCCGGCCGGTGCATCCGGCAGACGTGCCAGAACGATGTGGACGATGTTGTCGGCCATGTCGTGTTCGCCGGCCGAGATGAAGATCTTGGTTCCGGAAACTTTGTAGGAACCGTCGGCCTGAGGCTCGGCCTTGGTGCGCAGCATGCCCAGGTCAGTGCCGCAGTGTGGTTCGGTCAGGCACATGGTGCCGGTCCATTCGCCGGAAACCAGTTTGGTCAGGTAAGCCTCTTGCTGCTCAGGCGTGCCGTGCTCGGAAATGGTGTTCATCGCGCCATGGGACAGGCCTGGGTACATGCCCCACGACCAGTTGGCTTCGCCAACCATTTCGCTGACGGCCAGACCCAGAGACTCTGGCAGGCCTTGGCCGCCGTGCTCTACGTCGTGAGCCAGGCTTGGCCAGCCGCCTTCAACGAATTGCTTGTAGGCTTCTTTGAAACCAGTCGGGGTTTTAACGCCGGACTCGCTCCAGGTGCAGCCTTCGGTGTCACCCACGCGGTTCAGCGGAGCCAGCACCTGCTCACAAAACTTGGCGCCTTCTTCGAGAATGGCGTCAACCATGTCCGGAGTTGCGTCTGCACAAGCCGGAAGGCTCTGATAGTGCGCTTCGTAGCCGAGCAGTTCGTCACGAACGAAGCGAATATCACGCAAGGGGGCCTTGTAGTCAGGCATAGCGATAAACCTCTGCTGATGTAACCGGGAATGAACGACCGCGTTGATTTGCTGTGACGGTCAAACAGTTGTTTGAAACATACGTTTACGCCCAATTCTTGTCAAGCGCCGATCTTTTGCCGTTCGTCATCGCTAATACCTGCGATGAAAATGGTCACAGAAAACTGGCCTGATCGACACTGCAAATGGCCAATAAAGCCTGCCGCCCTATCAGTTCTTACAGGTTCACGAAATAACGAAAAGGCGTCTACTGACTATAGGCTCTCGCGGGGTCAATGATTGACCTTCCTGAGGATCGCCTATGGAGGGGATTTGAGATGGACAATCAACCAAACGCTGACGTGCCAGAGCCCGGTTCGCCTGACCCGAATTTTGGCGACAACGGCATAGTCATACCCAGCAAAGAATCTGGTGTGACGCATGCCATCGTCTCTGACGAGTCTGGACGCTTGACCCATGCATCAAGAATCGGGAAAGAATTTCTTCTCGCTCGCCTGCTGATGGATGGTGACGTTGACGAGGGTTTCGTACCCACCACAAGTCAATTCGAAACAGGCGACCAATCCATTCCGATGCGGTTGTTACTGCAAAAAGACGGAAAAATCGTCCTGATTGGCGAATCGAAAAAAGACAATGTTCGCCGACCTGGCGTGCGACGTTTTCACCCCAATGGCAGTCCCGACCTTATTTTTGGTAACCGGATCAGAACGGGGCCGGATAATTCATTCGCGCCAGTGGTTCCCCATAAGTTCGTTGATGGCTGCCTGCAAGACGATCAAAAGATACTCATCGTCGCCAACTATTACGTCAACTACTCCCTTGGAACGCCCGTGAGTCGCCTGTACCGCCTGCAAAGCAACGGAGAACCGGATACCGGGTTCGGCAATGGCCAAGGTTTCATCGATATCAAGTTCAAACAAAGGGACAGCTTTGCCCGTATGGTTCACGTTCAGCGTGACGGTAAGATTATCGTCACAGGCCTCTACTTTGATGCGCAAAAAGAAAGATGCGGGGCGGGCGCGCGATACAGCGTAGAAGGAAACCTTGATACAACTTTCGGAACGGATGGTTTCAGCGATATTTCCCTGAAGTTGGCAGAATCGCCCAAAAGCACCATCGCCAGCGACTTTCTATTTAGCGATTCACTCAGCTGCCTACAGTCGGACGACAAGGTCATTTTCGCAACCTGGACAAGGGGGGCAGACGGCAGGGATTGGGGTCTACTGACCAGACTCAATGCCGATGGCAGCAACGACCAGCAGTTTAACGCCGGCTCGCCGGCTCTCACCTCTCGCAAAGATGCCGATGTGCGCTGGCGTGCGGCAGCGGTGCAAGCGGACGGAAAAATTGTCGTCGTGGGCTACGTACGCTGGGAGACTCCGGGCAATGAACTCTTCATGGCCAAACAGCGATTTTCTCCAGAGGGACAACCGGAGGATTTCGCTTGGTTTAACAGCCCCGGCGATTACTGGGATGTGGCAATCCAATCAAGTAAGCGGATCGTCGTATCGGGTAGCAGCGGGGGATCTTCGACAGGAGAGCCCAGAGTAATCGGGCTGTTGGCCGAATGACCCCCGATTCAAATCTGCGCGTTTTCGATGAAGGATGTTTGCCCGGCTGTTTGTTTGGCCGGGTAAACAGAATCAGGCGAAGGTATCGATCAACGTACCAAGCATTTCATCGGATGCCTTGGCGACTTTAACGCCCAGTTCCACTTGGAGTTTTCCTTGAGACATCTCGACCATATTGCTGGCCAGATCCGATTGCTGGCTGCGGTCTACCGCACGCAGACGATCGACCTGAATCTCGGAGGACTGACTGGTGACCGAACGCTCGATGGTGTTGTTGGCGATCTGCCCCGAAGCCTGATCGACACGGTTCTGCCCTGTCTGAATAGTGCTCAGACCGGCATAAAAAGCGGTGTTTCCTGAGATTTCCATGGGGGAACTCGTCTGACAAAGGATCAACAGCGGCCATTGAACCAGACACGCCGACAAAAGGCCCGACAAAAACACTAATGGCACAGTGCCTTGTCATAGGTAAAACCCCAAGCCAACAATCTCAGTCCAATAGATCCAGCTGCAGATGTTCAGCCACTGCTTCAACTGTCACCGATTTGAGTTTCGGCACCCGCCCCAGACACGGCGCGGGAATGCGTTCGGCCAGCGTCGCGAGGTTCTCTTCCAGGCGCGAGGTCTTCGGATCAATGATGTTGGCCACCCACCCTGCCAACTGCAAACCATCCCGTGCGATCGCCTCGGCTGTCAGCAGTGCATGATTGATGCAACCCAGCCGTACGCCGACCACCAGGATCACCGGCAGACCCAGCGCCATGGCCAGGTCCGACAGATTGTCCTGATCCGCCAACGGCACTCGCCAGCCGCCAGCGCCTTCGATCAAGGTGAAGTCCGCGTGCATATCGAGAATCTGCCGCATCGGTGTCAACAGTGATTGCACGGTCAACGCCACGCCGGCCTCCCGCGCCGCCAGATGCGGTGCGATCGCAGGCTCGAACGCGACCGGATTGACCTGATCGTAGGTCAACGGTATCGAACACTCGGCCAGCAGTGCCAGCGCATCGGCGTTGCGCAATCCCTTGGGCGTCAGGTCGCAGCCGGAGGCCACCGGCTTGCCCGCCGCCGTGCTCAAACCCGACAATCGCGCGGCATGCAGCAGACCCGCGGCAACGGTGGTCTTGCCGACATCGGTGTCAGTGCCGGCGATGAAATAGGCTGCGCTCATAAGGGTTTCTCCAACACGGCGTAAACCACTTGATAAGTCGCCGGCAGTCCCTGTGCCTGACGAAATTGCTCGTAAGCCTCGATCAGGCCGAGGATCCGCGCCCTGCCGGTCAAACCACCCGGCCGACCGGGGTTCAGGTTATGCGCCCCAAGCGCCTTCAGCTCATGGGTCAGGCTGCGGACATCAGGGTAATGCAACACATGCGGATGTGTTTCGAGGCTGGCGACCTTCAAGCCGCTGCCCGCGCAAAGCTGTTGGTAAACACCGAACTCGCGGAAGCGGTTGACGTGCACCATGCCATCCACCTGACGCCAGCTGTCGCGCAATTCGTACAGCGTGCCTACACACAGACTAGCAAACGCGAAAATTCCGCCCGGTTTCAGCACCCGATACGCTTCATTGAGCACCGAGGCGAAATCCGCGCACCATTGCACTGCCAGGCTGGAGAAGACCAGGTCGCAGGTCGAATCCTGCAACGGCAAGCGCTCGGCATCGCCCGCGATGAAATGAGTCGCGCCGCCCAAGGGCCGGGCGTGATTGAGCATGCCTTCTGCGATGTCCAACGCCACGCCAGCACTCGCAGGAAACTTCTCCGCCAAGGCTCGGCTGAAATACCCGGTGCCGCAGCCCATATCCAGCCAACGAGCTGGGACAAAATCTTCCGGTAACCGACGCAACAACTCGCTGCCCACGTCGCGCTGCAGTTCGGCCACGCTGTCGTAGCTCGCCGCCGCACGGGAAAAGGATGCCGCCACCTGGCGTTTGTCGGGCAAGCCGCCGGGCAGGTTGGGAAGGGATAAATCAGTCATCACCGAACTCATGCAAAAAGGCCTGAATCGCCCCCGCCACACCGTGGGGGTCTTCCAGAAGAAACGCGTGACTGGCCTGTTCAATCAGACCGATTTCGACATCCGGCAGCAGTGCCAGCAGGTCCCCCGCTGCTTCGGCCGGGACCAGCCCGTCGAGGCCGGCGAACAAGTGCAATTGCGGGCCGCGAAACGCTTGCAACGCTTGCCGGGTATCCAGTTGGGCAAGCAACTCCAGGCCGCTCATTAGCACCGGTGAAGACGTATGCGGTGCGCCAGCGAGCAACAGTCGCGATATCCCGCGCGGGTCTTCGGCACCTTGGGCGCACAGCAGCGAAAAACGTTTCAACGTCATGCGCGAGTCAGCCTTGCAGCCGGCCAGAAACGCATCGAAGGTTTCGCCGGGCATCGCGCTCGACCATTGTTCATGGGCGACAAAGGAAGGGTTACTCGCCAGGGTCACCAAGCCGCAGCAGCGGTCACCGCGTCGCGCCGCCAATTCGGACGCCAGCATGCCGCCCAATGACCAGCCACCGAGCCAGGCATCCTGTGGCAACGTCGAGTCCAACTCATCGAGCCATTCTTCAAGATCGCTCGACTCCAGTTCCGGCAACGGCTCGATCTCGACTCGCAGGTGCTCATCCAAACCCTGCAAGGCCGCCGCCAAGGGTTCCAGCGGCGAAATCCCGAGGCCCCAACCCGGTAGCAGAATCAGACGATCACGCATGGCTTGGCTCCGGTCCCAGTTGTTGAAAACAATCGGCCAGTCCATTTAACAATAGCTGTACCTGCGCCTCGCTGTGAGCGGCGGTCAGGGTTACGCGCAAACGTGCGCTGCCCGCGGGCACGGTCGGCGGACGAATCGCAGTCACCATCAGCCCGCGTTCGCGCAGCATCTGCGACAGTCGAACCGCACGCCCGGCATCGCCGATCATGATCGGCTGGATCGGCGTGA
This sequence comes from Pseudomonas wuhanensis, assembly GCF_030687395.1. GTDB lineage: Bacteria > Pseudomonadota > Gammaproteobacteria > Pseudomonadales > Pseudomonadaceae > Aquipseudomonas > Aquipseudomonas wuhanensis. The sequence continues at coordinate 598,889 of NZ_CP117430.1, read as the reverse complement.
AGCTGTCCATCAACTCCAGGCCAATCTGTTCGGCGCCTTGGCGGAACTGGCGAATCAGCGTCTGCAGATGCTCACGTCGCCAGTGTTCGCTGCGCAACAGCTCCAGGCTTTTCAGCGTCGCGCAGGCCAGTGCCGGCGGTTGGCTGGTGGTGTAGATGTAAGGGCGAGCGAACTGGATCAGGCTTTCGATCAGCTCTTCACTGCCAGCCACAAAAGCACCGGCCGTACCGAAAGCCTTGCCGAGGGTGCCGACCAGCACCGGCACGTCCTCCTGACTCAGACCGAAGTGCTCGACGATCCCGCCGCCATTGGCACCCAGCGGACCAAAACCGTGAGCGTCATCGACCATCAGCCAGGCGCCTTTGGCCTTGGCTTCCCGCGCCAGCGCCGGCAGGTCGGCGATATCACCGTCCATGCTGAACACGCCATCGGTGACCACCAGCGTATTGCCGGTGGCCTTCTCCAGGCGCTTGGCCAGACTGGCCGCGTCGTTATGCAGATAGCGATTGAAACGCGCACCGGACAACAGCCCTGCATCCAGCAATGATGCGTGATTGAGTCGGTCTTCCAGCACCGTATCGCCTTGCCCGACCAGTGCGGTGACCGCGCCGAGGTTGGCCATGTAACCGGTGGTGAATAGTAATGCTCGCGGGCGGCCGGTGAACTCGGCGAGGGCTTCTTCCAGTGAGTGATGCGGGCCGCTGTGGCCGATCACCAGATGCGAAGCGCCACCGCCCACGCCCCAGCGCGACGCGCCGGCGCGCCAGGCTTCGATCACTTGCGGGTGATTGGCCAGGCCCAGGTAATCGTTGTTACAGAACGCCAGCAACGGCTGACCATCGACCACCACTTCAGGGCCCTGAGGGCTTTCGAGCAGCGGGCGCTGGCGATAAAGGTTTTCGGCACGACGGGCAGCAAGGCGCGCGCTGAGATCGAAAGACATGCAGACCTCGGCAGATCAAAAAACGTGAGACTGGATGCGATCTAATGTGGGAGCTGGCTTGCCTGCGATGACGGCAGCACATTCAACATCAATGTGGCTGACAGACCGCTATCGCAGCGATGCGGCGACCCGACAAGCCAGCTCCCACATTTTTACCGCATTCCAATAGGCGAAACGATAGAAAACTCAGACAGCAGCGTTATAGAACTGCTCGCTGCTCTTCTGCTCCACCAGTGCCTGCTCAATTGCAGCCTGATGCACTTCATCGGCGTGCTCTTCGCGCGCTTCCGGCAGGATGCCCAGACGTGAGAACAGTTGCATGTCCTTGTCCGCCTGCGGGTTGGCGGTGGTCAGCAGTTTTTCGCCGTAGAAAATCGAGTTGGCGCCGGCGAAGAACGCCAGGGCCTGCATCTGCTCGTTCATCGCTTCGCGGCCGGCGGACAGGCGCACGTGGGATTTCGGCATCAGGATGCGGGCGACAGCGAGCATGCGGATGAAGTCGAACGGGTCGATGTCGTCGGCATTTTCCAGCGGCGTACCGGCGACTTTCACCAGCATGTTGATCGGCACCGACTCTGGATGCTCCGGCAGGTTGGCCAACTGGATCAGCAGGTTGGCGCGGTCGTCGAGGGACTCGCCCATGCCGAGAATACCGCCGGAGCAGATCTTCATCCCCGAATCACGCACGTAGGCCAGGGTTTGCAGGCGCTCGCTGTAAGTACGGGTGGTAATGATGCTGCCGTAGAACTCGGGCGAGGTGTCGAGGTTGTGGTTGTAGTAATCCAGGCCGGCTTCGGCCAGCGCGACGGTCTGGTCCTGATCGAGACGACCCAGGGTCATACAGGTTTCCAGGCCCATGGCTTTCACGCCTTTGACCATCTCCAGCACGTACGGCATGTCTTTGGCCGACGGGTGTTTCCACGCCGCGCCCATGCAGAAACGGGTCGAACCGATGGCCTTGGCGCGAGCGGCCTCTTCGAGGACCTTCTGCACTTCCATCAGTTTTTCTTTTTCCAGGCCCGTGTTGTAGTGGCCGGACTGCGGACAATATTTGCAATCTTCCGGGCAAGCACCGGTTTTGATCGACAGCAGCGTCGAGACCTGCACGCGGTTGGCGTCGAAATGCGCGCGGTGCACCGTCTGCGCCTGGAACAACAGGTCGTTGAATGGCTGAACGAAGAGTGCTTTGACTTCGGCCAAAGACCAGTCATGACGCAGGGTTGCAGTGGTGCTGGCGCTCATGGGCGTTTCCTTGTTTATGCTTGGCAAGCGGCTGGGGAATGGAATACCCACAGACGCGACACGGATGTTCGGCATATTTAAGGAAGAGCGATGCGCTGTCAACCACGTTACGTAGGACCGGTTTACATCTGGTTAAACAATAACCAACACTGCTTACTCTGCAGTGAAGCGACCGAAGATACCCGGCCAATCTGTATGGCCTGCGAAACCGACCTGCCCTGGCTGGGCGAGCACTGCCAAACCTGCGCCCTGCCCTTGCCCGCCACGGGCCTGACGTGCGGCCAATGCCTGAAACATCCGCCGGCCTTCGAGCGAGTCGCGGCGCCCTGGACTTACTGCTTTCCCGTCGACAGTTTGATCACCCGCTTCAAGCACAGCGCAAAGTGGCCATTTGGCCGCCTGCTCGCCGAACTTCTCGCTCAGTTCCTGCAACATCGCTTCGATGAGGATCTGGACCGGCCCGATGCGCTGATCCCGGTACCGCTGGCTTCCAAACGTCTGCGCCAGCGGGGTTTCAACCAAGCGGCGATGCTCGCCCGCTGGCTCAGCGTCAGCCTCGACATTCCTTGTGATGAAACGCTGTTGCTGAGGGTTCAGGACACCAGCGCGCAGCAAGAGTTGAATGCCGACGCCCGTAAAAAGAACCTGCGCCACGCCTTTGCCCTGGCACCCGCAGCTTCGATCAAGGGTCGCCACCTCGCATTGGTCGACGACGTGCTGACCACCGGCGCCACCGCCCAGGCCTTGGCTCGCTTGTTGATGGAGGCTGGCGCCGCGCAGGTCGACGTCTACTGCCTGGCCCGCACCCCAAAACCTGGCGATGGGGCCTGACTTGACTCTGGTGCGCCAAGCCGCCAACGTCCTCCCCATCGCCACAGCCCAAAGCGTCTCGCCATGTCCTTGCCTACGTTGTTGTCCCAGCACATTGTCCGTCGCCCGCAGCGCATCGCATTGCTGCAACACATCGCCGAACAAGGCTCAATCACCCGCGCCGCGAAAAGCGCGGGTTTGAGTTACAAGGCGGCGTGGGATGCCATCGACGAGCTGAACAACCTCGCGCAGAAACCGCTGGTGGAGCGCAGCGTCGGCGGCAAGGGCGGTGGCGGCGCCAAACTGTCCAGCGAAGGCGAGCGCGTGTTGCGCCTGTATCAAAAGCTTCAGGCTTTGCAGACTCAGGTGCTGGAAGCCGCCGAGGAGGCCAGCGACCTGGACCTGCTCGGACGCCTGATGCTCAGAACCAGCGCACGCAACCAACTGCACGGCAAGGTCGTGGCGATCGATGCACAAGGACGCAACGACCGCATTCGTCTTGAACTGGCCGAAGGCTTGCGTATCGATGCGCAGATCACTCACGACAGCACTCTGCGCCTGGAACTGCAAACCGGCACCGAAGTGGTGGCACTGATCAAGGCCGGTTGGCTGGAGCTGCTGGGAATCGATCAAGTTGCGGCGCCCGGTAACAATTGCCTGAAGGGCACGGTTGAAGAAATCCTCGACGCCGAAGACGGTCCCAGCGAAGTGCGCATTGGCCTGCCCAATGGCCAGACACTTTGCGCCCTGGCCGAGCAACTGCACGTTAAAACCCTCGAACTCACCGCTGGCAAGCCCGTTTTTGTGCAATTCGCACCGTCCAATATTCTGTTGGGCACACCGCTCTGATCAGCGCTGCAACAAAACCTTCATCGACCACCATTAAGGTGACTGCAAAAACCCGCAGGGAGCCTGATGTGAGCCTATTAGAAGACAACCAACCCACCGACCTCGAAAAGATGGTCGGCCTCAGCCGTCGTGGCTTCATCAGCGCTGGCGCCCTCTGCGGTGCAGCGATGTTTCTCGGTGGCAACCTGCTGAGTCGCAGCGTGCTGGCCGCCAGCGTCAGCGCCGGCTCCAGCAAACTGTTGGGTTTCGACAGCATCGCTGCCGCCACGACCGACACCATTACCCTGCCGCCGGGCTACAAATCCTCGGTGCTGATCAGCTGGGGCCAGCCACTGCAGAAAAATGGCCCGGCGTTCGACCCGAGCGGCAACGGCACGGCCCAGGCGCAGGAAGTCCAGTTCGGTGACAACAACGACGGCATGAGCCTGTTCGAATTCCCCGGTGACAAAGACCGGGCGCTGATGGCGATCAACAACGAATACACCAACTACCGCTACCTCTACCCCCACGGTGGCATGCCGCAATCGGCGGAGGACGTGCGCAAGGCCCTGGCCTGCGAAGGCGTGTCGGTGATCGAAGTGCAGCGCAGGAACGGCCAGTGGCAGTTCGTCCAGGGCTCGCGCTACAACCGGCGCATTCACGGTAACGCGCCCATCAAACTGAGCGGCCCGGCAGCGGGTCACGAGCTGATGAAAACCAGCGCCGACAAACACGGCAAGAAAGTCCTCGGCACCTTCCAGAACTGCGCCAACGGCAAGACGCCATGGGGCACCTATCTGACCTGCGAAGAGAACTTCACCGACTGCTTCGGCAGCAGCAATGCCGAGCAGAAGTTCGACGCCGCGCAGAAACGCTACGGCGCGGTGGTGGCCAGTAAAGACATCAACTGGCATCAACACGATCCGCGTTTCGACCTGGCGAAGAATCCCAACGAACTCAATCGTCATGGCTGGGTGGTGGAAATCGACCCGTTCGATCCGCAGTCGACGCCGGTCAAACGCACCGCGCTGGGCCGCTTCAAACATGAAAACGCCGCCCTGGCCGAAACCAACGACGGTCGCGCGGTGGTGTACATGGGCGACGACGAACGTGGCGAGTTCATCTATAAATTCGTCAGCCGCGACAAGATCAACCACCGAAATCCCAAAGCCAACCGCGACCTGTTGGATCACGGCACCTTGTACGTGGCGCGTTTCGACGCGGGCGATGGCAATGCCGATCATCCGAAAGGCCAGGGCCAGTGGATCGAACTGACTCACGGCAAGAACGGCATCGACGCCAGCAGCGGTTTTGCCGATCAGGCCGAAGTGCTGATTCATGCACGCCTCGCAGCCAGCGTCGTGAACGCCACGCGCATGGACCGTCCGGAATGGATCGTCGTCAGCCCCAAGGATGGCCAGGTTTATTGCACCCTGACCAACAACGCCAAACGCGGCGAAGAAGGCCAACCGGTGGGCGGGCCGAACCCGCGCGAGAAGAACGTTTACGGGCAAATCCTGCGCTGGCGCACCGACCGCGACGATCACGGCTCGAAAAGCTTTGCCTGGGATCTGTTTGTGGTCGCTGGCAACCCGGGCGTCCACGCCGGTACGCCGAAGGGCGGTTCGTCGAACATCACCCCGCAGAACATGTTCAATAGCCCGGACGGTCTGGGCTTCGACAAGGCCGGGCGCCTGTGGATTCTCACGGATGGCGATTCGAGCAACGCAGGCGACTTCGCGGGCATGGGCAATAACCAGATGCTCTGTGCCGACCCGGTGACCGGTGAGATCCGTCGTTTCATGGTCGGGCCAGTGGGCTGCGAGGTGACGGGGATCAGCTTCTCGCCAGATCAGAAAACCTTGTTTGTCGGGATTCAGCATCCGGGGGAAAACGGTGGGTCGACGTTCCCTGAGCACCTGCCCAACGGCAAGCCACGGTCTTCGGTGATGGCGATTTCCCGCGAGGACGGCGGGATCGTCGGCGCCTGATCTGACGCTATCGCGGGCAAGCCCGCTCCCACAGGATAGGCGCGATTTCAAAATTAGCGCATGACCTGTGGGAGCGGGCTTGCCCGCGATGGCGTCGGTGTGAACAACACTTACCTCAACCCACCCCCTAAAGAAGCCCCGTCTGCGCTACCATGTTTGGCCCGACGCGGCAGCCTGCTGCGCGCAGGAGTCAGCATGGCCCACCCGTTTGCAACGCTCACCCCAGACCTCGTGCTCGATGCCGTCGAAAGCATCGGCTTTCTCAGCGACGCCCGCATTCTGGCGCTCAACAGCTACGAGAACCGTGTCTATCAGGTCGGCATCGAAGACTCCGAGCCGCTGATCGCCAAGTTCTACCGTCCGCAGCGCTGGACCAACGAAGCGATTCTCGAAGAGCACCAATTCACCTTCGAACTCGCCGAGTGCGACGTGCCGGTGGTCGCGCCGATGATCCACAACGGTGCCAGCCTTCACGAACACAACGGTTTCCGCTTCACCCTGTTTCCCCGCCGTGGCGGCCGTGCGCCGGAGCCGGGCAATCTCGATCAACTGTATCGCCTGGGCCAACTGCTGGGTCGCCTGCACGCGGTCGGTGCTACAAAACCGTTCGAACACCGTGAAGCGCTGGGGGTAAAGAACTTTGGCCAGGATTCGCTGACGACATTGCTCGAAGGCAATTTCGTACCCAAAAGTTTGCTGCCGGCCTACGAGTCCGTTGCCCGCGACCTGCTCAAGCGCGTCGAGGAGGTCTACAAGGCCACGCCACACCAGAACATCCGCATGCACGGCGATTGCCACCCCGGCAACATGATGTGCCGCGACGAGATGTTCCACATCGTCGACCTCGACGACTGCCGCATGGGCCCGGCCGTGCAGGACATCTGGATGATGTTGGCGGGTGATCGTCAGGAATGTCTCGGTCAGTTGTCGGAATTGATGGACGGCTACAACGAATTCCATGACTTCGACCCGCGGGAACTGGCGCTGATCGAACCGCTGCGCGCCTTGCGCCTGATGCACTACAGCGCCTGGCTCGCCCGTCGCTGGGACGACCCGGCCTTCCCTCGCAGCTTTCCGTGGTTCGGCACCGAGCGCTATTGGGGCGATCAAGTGCTGGCGCTGCGTGAGCAATTGGCGGCGCTGAATGAAGAGCCACTGAAACTCTTCTAAACGCCACCGACCTGTACAAGGAGCGAGGCTTGCCCGCGAAGAACGATGATGCGGTTCGTCAGACAAACCGCGTCATCGTTCTTCGCGGGCAAGCCTCGCTCCTACAAAAGTCACCACACATCTATACAATCCCCTCTTTGTTAGCTGCCTAAGCAAGGATTCTCATGCAAGCCGCCAACCCGCGTCGCGGGTACATCCTGGGCCTGAGTGCCTACATCATCTGGGGACTGTTCCCGCTTTACTTCAAAGCTATTGCCAGCGTGCCCGCCGTGGAGATCATCATCCACCGAGTGCTGTGGTCCGCGCTGTTCGGCGCTTTGCTGCTGCTCGTCTGGAAACATCCCCGCTGGTGGCGTGAGTTGCGTGATAACCCGCGACGGCTGGCAATCCTGGCCCTGAGCGGGACGTTGATCGCCGCCAACTGGCTGACCTACGTCTGGTCGGTGAATAACGGACGCATGCTCGAAGCCAGCCTCGGTTATTACATCAACCCGCTAGTAAACGTGCTGCTGGGAATGCTGATCCTCGGCGAACGGCTGCGGCGCATGCAATGGATCGCGGTTGGCCTGGCAGCGGTCGGTGTTGCGCAGCAAGTGTGGCAAGTCGGCAGTCTGCCGTGGGTGTCGCTGGTACTGGCATTGACCTTCGGCTTCTACGGATTGATCCGCAAGCAGGCACCGGTCAAGGCGCTACCGGGGCTGGTGGTGGAAACCTGGATGCTGGTGCCGATTGCTGTCGCCTGGTTGCTGTTCAATCCGACGGCGACCAGCGCGCAAGCCGAATTCTGGACCACCTCTGAAGCCTGGTGGCTGGTGGCTGCAGGTCCCGTGACGCTGGTGCCGCTGGTGTGTTTCAACGCCGCCGCTCGGCATTTGCCCTACACCACCCTCGGGTTTCTCCAGTACCTGGCGCCGACGCTGGTGTTGTTGCAAGCCGTTCTGCTGTTTGGCGAGCACTTGTCGTCCAGCACGCTGGTGGCGTTCATCTTTATCTGGGCCGGTCTGGCGGTTTATAGCGTCGACGCGTGGATAAGTCTGCGCCGCCGCAGCTGATCAGAAAACGTACAAATCTCTACAGGCCACGCCTCCCGTGGCCTGCATCCATCCTTCCCAAGGTTATCCACAGCGTGATCCCCGGCGTTTGTGCGCAAGTCACTGAAACTGCTGGTTTTTTGATCAGGTCCTGCAGAGCCACGGCCGACGTGGTCTGGCGAGGGGTCTCTACAGGTTATCCACAGGCAGGTGCACGTATAACTTGGATAACCTTTCAGGGTTCGCTGCGCAGTACCAATTCGACCATCAGGTCGTCCGCCAGGGTTTCCAGGCGCGATTGCAGCACCTCCAGCGACAAGGTCAGTGGCACCGCAAGAATCGCCTCGGCATGGAATAGCGGCTCGCTGCTCATCGGCGCCGGTCGAACTTCGGTCACCAACTGCTCCAGGTTCACGCCCTGCTCACTCAGCAGACGCGTAATATCTCGCACAATGCCCGGACGATCATTGCCCACCAGTTCCATGGCAATCGGCTTCCAGGTGCAGGACTGTTCGATGCCGCTTTCGGCGATCAGCACGCGGATCCCTTGAACCGACAATCCTTGCAGGGCGTCTACCAGTTCGTCGTAGGCCTCGGCCGGCACACCCACCCGAAGAATCCCGGCGAACTGCCCGGCCATGCGCGACATGCGGCTCTCCAGCCAGTTACCGCCGTGCTCGGCAATGCATTGAGCAATGCGCTCGACCTGCCCGGGCTTGTCTGGCGCAATTACAGTGAGTACGAGATGGTCCATGGCGCAGCCCTCTGGTCATGACTTTTGTTATAGAAAAACAAGTATAGGCAAGGGTTGATGGGTGCCTGGAGTAGATTCGATTGTGTGTTGAATCGACCGGCCCCTTCGCGGGCAAGCCTCGCTCCTTGGTTCCCGTCGTTCCAATGATTGTGGATTACCTCAACCTGCCCGCGAATGGGGCACCACCAGAATTCCGCAAAACCATAAATCGTGTACAAGTTTTTATATTTAACTGGAACAATCCAATAGTTTTTTGAGAACATCCCGTTCCCCGGCATGACCGCAATGCGTCATGGGGTCGCAGAACGACGTAATTAGTCTAATTTTCACAACCGCAATTCATCATGTAGTATGCCGCAGCGCGCACTACATAACGCTGGATCGATGTCTGCCGCAGGTGCCGTCGCAACCCCTGAAAGCCCTGTCAGCAAGGCCGCAAAGCCGTTGATCGGATCGAACCCAGCCGCCAGCAATGGCATGTACTGGTAGAAGGGTTTGTGGTTTAAATGGCCAGAGGCTTCATTGTTAAATTGAAGAGCTGAAAAGCGAAATAGCTGAGCAGAGTGAGGCAAGCAATGACTGAACACGTTCAAGTCGGTGGCCTGCAGGTCGCCAAAGTCCTGTTCGACTTCGTGAACAACGAAGCCATTCCCGGTACCGGCCTCACCGCCGACACGTTCTGGGCCGGTGCCGACAAGGTCATCCATGACCTGGCGCCGAAGAACAAAGCCCTACTCGCCAAACGCGATGATTTCCAGGCACGTATCGATGCCTGGCACCAGGCTCGTGCAGGTGTTGCGCACGATGCGGTGGCCTACAAAGCCTTCCTGCAAGACATCGGTTATCTGCTGCCAGAAGCGGCTGATTTCCAGGCAACGACACAAAACGTCGATGACGAAATCGCCCGCATGGCCGGTCCACAACTGGTGGTACCGGTGATGAACGCGCGCTTCGCGCTCAACGCCTCGAACGCCCGCTGGGGTTCGCTGTATGACGCGCTCTACGGCACCGACGCCATCAGCGAAGCGGACGGCGCGGAAAAGGGCAAAGGCTACAACAAGGTTCGCGGCGACAAGGTCATCGCCTTCGCCCGCGCCTTCCTCGACGAAGCCGCGCCATTGGCTGCCGGCTCCCACGTCGACTCCACCGGCTACAAGATCGTTGACGGCAAACTGATCGTCGGCCTCAAAGGCGGCAGCAACACCGGCTTGCACAACGATGCCCAACTGATCGGTTTCCACGGCGATGCAGCCGCCCCCACCGCGATCCTGCTGAAGAACAACGGCCTGCACTTCGAAATCCAGATCGACGCCAGCACCCCGGTCGGCCAGACCGATGCGGCCGGTGTCAAAGACATCCTGATGGAAGCTGCGCTGACCACCATCATGGACTGCGAAGACTCGGTCGCCGCAGTCGATGCCGATGACAAAGTGGTGATCTACCGCAACTGGCTCGGCCTGATGAAGGGCGACCTGTCGGAAGAAGTCTCCAAGGGCGGTCAGACCTTTACCCGCACCATGAACGCCGACCGCACTTACACCGCTCTCGATGGCAGCGAACTGAGCCTGCACGGTCGCTCACTGTTGTTCGTGCGCAACGTCGGTCACCTGATGACCATCGATGCGATCCTCGATAAAGACGGCAACGAAGTGCCGGAAGGTATCCTCGATGGCCTGGTGACGTGCCTCGCGGCGATCCACAGCCTCAACGGCAATAGCTCGCGCAAGAACAGCCGCACTGGCTCGGTCTATATCGTGAAGCCGAAGATGCACGGCCCGGAAGAAGCTGCGTTCACCAACGAGCTGTTCGGTCGCCTCGAAGACGTCCTCGACTTGCCGCGCAACACGCTCAAGGTCGGGATCATGGACGAGGAGCGCCGTACCACGGTCAACCTCAAGGCCTGCATCAAGGCTGCCGCCGAACGCGTGGTGTTCATCAACACTGGCTTCCTCGACCGCACGGGCGACGAAATCCACACCTCCATGGAAGCCGGCCCGATGGTGCGCAAGGCCGACATGAAGGCTGAAAAATGGATCAGCGCCTACGAGAACTGGAACGTCGACATTGGCCTGAGCACTGGCCTGCAAGGTCGTGCCCAGATCGGTAAAGGCATGTGGGCCATGCCGGACCTGATGGCAGCGATGCTCGAACAGAAAATCGCTCACCCGATGGCTGGTGCCAACACCGCTTGGGTTCCATCGCCGACCGCCGCCGCGTTGCACGCGTTGCACTATCACAAGGTCGATGTATTCGCCCGTCAGGCCGAACTGGCCAAACGTGCTCGCGCTTCGGTGGACGACATCCTGACCATCCCGTTGGCCGTCAATCCAGACTGGACCACGGAGCAGATCAAGAACGAACTGGACAACAACGCCCAGGGCATTCTTGGCTACGTGGTGCGCTGGATCGACCAGGGCGTGGGTTGTTCGAAAGTGCCGGATATCAATGATGTCGGCCTGATGGAAGATCGTGCGACGCTGCGTATTTCCAGCCAGCACATCGCCAACTGGCTGCGCCACGGCATCGTCACTAAAGATCAGGTGATGGAAAGCCTCAAGCGCATGGCGCCAGTGGTTGACCGTCAGAACGCCAACGATCCGCTGTACCGCCCGCTGGCACCGAACTTCGACAGCAACATCGCCTTCCAGGCGGCGGTCGAACTAGTGGTCGAAGGCACCAAACAGCCGAACGGCTACACCGAGCCGGTGCTGCACCGTCGTCGTCGCGAGTTCAAGGCTGCCAATGGCCTTTGAGTAAACGCTGACGCTGGACGTGAAAAAGCCCTGATCGAAAAGATCAGGGCTTTTTCATTTACGCTGTCTCTTCCTGAAATAGGTTCACACCTGTTTCAGGAAGAGACACGCTGCGGTCCCCTGTGGCGAGGGAGCTTGCTCCCGCTCGACTGCGCAGCAGTCGTAAATCCGGTGTATCAACATTGGGATTGGGGCTGCTTCGCAACCCAGCGGGAGCAAGCTCCCTCGCCACAAAAGCTGCCAACCTGGAAGTCCGCGCTACACATCCATCCCCAGCTCATGCTTGACCAACTCAAGCAATTTTTCGCTATTGATGGGCTTGAGCAAAAAGTCCACGACGTGCAAATGCATGGCTTCGATCGCATCCTTAACGTCAGCATCGCCGGAAACGATGATGATCGGCAACGCCGCGCGTGGCGATTCCCGCACCAGACGGATCAGTTCCAGGCCATCGACGTGCCCCATCCGCAGATCGGTAATCACAAGGCCGATCGATGGTTTGGTCTCAAGCATTTTGAGTGCGGTTTCGCCGCTGGCCGCCGTCATGCAGTGAATGCCATCCAGCCCCAGAATTTCCGACAGCAATTCCCTGGAGTCCTTATCGTCATCGACGACCAGAACCCGCTGTGGCGGCAAGTCTGGTTCCAGCATGACGGCACTGAGCGCTTCGCGCTCGGCATCACTCAAAATATCGTGGTCGGACATGGCTTTCTCAACGTTTTCGATTCGATCCCCGGCACAGTGGTCAGACATCGCCTAGCAGAGCTTCAATGTGCACTTCGTCGGAAACATTTCCAATAGACAATGTAGGAGGTTTTTCCCGCAATTGTGTCAGACATTTCCCATATTACGGCAGCCGCACTGCCTACCTAGACTTACGTCCAATGGGCACCCTGCCCGCAGGGGCCGACCATGCCTGTAACGATCTGACACAACGATCCGACACAACAATCAGAAAAAGACTGCGGTAATGGTTATGAGTAAAGCGGACGCCTTCACCCAGGCAGGGAAAACCGCGGTGTTGCAGAACATCCAGGGCACTTTGCAATTCCTCCAGCGCTTCCCGCCGTTCAATCAGATGGAAAATGCCCACCTGGCCTATCTGGTCGAGCAATGTCAGCTGCGTTTTTATGCCCCCGGCGAGAGCATCATCAAACCTGCCGATGGCCCGGTTGAGCATTTCTACATCGTCAAACAGGGCCGTGTCGTGGGCGAACGTCCGCACACGGCCAAGGGCGGGACCGAAACCACCTTCGAAATCACCACCGGCGAGTGTTTCCCCCTCGCCGCGCTACTGGGGGAACGGGCGACTCGCACCGAACATCTGGCGGCCGAAGATACCTTTTGCCTACAGCTGAATAAGCTGGCGTTCATCAAACTGTTCGCACTTTCCAGCCCGTTTCGCGACTTTGCCCTACGCGGCGTCAGCAGTTTGCTGGATCAGGTCAACCAGCAAGTCCAGCAAAAAGCCGTGGAAACCCTTGGCACCCAGTACTCGCTCAATACCCGGCTGGGCGAACTGGCCATGCGTCACCCGGTGACCTGCAGCCCTATCACCCCTCTGCGTGAAGCCGTGACGCTGATGCACGATCAGCAAGTCGGCAGCATTGTGGTGGTCGATGAGCAAAAGGCGCCGCTGGGCATTTTCACCCTGCGCGACTTGCGACATGTGGTGGCCAACGGCACCAGCGACTTCAATGAGGCCATCGAACGGCACATGACCCGGGCACCGTTTTACCTGACGCCGGACCACAGCGCCTTCGACGCCGCGATTGCCATGACCGAGCGGCACATCGCCCATGTCTGTCTGGTCAAGGACCAGCGCCTGTGCGGCGTGGTCTCGGAACGCGACCTGTTTTCCCTGCAAAGGGTCGATCTGGTGCATCTGGCGCGGACTATTCGCAGCGCCCAGAAGCTGGAAAATCTGATGGCGATGCGCGGCGAAATCGGTCAATTGGTGGAGCGGATGCTGGCCCACGGCGCGTCCTCGACCCAGATCACCCACATCATCACCCTGCTCAACGACCACACCGTGTGCCGGGTGATCGAACTGGTGCTCGCTGAGAAGGGTGACCCTGGCGTGCCGTTCAGTTGGCTGTGTTTCGGCAGCGAAGGCCGCCGCGAGCAGACGCTGCACACCGATCAGGACAACGGCATTCTGTTCGAAGCCCGCGACGCGGCCCACGCCGCCGAGATTCGCGGCAAGTTGCTGCCCATCGCCCAGCAGATCAATCAGAACCTGGCGCTATGCGGCTTCACCTTGTGCAAGGGCAACATCATGGCCGGCAACCCCGAGCTGTGTTTGTCCCGGGCCGAATGGGCGCGACGCTTTGCGGCGTTTATCCGTGAGGCGACACCGGAAAACCTGTTGGGGTCGAGCATCTATTTCGATCTGCGCGTGGTCTGGGGCGACGAGCGAGGCTGCGAGCAGCTGCGCCAGGGCATTCTCGATCAGGTCGGCGACAACCGGTTGTTCCAGCGGATGATGGCCGAAAACGCCCTTCGCAACCGCCCGCCCGTGGGCCGTTTCCGCGAATTCGTGCTGGCGCGCAAGAATGGCGAGAAAGCCACCCTCGACCTGAAGCTCCAGGGCTTGACCCCTTTCGTCGATGGCGCTCGAGTGCTAGCCCTGGCCCACGGCATCGACACCAACAATACCCTGGAGCGCTTTCGTCAATTGGTGGCCAAAGAGGTCATCGAACGGCTAGACGGCGCGGCGTACGAAGAGGCGTATCACTTCATCCAGCAAACCCGCATGCAGCAACATCAGCTACAGACTCGCGAGAATTTGCCCTACTCCAACCGCGTCGATCCTGACAGCCTCAATCATCTGGACCGACGCATCCTGCGTGAATCCCTGCGCCAGGCCCAACGCCTGCAAAGCAGCCTGACCCTGCGGTATCAGTTATGAGCCTGTTTTCATGGCTGCGGCCGGTAAACCCCATTTTGCCCGGCGAACTGCAACAACGTCTGGAGCGCTTGCCTGCCGTGGCCGAGCTCGGCGATTGCAGCCTGCGCGAGCAGCGCTGGGTGGTGCTCGACCTGGAAACCACCGGGCTGAACCTGAATAAGGACCGACTATTGTCCATCGGCGCGGTGGTGATCGAGGACGGGGCGATCGATTTCAGCCAGCAATTCGAACGCACGCTGCAATGCACCGAACTCAAACTCGGCCCCAGCGTGTTGATTCACGGCCTGGGCCCGAGCGCCATTGCCGCCGGCAGCGACCCCGCGCAGGCCCTGCTCGAATTCATGGAATTCGTCGGCGACAGTCCAGTGTTGGCGTTTCATGCGCCGTTCGATCAGCACATGTTGGGGCGCGCACTGAAAGAACATCTGGGCTACAAGTTGCAGCATCCGTTTCTGGATGTGGCGGACATCGCGCCACTGCTGTGCCCGCAGGCGCATTTTCGCGAGGCCGGGCTGGACGAGTGGATCGACTGGTTCAAGCTGGAGGTCTTCGAACGGCACAACGCCAGTGCCGATGCCTTGGCGACGGCGGAGCTGGTGCTGATTTTGTTCAGCCGGGCGCGGCAGCAGCAGATTCATAGCCCGTTGAATTTGCAGCAGCGGTTGAGTCAGTGGAAGCGGCGGCGGCAAGCGCCTTCGTTCTAGATCTTCGGTGACTGTTCGGGCCCATCGCGGGCAAGCCACGCTCCCACAGGTTTTGTTTCGTCTGCCGATTTCGCAAACGACGCAAAACCTGTGGGAGCGTGGCTTGCCCGCGATGAACGATCACTCGGTCCGACTGGATATTCCCCCCGCAAAAACCACCCGACCAGCGCCAATTGCTTACCTCCCCCGCCTCTGCCACAATCGCGAACAATTCTCGTTACTTAACACTTCCCATTCGGTGATGTTGCGTGTCGTCAGTCCAAAGCCCTCACAGTGAGCTCGTTGGTGCGTTGTATCGCGACCATCGCGGTTGGCTATTGGCCTGGCTGCGGCGCAACGTGGCCTGCCCGCAACGGGCCGAAGACCTGAGCCAGGACACCTTCGTGCGCTTGCTGGGCCGTAATGAACTGAAGGCGCCTCGTGAACCCCGGGCATTTTTGGTGGCGATCGCCAAGGGCCTGCTGTTCGACTACTTCCGCCGCGCCGCGCTGGAACAGGCCTACCTCTCCGAGTTGATGCTGATCCCCGAAGGCGAACAACCGTCGGTGGAAGAACAGCAACTGATCCTCGAAGACCTCAAAGCCATCGATCGCCTGCTGGGCAAGCTCTCGAGCAAGGCCCGGGCGGCGTTTCTCTATAATCGTCTCGATGGCCTCGGTCACGCCGAAATCGCTCAGCGTCTGGGCGTATCAGTGCCGCGGGTTCGCCAATACCTGGCGCAGGGTATTCGTCAGTGCTACATCGCGTTGTACGGTGAGCCAGTATGAGCCCGGTCAACTCCAAACCCGTGTCGGTGCAGGTGCTGGATGCCGCGATTGCCTGGCAACTGTCGCTGGATTCCGGCAACGCGGTCGAGCGCGAAGCGTTCGCCAAATGGCACGCCGCCCACGAAGAACATGCTCGGGCCTGGCGTCAGTTGGGCATGCTCGACCAACGTTTCAGCGTCGCCAACGGTCCGGCCCGCACCGCCTTGCTGCAATCGCGCGAAAGCATTCGGCGACGGGTGCGCAAGCTCGGCAGCGGTCTGGCCAGCATCGTGGCGGTGATCGGCCTGGCGCTGTTCGCCGGTGATCGTTATCTGCCCATCGACTATTGGCTGGCCGACCAGCGCACTGCCACCGGCGAGCAGCGCACTCTACGCCTGACCGACGGCACGCTGATCAACCTCAACACCCACAGCGCAGTGGATGTGCGCTTCGATGAGAAGCAGCGACTGATCGTCCTTCAGGAAGGGGAGATCCTCGTTGAAACCGGCCATGGCGATGCCCGGCCGTTTATCGTCGAGACCCGCGAAGGCAGCATGCGCGCACTCGGGACACGGTTCCTGGTCAAGCGTGAAGACGAAGGCACGCGCCTGAGCGTATTGAAGTCAGCGGTAGCCGCCCATCCCGAATCGAGCCCCGAGGAACAGATCCTGCGCGAAGGCCAGCAAGTGCTGATGCGCAGCAATGGCCTGGGCCCGATCATCGCCCTCAACCTCGGCGCCGACGCCTGGACCCGCGGCATGCTGGTGGTGGACAACGCGCGGCTGGAAGATCTGGTCCAGGAGCTCGGCCGCTATCGTCGCGGGCATCTTGGCGTGACACCAGAGGTCGCCAACCTGCGCATCACCGGCAGCTTCCCCCTGAACGATACCGACAAGGCACTGAGTGCACTTTTACCGACCCTGCCGGTGCAGATCGAACAACACACGCCATGGTGGGTAACGGTCGCGAAGGCTGACGCCAAGCGCTAAAAGGTGCTGCGCCTGATCCGCCGCCATCGCGGGCAAGCCCGCTCCCACAGGTTTTGTGTCGTTCACAGAATTCCCGCTCGACACAAAACCTGTGGAGCGTGGCTTGCCCGCGATGGGACCATCTGCCTCACCGCAATTGATGAATCGAAATTATTTTCATCTCGCCCTATCACTTTTGAATTCTCGTCCGGCACCTAGGCAATTGAGAAATATTTCCATTCAGGAGCCGCTGTATGTCCCGTTCGCTAGACACCGTGTTGCGCCCCCGTTTGCTGGCGGTCGCCATTGCCCTTTGCGCCCCTTTGGCCAGCAGCCCACTGATTGCCGCCGAACAGGCGTCCAGCGTCCGCGCCTACAACCTGCCGGCTGCGCCATTGGCCAGCACCCTGAACCAGATCGCCAGCCAGGCCGGTTTGGCGTTGTCGTTGAATCCGTCGCTGGCGGCGGGCAAGACCTCGGCCCCGGTGAAGGGCCAGTTCGACGCCACTGGCGCTCTGCGTGAAGCCTTGCGCGGCACCGGCCTGCAACTGGAACAAAGCAGCACCGGCACCTACAGCCTGGTGGCCGTGCCCGAAGGCGTGATGGCATTGCCGGAAACCGCCGTCATTGGCCTGGAAAATGCGGAAACAGCCTGGGGCCCGGTCGAAGGTTACGTTGCCACGCGCACCGCTGCTGGCACCAAGACCGACACCGCGCTGGTCGAAGCGCCGCGTTCGATTTCCGTCGCCACTCGCCAGCAAATGGAAGATCGCGGTGTGCAAAACCTCGATGACGCCGTGCGCTACATGCCAGGCATCGTCGCCAGCAGCTACGGCAGCGACACCCGCGCCGACTGGTTGCTCGTGCGTGGTTTCGAACCGACGCAATTCCTCGATGGCCTGCCACTGCCAAAAGGCGTGTACGCCAACCCGAAACAGGAAACCTGGAACCTCGATCGCCTCGCCCTGCTGCGCGGCCCGGCCTCATCGGTTTACGGCCAGACCCCGCCAGGCGGCTTGCTGGACATGGTCAGCCGTCGCCCCAGCGCCGAGTCGAGCCATGAAATCCAGGTGCAATATGGCAGCGACAACCATCGTCAAATCAGCTTCGCCAGCACCGGCAAAATCGATGACGAAGGCCGGTTTCTCTATGGCCTGAGCGGTGTAGTGCGCGACAGCGGTACTCAGGTCGATCACATCGACAACAAACGCTACAACATTGCACCGAGCCTGACCTGGAACATTGACCCTGACACCAAGTTCACGCTGCTGACGCAATTTACCCGCGACGATACAGGCATCACCAGCCAGTTCCTGCCGGTGCAAGGCACGAAGATCCATTCGCCACTCGGCAAGGTCTCCCATCACAAAAACCTCGGTGACCCGGACTGGGAATACTACGACCGCACCTACTACGCGCTGGGCTACGCCTTTGAACATCGCTTGAACGATGTCTGGCAGTTCAAGCAGAACCTGCGGTACACCAAATCGGACCTGTCCTTCCAGGCGCTTACCCCCGGCGCCTACCCGTTCACCCAGGTCGATGCCCAGGGCAACGTTGGCCGATCGAGCACCAGTGTCGACGAGGACATCAGCCAGTTCGCCGTGGACAACAACTTCCAGGGCGACTTTGCAACCGGCGACATCCGCCACACCCTGTTGATCGGCCTCGATCACCAGCGCACCAACAGCAACTACACCTCGATCTTCGGTGACGGCCTGACCACCAACGTCAACAACCCGATCTATGGCCAGCCAATCGTTCGCCCGTCACGCTCGACGGCGTTTTATGACTATGACCAGAAGACCTACCAGACCGGCTTGTACGTCCAGGACCAAATGGCCCTCGACCAATGGCGTCTGACCCTCGGTGGTCGTGAGGACTGGGTCCATACGGGCACCAAATTCTTCAACAAGGGTGATGCCACCAACACCGAACGGGACAAGAAATTCAGCGGTAACGCAGCGATCAGCTATGTGTTCGACTCGGGCTTCGTGCCCTACCTGTCCTACGCCGAATCGTTCCAGCCGACCAGCAAAGCCACGGCATCGCCGACCGAGTCGTTCAAGCCGACTGAAGGCAAGCAGTGGGAACTGGGCATCAAATACCAACCACCGGGCAGCAACACCCTGCTGACGGCTGCGGTCTATGACCTGACCCAGAAAAACGTCTCCGTCACCACGACCAACTCGGACAACGTCTCGATTACCAGCCAGACCGGCGAAGTGAAGGTCAAAGGCCTGGAGCTGGAAGCCGTTTCCGATGTCACCGACAACCTGAAAGTCATCGCCGCCTACACCCTGGCCAAATCCGAAGTGCAAAAGGGTGACTTCAAGGGCAATCGCCTGCAGCTGATGCCTAATCAACAAGCGTCGGTGTGGGCCGACTACACCTGGCACAACGGTGTGCTGGATGGTTTCGGCATCGGTGCCGGCGCACGCTACACCGGCAACACTTATGGCGACCAGGGCAATACCTGGTTGGGCAAAGCTGATGCCTACACGGTGTTCGACGCGGCGGTCCATTACGACTTGGGCCGTCTGGATAACAGTCTGAAAGGTGCATCACTGGCACTGAACGCCACCAACCTGTTCGACAAGGACTATATCTCCACGTGCGACAGCTTCTACTGCTACTACGGCGACCAACGCAGCGTCGTCGCCAGTGCTACGTACAAGTGGTAATCGCCTGAACTGACACGCGCCACGACCAGGCCGTCCTTCGAGGACGGCTTTGGTCTTTCTGAAGGCCATGAAATGAAAAGCAAAACCATCCGCCGCTGGTCCTTTGTTCACACCTGGACCAGCCTGATCTGCACGGTATTCCTGCTGATGCTGGCCCTCACCGGCCTGCCGTTGATCTTCCACCACGAGATCGACCATCTGCTGGGCGATGCCGCCGAGTTGAAATCGATGCCGGCCGATACCCCGCAGCTGGATTTGCAGCAGTTGGTGCAAGCGGCTGAAAAGCATCGTCCCGGCGAGGTCATGCAGTATTTCGGCTACGACGATGAAGACCCCAATGGCGTGATCGCAATCATGGCGCCCACCGCGGGCACCGAGCCGAACTCGTCCCACACCTTCATGCTTGACGCTCGCACCGGCGAAGCATTGGAGATGCCATCGGCCAATGGCGGGCTGATGATGGTCATGCTGCGCCTGCACGTGGACATGTTCGCCGGCCTGCCGGGCAAGTTGCTGCTGGCGTTCATGGGGATTCTGTTTGTGTTGGCGATTGTCTCCGGAACGGTGCTGTACCTGCCGTTCATGCGGCGTTTGAAGTTCGCCACCGTGCGCCACGACAAATCCACCCGTCTGCGCTGGCTTGACCTGCATAACCTGATCGGCGTGGTAACGCTGACCTGGGCCCTGGTGGTCGGCGTGACCGGCGTGATCAGTGCCTGCGCCGACCTGTTGATCGCCGCGTGGCGCAACGACAGCCTGAGCGCGATGATCGCGCCTTATCGCGAGGCGCCGCCGCTGACTCAATTGGCGTCTGCGACCCGCCTGCTCGACATCGCCAAAGACGTCGCGCCGGGCATGCAGCCCGACTTCATCGCTTTCCCCGGCACACGGTTTTCCAGCGAACACCATTACGCCGTGTTCATGAAAGGCAGCACCCAACTGACTTCGCACCTGCTGACGCCGGTACTGATCGACGCCAGCACTCTGCAAGTTACGGCGGTGGCCGAACGGCCGTGGTACATGGACGCCATGGGCATGTCGCAGCCGCTGCACTTCGGTGACTACGGCGGCATGCCGATGAAAATCCTCTGGGCGATCCTCGATGTGCTGACCATCATCGTGCTCGGCAGCGGGGTTTATTTGTGGGTGGTGCGGCGCAAGATCGCGAAACCTGTGCTCGAAAACGCGGAGTGCCCGACATGAGGCCCAGACAGTCGAATTTCTGGAAGGTCTTCGCCACGCCAACCGTCATCGCCCTGCTCAGCGCCGCAGGGTTGTTTGCCGCGTTGCTGGGCGATGGCGTGTGGGATGCATTGAGTTGGCTCGGGCTGGGGATCCCCGCCGTCCTCGCCTTGCGCGGGTTGCTGCAACGTCACTGAACGGCTCGCTCCCACACTTAAACACTAAAGCGCTATGCTCCCGACACTGTCCATGATCGAGATGCCGACATGTCCGCCCCCAGCATGACCTTGTTCCACAATCCCGCGTCGCCCTTCGTTCGCAAAGTCATGGTGCTGCTGCACGAAACCGGTCAAACGGACCGCGTAGCGCTGCAAGCCAGCCAGCTCACGCCAGTCAGCCCGGACCCGGCCCTCAACGAAGACAACCCGCTGGGTAAGATTCCAGCACTACGCCTGGCCGACGGCAATGTGCTGTACGACAGCCGGGTGATCCTCGACTATCTCGATCATCAGCACGTCGGCAATCCGCTGATCCCTCGCGACGGTTCCGCGCGCTGGCGGCGCTTGACCCTGGCCTCTCTGGCAGACGGGATCATGGATGCCGCAGTGATGGTTCGCTATGAAGTGGCCCTGCGCTCGCCGGAAAAACATTGGGATGCATGGCTCGACAGTCAGCGCGACAAGATTCGTCGCGCCCTGGCACTACTGGAAGCCGACGCCATTGCCGAGCTGACCAGCCATTTCGATGTGGCGGCAATCAGTGTTGCCTGTGCCTTGGGTTACCTGGATCTGCGCCATCCGGATCTGGAATGGCGCAAAGAGAATCCGAAGTTGGCAGAGTGGTACTTTGAGGTGAGTCAGCGGCCTTCGATGATTGCGACGATGCCGAAGGTCTAGATTCTCGCTAACTGTGCCGGCCTCATCGCGAGCAGGCTCGCTCCCACATTTGATTTTTGGTGTGCATAACCGTTGTGTTCACTGGAGATCTTTTGTGGGAGCGAGCCTGCTCGCGAATGCACCACACCGGATCCAACGGAAACAACCCGGCAATCCGCGTCGCCAACACCTCTCCCACCCGCTGATCCTCGCGCAACCCCAACGACCGGCTCATTCCACGGCTCCAATATCAAAGGCCAAAGGCTTCGCGGTTTTCTGTCCGATCCCGTACCAGTCCAGCTTGCGGGTCAGCACCATGAACACGCCCAGCAGCCCGAACAACAGCAGCGAGCCCATCAACAGCGCGTAATCCTCGGCACTCAGCAAGCCATAGAGCAAGCCATACAACGCCGCCAATCCTGCCGAAAAACTCAAACCGTGATGCACGCTGCGCAGCACATGGCAGACATAGAAGCCGATCAACAACACGCAACCACTCGCCGACAGCAGATACGCCAGGGCGAAGCCGATGTGCTCGGACAGCGACAACAGCAACAGGTAGAAAAACGCCAGCGCCACGCCCACCAGCGCGTATTGCACCGGGTGTACCGCCAGGCTTTTCAGCACTTCGAAGAGGAAGAAACCGGCGAAGGTCAGGACGATGAACAGCAACGCGTATTTGATTGCCCGGTCGCTTTTCAGGTACTGGTCCACCGGGTCGATGAAACTCACGCCGAAGCTGCGACCGCTGAACGCCTCGCACTGGCCGCCAGACACGCAACTGCTCAAGGCCTCTTGCAGGTTGGTGGAGAAGAACGAGGTCTGCCAATTGGCAGTGAAACCCTGATCGGTGATTTCACGCTGGGCCGGCAGGTAGTTACCGATGAAGCTGGGATGAGGCCAGTTGGCGGCCAGTGAAACCTTGCTGGTCTTGCCCACCGGGAGAATCTGCAACTGGCCGGTGCCTTGCAGACGCAAGTCGAAAGCGAATGCCAGTTCCGTGACCTGTTTGGCGTCCAATGCTGGCAGCGTCACGTGCACCCCCTCGCCCAACCAACCCACCTGGCTACCCGGTACAAAATCCAGCTTCTGGTCATTGAGTTCGAGTTTCAGCGCATTCTCGATGCCGCGTATGTCGCTGATGCCGACGGCCAGGAACGGTTGGTCGAAGCGGTAATCGGCGAAGTCCTCCTTGATGCCCAGTTGTGCTGGAACCGAAAAATGCCCGCTGATGCGATTATCGGCATGAAACAGCCGCGCCTCGTAGATACCTCGGGCACGCAGTTCGGTCTGGACCTGGCCGTCGAGTTCGAAGCGCTCAGGCAGGAAATACAAACGCCCGCGTTCCTCGCCGACGTCCTGATAACGCTCGTTGGTTTTGTTGTTGGTTTTCCAGGTGCGCACCGTTTTTCGATAGGGCACCACCATCAGCGGGCCGCTCAATTGCTGGCTGTAACTGGAACTGCGAGCGATGTCTTCGAGCACACCATCTCGCAGTTGTTGCCGCTCCTGGATCACGCCGTTGATCATCAGCAACGGGATCAGCAGCAACAGAATCAAAAGGGCAATCGCCCCGAGTTTTAGGGTCAGGCTACGGTTCATGGGACTCTCCCTGTTTGGATGGGGAAAGTCTGGAGTCGGTGTGTGGGAGTTTTATGGGGGGAATGTGGAGACTTTGTGGAGACTGGGCCGGCCCTTTCGCGAGCAAGCCCGCTCCGACAGTTAATCGGCGATGGGCACCTTTTTTGTGTTCACAGAAGATCCAGTGTGGGAGCGGGCTTGCTCGCGAATGCCTCGACTCGGTCCTAAGGCAGGTGCAACGTGACCTCTACCCCACCGTCGACATTACCAATGTTCATCGTCCCGCCATGCAACTTGACCACCTCTTCAACGAAGTTAAGCCCCAACCCCGTACTTTTACGCCCACTGTCCGGACGCGGCAGTGAGTAGAAACGCTCGCTCAAGCGCGGCAATGCATAGTCGGGAATCGCCTCGGCCTGGTTGAACAGCCTGAACTCAATCTGCTCACCGACTCGTTCAGCACAAAATCGCAGCACGCCATGAGTCGGGGTGAAGTCCAAGGCATTCTCCAGCAGATTGCCCAGTGCCTGGCGCAATAGAAACGGCTCGCCAAGCAGGTTCAAATCCGCTGCAATTTGCAGTTCCACACGCAACTGCTTGCCTTCGATTCGCGCAGCCTGCGCACTCAACAGCTCCTCCACCAAACCCGCCAACGGCACCGCCACCCGCTCTTCCAGCCCTTGGCGCTGTTCCACCTGCGCCAGGTTCAACAATCGTTCGATCAACTGCTGCATGCGTGCACTTTCGCTGTCGATGTTGCTGACGAAACGCTGCTGCTGAGCCAGCGGCATCTCACCTTGCAGTAACTCCGCCGCACCACGAATCGCCGCCAGCGGGCTTTTCAATTCATGGGTCAGGGTGTGCACATAACGCTCGACGTAGGCTTTGCCTTCCAGCTGGGTGCGCATCTGCTCCACCGCCGTGGCCAGTTGCTCCAGCTCGCCGCCACGATAATGCGGCACCTCGACCCGCCGACCTTCGCTGACCGCCTGGGCATACGCCGTCAACCGCCGCAGCGCCGCGCTCAGCCACCACGACAACAGCGCACCGAACAGCAAACCGAGGCCAATCAGCCCGGCGCCATAAATCAGCAATCGCCGCTCGGTGCGATCGACGTAAGGCTGCAGCGAACTGTTAGGCTTGGCCACCGTCACCACGCCGATGATCTGGCCGTTGTCACGAATAGGTGCCCCGACGTGCATCACCGACGAGTTCGAGTCATCCGGGTTGCTGCGCGTCGAACGCGCGCCGTACTCGCCACGCAGGGTCAGGTAGACATCGTTCCAGCGCGAGTAGTCCTGGCCCACCGCGATGCCACTGGAATCCAGCACCACGATGCCCTTGGCATCAGTGACGTAAATCCGGTGGTTGACCTGATTCTTCGGCATTCCCCAGATATTCGCCTTCGGTTGCCGTTCGCCGTAAGCCTTGAGCAATTCGGGCCAGCGGTTCTGGCTGAGAGTGCCGGCCTTGAAGTCGTCGCGCAGGATCTCGGCCATCAGGTTGGCGGTGTCTACCAGGGTTTCTTCGGTGGACTGGCGCACGCCGGGGCGGATTTCTTCCATCACGGTGTTGAGCACAAAGTAACCGGTCAGGCCGATGAACAGCACGTAGACCAGGAAAATCCGGATCCCCAGGGGCATCAGCTGTGCCCCGGACTGTAGCTGTAACCGAGGCCGCGGTGGGTCTGGATCGGCTCGGCGTCGGCTTTCACCAGGCGCAATTTGGCGCGCACGCTCTTGATGTGGCTGTCGATGCTGCGCTCGTAACCAGCGTCGGCCGCCACACCCAGCGCATCGAGCAATTGTTCGCGGCTGAAGACTCGCTCGGGTTGTTCCAGCAGGCATTGCAGCAAACGAAACTCATGGCGAGTCAGGCTCAGCGGCTGGTTGCGATAGCTGATCTGCACCCGTTCGCTGTCGATGCGAAACAGCGCTGACGCCGCCTCCGCCGCCACCGATCGTGGCGCCATGCGCTTGAGAATCGCCCGGACCCGCGCCGCCACTTCCCGGGGGCTGAACGGTTTGACCACGTAGTCGTCGGCGCCGATTTCCAGGCCCACCACGCGGTCGATCTCTGCATCACGGGCGCTGAGGAAAATCACCGGCACTTCGCTGAAACGCCGCAACTGCTTGCAGGTCTCGAAGCCGCTGATGTCTGGCAGGCCGATATCGAGGATGATCAGATCGGCGGGCGTGGCGCGCTGATGTTCAAGCGCCGCCGCGCCAAGGCTCAACCAGGCGGTGGTGAAGCCCTCGCCCTGCAAGGCGAAAATCAGGGTGTCGGCAATCGCCGCTTCGTCTTCGACAATCAGGATATGAGGCATGCCGTCCGAGCCCGCTAGTTAGGTGGGCGAACGGTGCCCCAAGGCTGATTCGCCGTCAATCAGCAGTCGGGTTTGTCGGCTGTAAAGCGACGCGCCGGGTTCACCGCCGCGCCGAATTCACGCAGGGCTTTGGCGCCGATCAGCAGCGGGTAATTGAAGCTGCTGCGGTCGGTGAGGTTGACCTCCACGGTGCGCTTGACGTTGCCCAGGCACAATTCCAGGTCGACCACCGGCCGCTTGGTGGGCTCGATCGCTTCCTTGTCATCGTCGTCTTCTTCGGAGCGGGTTTTGATCTTGCTGATCCGCGCGACCTTGTGTTCGTAGACCTTGTTGCTGGCGCCTTTGGTGGCGAGGCGGAAACGCACCCACTCGTCGCCGTCGCGGGTGAAGGTTTCGATGTCCTTGGCCGACAGCGACGCGGTCAGGGCGCCGGTGTCCATTTTCGCCTTGAGGACTTCGCCGCCGATTTCCGGCAGCGCGATGTACTCGTAACGCCCGTACAGGGTCGGCTCGGCGGCCAGGACCGGCAGGGCCACGAGGGTAAGCAGTGCAAGGAGAGATTTCACGTAGGGGGCTTCCTTGAAGAGTGGGCAGCGGGATTTTAGACCGTTGTGTGGATGATCGTTCCCATGCTCCGCGTGGGAACGATCGGTACAACGAGGTTAACGGTCAAAAGGTGAAACATTCGTCACCGCCGATTTGGCCTGCCATGCGAAGCTGCTTATCATGGCGCGCCCAAACGCTTTCAAGAGTTACTTATGCGCCGCCTGCTCACCGGCTGTTTCGTTACCCTGCTGCTGTTGCTAAACACCCTGGTGCTGTTCGGGCCTTTGATGGTGTTCGCCCTGCTGAAACTGCTCCTGCCCGGGCGCTTTCGCGATTACGCCTCGTGGGCGGTGATGTGGATTGCCGAAACCTGGGCCGAAATCGACAAGCTGATCTTCCGGCTGTGCATTCCCACCCAATGGGACATCCGCGGCGGCGATGATTTGCGCCGCGACACCTCGTATCTGGTGATCGGCAACCATCAGTCCTGGGTCGATATTCCGGCACTGATCCAGACGCTTAACCGGCGCACGCCGTTCTTCAAGTTCTTCCTCAAGAAAGAACTGATCTGGGTGCCGTTCCTGGGCCTGGCCTGGTGGGCGTTGGACTATCCGTTCATGAAGCGCTACACCAAAGCGTTTCTGGCAAAGAACCCGGAGCTGGCCGGCAAGGACCTGGAGATCACCAAACAAGCCTGCGAGTTGTACAAGCGCCAGCCGGTGACAGTGGTCAATTATCTGGAAGGTACCCGGTACACCTCGGCGAAAAGTGCCCAACAGCAGTCACCGTTCACCCACCTGCTCAAGCCCAAGGCTGGCGGCGTGGCTTTTGTGCTGGCGGCGATGGGCGAACAGCTGGATGCCGTTCTCGATGTGACAGTGGTGTATCCACAGCAGAAGATTCCAGGATTCTGGGATTTGATCAGCGGCAACGTGCCGAGGGTGATCATCGACATCCACACACGCGAACTGGATACGGCGCTGTGGCAAGGCGATTACGAAAACGATCCGGCGTTTCGCGAAAAGGTCCAGAACTGGGTCAACCAGCTCTGGATCGAAAAGGACCGGCGCATCAAGGCGCTACGCGCCGAAGGCTGACTCAGCTGCCAATGCCGGTGCCAGTGCCAGTGCCCCAGATTCCGCCAAGATTCTGCAGCAACGAACCGGTGACGCCTTGCTGGCCGAGGTATTGCAGGATTACTGGGGCAAACATGCCGATCATCCCGGTGTCCATGCCCAGAGCGCTAAAGGCATTGTTCAGGTCCTTAGTGTCCTTGACGTTGCCCAACAAACCATCGAGCAACGCATTCTTGTCCGAACCCGCGCCGAGCAGACCACCCAATCCACTCAGACCACTGATGGCGCTGTTACCGGCAATCTGGGCGAGGCCCGGCACGTTTTTACTCAGCTCGGAGAAGTCCTGGCCACTGAGCTGATTCCTCGCCAGCCCCAGCATCGCACCAGCACCGCCGATGGCCTGTTCCGGGGTAATGTCGAGCTGCGAGCCCAGGGTATTGAGCAAACCGGCCGCCTTGGGTGCAACCGCCACGATGCCATCGACATCATCGGCCTCGACACCTTCGACATCCTCGTCGTCCTGTATCGCCGAAACCGCCTTGGCCGCATCAACGAGACTGAACTGTGCAAAGGCCGGGCTGGCGGCCAGCGTCGTCAACGAAGCGACAGCCATGAGCGATGCCAGTGCAAAACCGCGTGAAACGTTCATCCAGACATCCTCTTGTGCCATGAAAAACCGCCCAGTAACGGGAGCGGCAAAACTGCCGATTGGACCGGATGTACGCCAGCATGTTCCTCGTCTGCATGGGCATTTTTCCCCAGGTGGCCTCTATGAAACGTGCTCCCTGGGACGCAACCGATGAACGGTATGACCGAACCGGCTACGCCTTCCCACTGGCCATAAAAAAGGGCGACATCACTGTCGCCCTTTTTTCCGTCTTGCTCCAAGCCTTACGCCGCGCTGAACATCTTATGCGGATCGATCACAAACTTCTTCGGCACGCCCGCATCGAACTCGCCATAACCACGTGGCGCGTCATCCAGGCTGATGACTTCCACACCCACAATGTCAGCAATCTTGATGCGGTCCCACATGATCGCCTGCATCAGCTGGCGGTTGTACTTCATCACTGGCGTCTGGCCGGTGTGGAAGCTGTGGGATTTGGCCCAGCCCAGGCCGAAGCGAATGCTCAGGCTGCCCATTTTCGCGGCAGCGTCCACTGCACCCGGGTCTTCAGTCACGTACAGGCCAGGAATACCGATTTTGCCAGCGACGCGAACCACGCCCATCAGCGAGTTGAGTACGGTGGCCGGAGCCTCGTGCTTCACGCCGGCATGGCCGTGACCGCGAGCTTCGAAGCCTACGGCATCGACGGCGCAGTCCACTTCCGGTTCGCCCAACAGTGCAGCGATTTGTTCGTGCAGTGGGGTGTCTGTCGACAAGTCAGCGATTTCGAAACCCTGAGCCTTGGCATGGGCCAGGCGGATCGGGTTGACGTCACCGATGATCACCACCGCAGCGCCCAGCAGGCGAGCGGAAGCGGCAGCCGCCAGACCGACCGGGCCGGCGCCGGCGACGTACACGGTGCTGCCAGGGCCAACGCCGGCAGTCACTGCGCCGTGGTAACCGGTGGGCAGGATGTCGGAGAGGCAGGTCAGGTCACGGATTTTTTCCATGGCCCGGTCGCGATCCGGCAGTTTCAGCAGGTTGAAGTCGGCATACGGCACAAACGCGTATTCGGCTTGGCCACCGGTCCAGTCACCCATGTCGACATAACCATAGGCACCGCCCGGACGCGCCGGGTTAACGCTCAGGCAGACGCCAGTATGTTGCTCTTTGCACGAACGGCAACGGCCACAGGCAACGTTGAAAGGTACCGACACCAGGTCGCCGATCTGCAGGTTCTCGACACCGCTGCCCTTCTCGATCACTTCACCGGTGATCTCGTGGCCCAGTACCAGACCGGTCTGAGCGGTGGTACGACCGCGCACCATGTGCTGATCGGAACCACAGATGTTGGTGGAAACTACGCGCAGGATGACACCGTGCTCGATCTTCCTGCCGCGCGGGTCCTGCATTTTGGGATAGTCGATTTTCTGTACTTCGACCTTGCCCGCGCCGAGATACACCACACCACGATTACCAGACATGCTTTCACCTCGCTGTTGTTTTTATGTAGCGGTCGCGTCGCCATGGATCGGCGGCGCGTTGATTGCTCGGGTTGTTGCCTGTGTCTTTTTGCGTTGTCTGTCAGGACCTCATCGCGGGCAAGCCCGCTCCCACAGGGTTTTGTGTCGCTCACAAATGTCGGGCACACCTCAGCTCACTGTGGGAGCGGGCTTGCCCGCGATGGCGATCTAAAGAACGACCGTGCGATTGGCGTTCAAAAACACGCGTCGTTCAATGTGATAACCAACGGCCCGTGCCAACGTCAGCCCTTCGATATCCCGCCCTTTGGCGATCAAATCTTCCGGGTAATGACTGTGATCCACGGCTTCCACGCCTTGGGCGATGATCGGTCCTTCGTCCAGGTCGTTGTTGATGTAGTGCGCCGTGGCGCCAACCAGTTTCACGCCCTTGTTGTAGGCCTGGTGATAGGGCTTGGCACCCTTGAAACCCGGCAGCAGGGAGTGATGAATGTTGATCGCCTTGCCATCAAGTTTGCGGCACAACTCCGGCGACAGAACCTGCATGTAACGGGCAAGGATCACCAGTTCGGCGCCTGCCTCTTCGATTACCTGCCAGACCTGACGCTCCTGCGACGGTTTGTCGTTCGGGTCCAGCGGGAAATGGTAGTACGGAATCTGATGCCAGTCGGCCAACGGCTTGAGGTCCGGGTGGTTGGAGACCACGGCAACCACGTCCATCGACAACTGGCCGATGCGCTGGCGATAGAGCAAGTCGTTGAGGCAGTGATCGGCCTTGGAGACCATGATCACCACTTTGGGCCGGTAGTTCGGCGGGGTCAGCTCGAAGATCATCCCGAAGGCTTCACCACGCTCGGCCAAACCTGCGCGGAAGGCTTGTTCGTCGAAACCGTCGGGCTGACGAAATTCCACGCGAATGAAGAAACGGCCCGAGAGCCGGTCATCGAAGGAATGGTGCTCGGTGACGTAGCAGCCCTGCTCGAACAGAAAGCGGGTCACCGCATCCACGGTGCCGAGGACGCTGGGGCAATCGGCGGTCAGAATCCATGTGTCTGGGGCGCGGCTCATAGTGCGGTGACTCCTATCTGATCGTTCCCACGCTCTGCGTGGGAACGCCGCCATGGACGCTCTGCGTCCGGCTGTTAAAGGGACGCGGAGCGTCCCGGGATGCATTCCCACGCGGAGCGTGGGAACGATCATCCGTGTCAAGCCTGGACGCAAAGCCCGTACTCAGCAGCCGCATCCTGCAACCACAACCACCAGTAATCCGAGAAGCTGCGGCGGATCAGTAGTTCCCAGGTGTCTTCGGCGGTATGGCGGATCACCAGTTGCGACTTGGCAAACACGGTACCCACAGCCTTGCCCACCGGGAAGTTGTTGGGGTGCACGTCGTAGCTGGTGGATTTCATCAGCACCTGACGCACGTTCGGGCCGCTGAGTTCGAGGATCTGCTGGCCGCCGCTGACGTTGACGATCTGGGTGTGCAGGTCGCCCAGTGCTTCACGCAGCTTTTTCTCGGCGGCGAATTCTTCGCCGGTCGGCACGATCAGCAGCCATTCATCCGGCCCCATCCATTGCAGGCTGGTTTCGCCTTTGATGATCACGGTCAGCGCACCTGGCAATTCGATGCCGAGGGCCTTGTGCACACCAGCGGCGAACGCGGCGTCGTGGCCATCGCCACGGATGGTCAGGTGACCGAGGAGTTTTTTCTCACGCACGATCACGCCGGCGTTCTTGCGACCCTTGCCCACCAGGCTGGCGAGGTCGGCATGATGCAGCGACGACTCGGCCTTGGCCCCAGTGGTTGGGCGTTGTTGGTAAACATTGGCTGCGGTCATAAAGCACCTTTCTTTTGTTGATCGTTCCCACGCTCTGCGTGGGAATGCCGCCATGGACGCTCTGCGTCCGCTCTTGGGACGCGGAGCGTCCCGGGATGCATTCCCACGCAGAGCGTGGGAACGATCGACTTACACGTTCTGGCGATCGCCTTTAGGATCGAAGAACACCGAAGAAACGATTTCCGCCTCGATCACGCTGCCGTCGGCCAGCGGTGCGAACACCCGCTCACCCATGCGCTTCAAGCCGCCTTTCACCACGCCCATGGCAAACGAATAGCCCAGGGAGTTGTGCAGGTAACTGGAAGTCACGTGGCCCACCATGGTCATCGGGATGGTTTGCTTGGTGTTGAACACCAGTTGCGCACCTTCCGGCAGCCATTTGGTCGGATCGATCGGCTTCAGGCCAACCAGCTGTTTGCGCTGATCACGCACACAGTCTTCGCGGTTCATGCCACGCCAGCCGATCCACGAGAACGGTTTGGTGCGACCGACACACCAGCCCATGTTCAGGTCGTCCGGGGTCATCGAGCTGTCAGTGTCCTGACCGACGATGATGAAGCCCTTCTCCGCCCGCAGTACGTGCATGGTTTCAGTGCCATACGGAGTCAGGTTGTACTTCTTGCCGGCCTCGACGATTTTCTCGAGCACGCCCATGGCGTAGTCGGCCTGCACGTTGACTTCGTACGACAACTCACCGGTAAACGAAATCCGGAATATCCGCGCCGGCACACCACCGACCAGCGCTTCTTTCCAGGTCATGAACGGGAAGGCTTCGTTGCTCAGGTCGGCGTCGGTGACTTCGCTGAGCAGCTTGCGGCTGTTCGGCCCGGACAGGGTCATGGTTGCCCAGTGATCCGTCACGGAAGTGAAATACACCTTCAGGTCTGGCCATTCGGTCTGGTGGTAGATTTCCAGCCATTGCAGCACGCGTGCAGCGCCGCCGGTGGTGGTGGTCATCACGAAATGGTTGTCGGCCAGGCATGCAGTCACGCCGTCGTCGAACACCATGCCGTCTTCTTTGCACATCAGGCCGTAACGGGCCTTGCCCACGTCGAGTTTGGTCCAGGCGTTGGTGTAGATGCGGTTGAGGAACTCGCGGGAGTCCGGGCCCTGGATGTCGATCTTGCCCAGGGTCGAAGCGTCCAGCAGGCCGACGCTGTCGCGCACGGCTTTGCATTCGCGTTTCACGGCGGCATGCAGGTCTTCACCGTTTTTCGGGAAGTACCATGGACGCTTCCACTGACCGACGTCTTCAAACTCGGCGCCGTTCTTCACGTGCCAGTGATGCAGCGCGGTGAAACGAACCGGTTCAAAGATGTGCCCACAGTGACGACCGGCTACGGCGCCGAAAGTTACCGGCGTGTAGTTCGGACGGAACATGGTGGTGCCCATCTGCGGGATCGTCACGTTCAGCGAACGGGCGGCGATGGCCAGACCGTTGACGTTGCCGAGCTTACCCTGATCGGTGCCGAAGCCCAATGCGGTGTAGCGCTTGACGTGCTCGACCGACTCGAAGCCTTCGCGGGTCGCCAGTTCGATGGCGGCAGCGGTGACGTCGTTTTGCAGGTCGACGAATTGCTTCGGCGCACGGGCAGTGGCTTTCTCGTGAGGTACCTGGAACAGCGCCAGCGTCGGCTCTTCCAGTCGGCTCAGGGCTTTTGGCAGTACGCCTTCGACCTTGCCGAAACCGGCTTCGCTGGCGGCGCGAGCGCCGCCTTCAAAACCGTCGGCCAGCGAATCGCCGAGGCCATAAACGCCGTTGATGCCACCGACGCATACGCGTTTCTGCGGTGCTTCGCCCGGTACGAAACCGAGGATGTCTTCACGCCAGATCGGCTTGCCACCCAAGTGCGACGCCAGGTGAACCACCGGGCTGTAACCGCCGGAACTGGCAACCAGGTCGCAATCGAGCCATTCGCCCGGGCTGGTCACGGTGTGTGCTTTTACATCAATCGCGGCAACGCGAGCAGCGGTGACGTGCTTGCTGCCACGAGCCTCGATCACGGCGCTGCCGGTCAGGATGCGAATGCCTTTGGCGCGCGCTTCTTCCACCAGCGCACCGCGAGGGTTGCTGCGGGCATCGGCGATGGCCACCACTTGCAGGCTGGCGTCGAGCCAGTCCAGGGCAACGCGGTAGGCGTGGTCGTTGTTGGTCGACAGCACCAGTTTCTTGCCCGGTGCCACGCCATAGCGACGTACATAAGTCGACACCGCGCCGGCGAGCATGTTGCCCGGCACGTCGTTATTGCCATAAACCAGTGGACGCTCGTGAGCACCGGTCGCCAGCACCACGCGCTTGGCGCGAACCCGGTGGATACGCTGACGCACCTGGCCGATCGGGGCGCGGTCGCCGAGGTGATCGGTGAGGCGCTCGTGGATGGTCAGGAAGTTATGGTCGTGGTAACCGTTGACCGTGGCGCGCGGCAACAGCAGCACGTCAGGGGTGTTTTTCAGCTCGGCGATGACGCTGGCAACCCACTCGGTGGCAGGCTTGCCGTCGAGGCTTTCGCGGGAGTCGAGCAGGCTACCGCCGAACTCTTCCTGTTCATCGGCCAGGATCACACGGGCGCCGCTGCGGGCAGCCGCCAGTGCAGCCGCCAGACCCGCAGGGCCAGCGCCGACGATCAGCACGTCGCAGTGCTGGTTCATGTAGTCGTAGGTGTCCGGATCGTTCTCGGTCGGCGAACGGCCAAGACCGGCGGCCTTACGAATGTACTTCTCGTAAGTCATCCAGAACGATTGCGGGTACATGAAGGTTTTGTAGTAGAAGCCCGGTGGCATCAGCTTGCCGCCGACCTTGCCGAGAATCCCCATCATGTCGTTGTTCACGCTCGGCCAGCCGTTGGTGCTGGTGGCGACCAGGCCTTGATACAGCGCTTGTTGCGTGGCGCGTACGTTGGGGATCTGCGTGGCTTCGGTCGCACCGATCTGCAGCACGGCGTTCGGCTCTTCGGCACCGGCGGCGAAGATGCCGCGTGGGCGCGAATACTTGAAGCTGCGGCCGATGATGTCGACACCGTTGGCCAGCAACGCGGCGGCCAGGGAGTCGCCTTCAAAGCCTTTGTAGACCTGGCCGTTGAAGGTGAAGCTCAACACTTTGTTGCGGTCGATGCGTCCGCCGTTGGACAGGCGATTGATCTGGCTCATACCTTCTCTCCCAGAGCCGTGGCGGCCGCTTTCGGGCTGTCGGTCTTGTCGGTGAACTGCGGCTTGGTGCCGATCTTGTAGGTTTCGAGAATCTCGTAGGTCACGGTGTCGCGGGTCACGTTGAAGTACTGACGGCAACCGGCGACGTGATCCCACAGTTCATGGTGCAGACCGCGAGGGTTATCGCGGAAGAACATGTAGTCGCCCCACTCCTCGTCGGTGCAGCTGTTCGGATCCAGTGGACGCGGGATGTGCGCCTGGCCGGATGCATGGAATTCCTCTTCGGAGCGCAGTTCGCCACAGTGAGGACAGAAGATATGCAACATAGGGATTTCTCCTGTTAGTGGGCGACTGCTGCAGCGCCGTGTTCGTCGATCAACGCACCGCTGTGGAAGCGGTCGATGGAGAAAGGTGCGGCCAATGGGTGCATTTCACCCTTGGCCAGGCTTGCGGCAAACACGTTGCCCGAGCCAGGTGTGGCCTTGAAGCCACCGGTGCCCCAACCGCAGTTGAAGAACATGTTCGGGACCGGGGTTTTCGAGATGATCGGGCACGCATCCGGCGTGGTGTCGACGATGCCGCCCCACTGACGGTTCATCCGTACACGCGACAGCACCGGGAACATCTCGACGATGGCCTGGATGGTGTGCTCGATCACCGGGTACGAACCACGCTGGCCGTAGCCGTTGTAGCCGTCGATACCGGCGCCGATCACCAGGTCTCCCTTGTCGGACTGGCTGATATAACCGTGTACGGCGTTGGACATGATCACGCTGTCGATAATCGGCTTGATCGGCTCGGACACCAGCGCTTGCAGCGGGTGCGATTCGATCGGCAGGCGGAAACCGGCGAGTTTGGCCATGTGCCCGGAGTTACCGGCAGTCACCACGCCGACGCGCTTGGCGCCGATGAAGCCCTTGTTGGTTTCAACACCGATGCACACACCGTTTTCCTTACGGAAACCGATCACTTCGGTCTGCTGGATCAGGTCCACGCCCAAGGCGTCGGCGGCACGGGCAAAGCCCCACGCCACGGCATCGTGACGGGCCACGCCGCCGCGACGCTGGACGGTGGCGCCCATCACCGGGTAGCGAGTGTTCTTGGAGCAGTCGAGGTACGGAATCTCGTCGGCAACCTGTTTGGCATCGAGCAGTTCGCCGTCCACGCCGTTGAGGCGGTTGGCGCTGACCCGACGCTCGGAATCACGAATGTCCTGCAGGGTGTGGCACAGGTTGTAGACGCCACGCTGGGAGAACATCACGTTGTAGTTCAGGTCCTGGGACAGGCCTTCCCACAATTTCATCGCGTGTTCGTACAGGTGCGCCGACTCGTCCCACAGGTAGTTGGAACGCACGATGGTGGTGTTGCGCGCGGTGTTACCGCCGCCCAGCCAACCTTTCTCGACCACGGCCACGTTGGTGATGCCATGTTCCTTGGCGAGGTAGTAGGCGGTCGCCAGACCATGCCCGCCACCGCCGACGATGACCACGTCATAGACCTTTTTAGGGGTCGGCGTGCGCCACATCTTCTGCCAGTTTTCGTGATGGCTGAGGGAGTGTTTGAAGAGGCCGAAGCCCGAATAGCGTTGCATAGTCATTTACTCCAAAACCGCGCTCAGCGATAAACCGGGAAGTCCGCGCACAGGGCCGCCACATGCTGCGCGACATTGGCCTCGACATCGGCGTCGCCGAGGTTGTCGAGGATGTCGCAGATCCAGCCAGCCAGTTCAATACACTGGGTAACCTTGAAGCCGCGAGTGGTCACCGCCGGGGTGCCGATGCGCAGGCCGGAGGTCACGAACGGCGACTGTGGATCGTTCGGGACAGCGTTCTTGTTCACGGTGATGTGGGCGCGACCGAGTGCTGCATCCGCCTCTTTGCCGGTGAGGCCCTGACGGATCAGGCTGACCAGGAACAGGTGGTTATCGGTACCGCCGGACACTACATCGTAGCCGCGTTTGATAAATACGCCGGCCATGGCCTGGGCGTTGTCGATCACTTGTTGCTGGTAAGCCTTGAAGCC
Source organism: Pseudomonas wuhanensis (assembly GCF_030687395.1). Taxonomy (GTDB): domain Bacteria; phylum Pseudomonadota; class Gammaproteobacteria; order Pseudomonadales; family Pseudomonadaceae; genus Aquipseudomonas; species Aquipseudomonas wuhanensis. The sequence goes on along the minus strand of NZ_CP117430.1, from coordinate 562,673 downwards.
AGGCTCCAGCGCTTCCTTGAAGCACACCGCTTTACCGGCGATCACGTGCATCAGCGGGCCGCCCTGGGCACCCGGAAACACTGCTGCGTTGAGCTTCTTCTCGATTTCTTCGTTGGACTTGCACAGGATCAGGCCGCCACGAGGACCGCGCAGGGTCTTGTGGGTGGTGGTGGTGACCACATCAGCGTACGGCAGCGGATTCGGGTACAGGCCGGCAGCGACCAGACCGGCGACGTGAGCCATGTCGACGAACAGCAGTGCTCCAACCTTGTCAGCGATCTGACGGAAACGCGGGAAGTCGAGGGTCTTGGAGTAGGCCGAGAACCCGGCAACGATCATCTTCGGCTTGCATTCGACAGCCAGACGCTCGACTTCGTCGTAGTCGATCAGCCCGGTTTTGGTGTCAATGCCGTACTGCACGGCGTTGTACAGCTTGCCCGAGGACGACACCTTGGCGCCGTGGGTCAGGTGACCACCGTGGGCCAGGCTCATGCCCAGAATGGTGTCGCCGGCTTGCAGCAGGGCCAGGTAAACGGCGCTGTTGGCCGAGGAACCGGAGTGCGGCTGGACGTTGGCGTAGTCGGCGCCGAACAGTTGCTTGGCGCGTTCGATGGCCAGCGCTTCGACCTTGTCGACGTGCTCGCAGCCACCGTAGTAGCGCTTGCCCGGATAGCCTTCGGCGTATTTGTTGGTCAGGCCACTGCCTTGCGCTTCCATGACGCGTTTGCTGGTGTAGTTCTCTGACGCGATCAGCTCGATGTGATCTTCCTGGCGTTGCTCCTCGGCATTCATCGCCGCCAGCAGTGCATCGTCGTAACCCTGGATCTGGTCTTGCTTGCTGAACATCGCGTCTCTCCCAGCGGCATCTATGCGCCATTCGTCTCGGTAAGGCACTGGCGTTACGGCAGTGCCCTTTGGAAGCGATGGTATGACCGGCGCAGACAGGTCAAATGCCTATGGACGCCACGCAAAGGTGCATTTACGACATGGCGGGAAATGGACACGTCGGACACGATCGCAAGATCAACATCCCCCCCTGTGGGAGCGGGCTTGCCCGCGATAGCGGTGGGTCAGCCGACATCAATGCTGGATGTGACGCCGCCATCGCGGGCAAGCCCGCTCCCACAGGGTTTTGCGCGCCCCAGGGATCAGGCAATGAGTTGGCGCAAAGCCAGAAGCACAAGGAAATGCACGGGATAGAGCGCGTAAGCCCAGCGCCGCATCGGCGGTGGCTGGATGCCTTGGGCGTGTCGCAATAGCAACAACCCCAGCAATGGCGCAATCAGACAAGCGGCAATGCCGAGAATGGCTGCATTGCTATGAAGTCGAGCGGCGTAATACAGCACTTGCCATTGATTGGCCGCCAGACAGACCAGCCCCGGCAGCAGGCTGAAATACCAGGGACGCCTGATCACCAGCAACATCGCCAGCGGCAACAACACGCCGAAGAAACCGAACATCAGTCGCTCCGGGAACAGTGCTGCCAGCAACAAGGCCCCGGCCGCCAACAGTCGCGATTGAAGCAGCCGGTTCTGCCAGCCAAGCGCGACCAACAGCCCCAGAATCAACGTGGGCAACACGTTCAAGGTGTTGAGATCAGGAATGTACATCCGGTAGGGGATTTCGCTTATAGCGCTAAACAGCAACAACCAGCCGAGGTAACGCCACTGGCCGTCGGTCGTTACTGCACGGACTCGCGACAGGTTCGCCGCCATCGCCAGACAGAACCACGGGAACGCCAATCTACCCGGCACATACAGCAGATCGACGGAATAACCGACATATCGAAGGTGATCGAGCACCATGCTCAGCAACGCCAGCCACTTAAGCAGATCCAGCGCCCCATCCCTCTGCGTCATGTGCATAATTGCCCGTCAACCGTGTATTTTTCTGACAGCAACATCCCGTGTGCTCCCCGGACGATCTTCGGTAAAGTGCGCACCATCATTGACCACGAGGCTCTTCACCATAAGAGCCTCGACCACGGAAGCCGGCCATGACCGATAAGAGCCAACAATTCGCCAGCGACAACTATTCCGGTATCTGCCCTGAAGCCTGGGCTGCCATGGAACAGGCCAACCACGGCCACCAGCGCGCTTACGGCGACGATGAGTGGACCGCACGCGCATCGGATCAATTCCGCAAACTGTTCGACACCGACTGCGAAGTGTTCTTCGCCTTCAACGGCACCGCGGCCAACTCGTTGGCCCTGTCATCACTGTGCCAGAGTTACCACAGCGTGATCTGCTCGGAAACCGCCCACGTCGAAACCGACGAATGTGGCGCGCCGGAGTTTTTCTCCAACGGCTCCAAACTGCTCATCGCTCGCACCGAAAACGGCAAGCTGACACCGGAATCGATCCGTGAAATCGCCCTTAAGCGCCAGGACATCCACTACCCGAAACCCCGCGTCGTGACCCTGACCCAGGCCACCGAAGTCGGCAGCGTGTACACCCCTGAAGAAATCCGCGCCATCAGCGTCACCTGCAAAGAGCTGGGCCTGAACCTGCACATGGACGGCGCACGTTTCTCCAATGCTTGCGCGTACCTGGGCTGCTCACCAGCGGACCTGACCTGGAAGGCCGGCGTCGATGTCTTGTGCTTCGGCGGCACGAAAAACGGCATGGCAGTGGGCGAAGCGATTCTGTTCTTCAACCACAAACTGGCTGAAGACTTCGACTACCGCTGCAAACAGGCCGGGCAACTGGCGTCGAAGATGCGCTTCCTCTCGGCGCCGTGGGTCGGGATTCTGGAAAACGACGCCTGGCTCAAATACGCCCGCCACGCCAACCACTGCGCGCAGCTGCTGGCCGAACTGGTGAGCGACATTCCGGGCGTGGAACTGATGTTCCCGGTACAGGCCAACGGCGTGTTCCTGCAACTGTCGGAACCGGCCATCGCCGCACTGACCGCCAAGGGCTGGCGCTTCTACACCTTCATTGGCAACGGCGGCGCGCGATTCATGTGCTCGTGGGACACCGAAGAAGAACGCGTGCGCGAATTGGCGACGGATATTCGGGAAGTCATGGCAGCCTGACGCCCGCAAGCTGATCGTTCCCACGCTCTGCGTGGGAATGCCTCTCGGGACGCTCCGCGTTCCTGCCTCATCGCTGACGCAATGTCCAACACCGTTGTGACGCAGAGCGTCACGGGCTGCATTCCCACGCGGAGCATGGGAACGATCAAGAGCGCGTGCCGGAACTGGCGGCAGATATTCGGGAGTCATGGCAGCCTGACGCCCCCACCAAGCTGATCGTTCCCACGCTCTGCGTGGGAATGCCTCTCGGGACGCTCCGCGTTCCTGCCTTACCACTGACGCAATGTCCAACACCGTTGTGACGCAGAGCGTCACGGGCTGCATTCCCACGCGGAGCATGGGAACGATCAAGAGCGCGTGCTGGAACTGGCGGCAGATATTCGGGAGTCATGGCAGCCTGACGCCCCCACCAAGCTGATCGTTCCCACGCTCTGCGTGGGAATGCCTCTCGGGACGCTCCGCGTTCCTGCCTCATCGCTGACGCAATGTCCAACACCGTTGTGACGCAGAGCGTCACGGGCTGCATTCCCACGCGGAGCATGGGAACGATCATTAGAGGCGCGTCGCAATTTCCCACTCTCTCTGCGGCGCTGTCCGCTAGCACCACTACATCACCCCGCTCACCCTAGTCATTCCCTCGCAAAGGAATGCATCCATGGGCCGAAGTCGCTACACCATCACCGAACCCGACAAACCCCACTTCCTGACCTGCACCCTCATGGAATGGCTTCCGCTGTTTATCCGCCCCTACATTGTCGATCACCTGCTCAATTGCTGGCGCTATCAACAAACCCACCAAGATCTAAAGCTGTATGTTTACGTCGTCCTGGAAAACCATCTGCATTTCGTTGCCGAGGCTCCAGACCTGAGCAAATGCCTCCGCCTGTTCAAATCCTTCACCGCCCGCCAAATCATCGACGATCTGCAAAGCAAGGGCGCAGAGCGCGCATTGCAACGACTGCGCTTCAGCAAACGGGCACATAAGCAGGATCGGGTTTATCAGTTGTGGCAGGAAGGTTCGCACGCGGAAATGGTGTACAGCGAAACGGTGATGCGCCAGAAGCTGGATTACATCCACTACAACCCGGTGAAGCGTGGGTACGTGGATTTACCTGAGCACTGGCGCTATTCCAGCGCGAGGAATTATGCAGGGATGGAGGGGCTGATCGAGATTCAGCGTTGGTCCTGAAGCGCACGGCACTCTCCTCCTGATCGTTCCCACGCTCTGCGTGGGAATGCCTCTCGGGACGCTCCGCGTTCCTGCCTCATCGCTGACGCAATGTCCAACACCGTTGTGACGCAGAGCGTCACGGGCTGCATTCCCACGCAGAGCGTGGGAACGATCGCGGTGAGTGCGAGGAACAAGTGTCTTTTGGTCTACATTGACTGGCGAGCCGTTTCGATCCGCATCGATAACAACAATCAGGAGCGTACGCATGTCATTACAAGGCAAAACCCTGTTCATCACCGGTGCCAGTCGCGGGATCGGGCGTGAGATTGCGCTGCGGGCAGCAAAGGATGGGGCCAACATCGTGATTGCCGCCAAAAGCGCCACCCCTCACCCCAAACTGCCCGGCACCATCTTCAGCGTGGCGGCGGAAGTTGAAGCCGCGGGCGGCAAGGCGTTGGCCTTGCAGGTGGATGTGCGCGATGAAGAGGCGGTGCGTGAGGCGTTGGCCCAGGCCAGCGAACACTTCGGCGCGATTGATGCCTTGGTCAACAATGCCGGAGCGATCAAGCTGACCGGCGTGCAACACATCGAACTCAAGCGCTTCGACCTGATGCACCAGATCAACACCCGCGCCGTGCTGCTGTGCAGCCAGGCCGCCCTGCCCTATCTGAAAAAAACCGCCGGCCACATCCTCAACCTGTCACCACCGCTGAACCTGGCCACCAAATGGTTCGCCCAGTACAGCCCCTACACGGTGACCAAATACGGCATGAGCATGCTGACCCTGGGCATGAGCGAGGAATTCGCCTCCTACGGCATCAGCGTCAATTCCCTGTGGCCGCAGACCATGATCGCCACCGCTGCGATCGAGTTTCAGCTGGGGTCACGCGAGTCGTTCAAGCATGCGCGCGCACCCGCAATCATGGCGGATGCTGCTTACGCGATTCTGGGCAGCAGTGGCCGCAGCATTACGGGGCGCTTGCTGATTGATGAGGAGATTCTGCGGGAGCATGGCGTGACCGAATTCGATCATTACCGCTTTGAGCCCGGCTCCAAAGACAAGCTGATGCCAGACTTGTTTGTGGACTGAAATACCAACCATTGTGGGAGCGGGCTTGCTCGCGAAAGCGGTGTGTCAGGCAACATCAATGTTGACTGTGCCGCCGCCTTCGCGAGCAAGTCGGATCGCCGCCCCCCGCTCCCACAGGTTCAAAACTCGATGCGAACGTCGCCCTTCGGCACGCTGCAGCACGACAGGATGAACCCTTCGGCTTCGTCTTCCTCGGTAATCCCGCCGTTGTGGTCCATTTCGACTTCGCCACCAAGCTTCATCACCTTGCAGGTCCCGCAGATCCCCATCCCGCAAGCCTTCGGAATCAGCAAGCCAAGCTTGGCCGCCGCCGCATGCACCGTTTCCCCCGGTGCGACCCGAATGCTCTTGCCGGACGCAGTGAATTCCACTTGATGCAGATCCGCCGCATCGATTTCCGGAGCATCCGCCGCTTGCTCGGCTTGCTCCACCGCGTCGGCACGGGCTTCCGGCGGTGTCGCGCCGAAGGATTCCTCGTGATAACGCTTCATGTCGAAGCCCGCCGCCTCGAGCATGCGCTTGACCGCATTCATGTACGGGGTCGGGCCGCAGCAGAAGACTTCACGTTCAAGGAAGTCCGGCGCCATCAGTTCGAGCATCTTGTGGTTCAGGTAACCGCGATAACCGGCCCACGGCTCGCCCAGACCATGCTTCTCGCAGATCAGGTGCAGGCTGAAGTTGTCGATCCGCGATGCCATGTGTTCCAGCTCGCGGTGGTAGATGATGTCTTTCGGCGAACGGGCGCTGTGGATAAATACCATGTCGACATTGCCGTTGGTGTCATAGAACCACCGGGCCATGGACATGCACGGCGTGATGCCGACGCCGCCGCTGAGGTAGAGCACTTTCGGCGCCGGGAAGTCCATGGCGTTGAACAGCCCGACCGGCCCGTGCACCGCCAGTTCCTGGCCTTCATGCAGGGTGTCGTGCAGCCAGTTGGACACCTTGCCGCCCGGCACGCGCTTGATGGTCACCGAAAAGCTGTACGGCACCGACGGCGAACTGGAAATGGTGTAGGAGCGCATGATCGGCACGCCATCGATTTCCAGCTCCAGGGTGACGAACTGCCCGGGCTTGAAAAAGAACAGGATCGGCTGGTCGGCCATAAAGCAGAAGGTGCGCACATCCCAGGTTTCCTGGATGACTTTGACGCAACGGACAATATGTCGACCATTGGCCCAGGTCTGGGTGGTTACCGGGTTCAGGAAGCTGTTGGACATGCTGATCTCCACGGCCGACTGCCGGCCTTCATGTTGGCGATTCTGCGTATAGCGCAGCCCCGCCATTTACCTATCTGCGACATTCACATACTTATCGCGACCAGCCCCCAATTACCGGGGGTTGCGCGTCGGGAACAGATTGGGCCATGTCGCCCATGGATAAGGTTCCGGGCAACGGCGGCCCCACACTCGCTCCATACCAAGACACAATCTTTACACCTTGCGTAGCAAACCTGATCAGCCACTTTCGCGGCCACGCAGATGGCCTTGAGGAAACACACGATGGACGTCACCACTACCCTGAGCCTGGGCGATCCACTGGAACCCGCACGCAAGGCCACCGCGCAGATGCTGCAAGAACGCGAGCGCACTTTCTCGCTGCCGCAGCCGTTTTACTCTGACGAGCGGCTGTTTGATATCGACATGCAGGAAATCTTTCAGAAAGAGTGGTTGATCGCCGGCATGACCTGCGAAATCCCGACCAAGGGCAACTACCTGACCCTGCAAGTCGGCAAGAACCCGATCATCGTGATTCGCGGTGCGGACGGCGTGGTCCATGCGTTCCACAACGTCTGCCGCCACCGCGGTTCACGGCTGTGCACCAGTGAAAAAGGCAAAGTCGCCAAACTGGTCTGCCACTACCACCAGTGGACGTATGAGCTGGACGGTCGCCTGCTGTTCGCCGGCACCGAAATGGGCGCCGACTTCGACATGAAGCAGTACGGTTTGAAGCCGGTGAACGTGAAAACCGCTGGCGGTTACATCTTCATCAGCCTGTCGGAGAACCCGCCGGCCATTGATGACTTCCTGTCGACGCTCAGCCATTACATGGAACCGTACGACATGGAGAACACCAAGGTGGCGATTACCACCACCTTGATGGAAAAAGCCAACTGGAAACTGGTGCTGGAAAACAACCGCGAGTGCTACCACTGCAACGCGTCGCACCCGGAACTGCTGAAAACCCTGCTGGAATGGGACGACGTCACCGACCCGCGTGCCGACCAGGCCTTCAAGGACCATGTAGCTGCTTCGGCCGCTGCCTGGGAAGCCGAGAAGATCCCTTACGCCCACGCCAGTTTCGGCCTGCGTAACCGTATCGTGCGCATGCCGCTGCTCAAGGGCACCGTGTCGATGACCCTGGACGGCAAACAGGGCTGCGCCAAACTCATGGGCCGCATCAAAAACCCGGACCTGGGCTCGATGCGCATCCTGCACCTGCCACACTCGTGGAACCACTGCATGGGCGACCACATCATCGTGTTCACCGTGTGGCCGATCAGCGCTCAGGAAACCATGGTCACCACCAAGTGGATCGTCCACAAGGATGCGGTCGAAGGCGTGGACTACGACGTGGAGCGCATGCGCCAGGTCTGGGATGCGACCAACGACCAGGACCGTCGCCTGGCCGAAGAGAACCAGCGCGGGATCAACTCCACCGCGTACCAGCCAGGGCCTTACTCCAAGACCTATGAGTTTGGTGTGGTGAACTTTGTGGACTGGTACAGCGAGCGTCTGTTGAACAATCTGGGGGCCGAGCCCGCGCCGTACCTCAAAGGGGTTCCGGTACAAGGCTAAAAGCAAAAGCATCGCGGGCAAGCCCGCTCCCACAAGGATCGGCGGCGTACACAAACTCTGTGAACACCCCAATCACTGTGGGAGCGGGCTTGCCCGCGATGAGCATAGGTATCTACACATCTCTAAAGTCTTCGGCTGGCCACCCAGCCGATGGCCTCTTTAGCAAAACCCGCCAGTTCCTGGGGCGTGTATTGCTCCAATGTCTCGCACATGGCCAAAAGCATGTATAAACCGGCCAGCAGCGCGGAAGCCGTCACCGGCTGCGAGCGCTTCATCTGTCGACCAGACAGACGGACCAAAAAATCCCGTGTTTGCTCAGCAAACTCCCCCTTAGCCCGCATCAGACGCCAACTGACAGCACATGCCTGACTGGCGATCAACAGCCGTTTGAACACCGCTTCACCGCTCTCTTGCTGCCAGTTTTCCAGCTGATGCCCACCCCCTTTAAGCAGTTTGAAGTAGGACTCGATACGCCAGCGCCAGTAATACCAGAGCGCCAATCGTTCATCTGCGACCTCTTGCTCAAGGTTGCTCAGCAAATACCATTCGGCCAGCAGGTGACCATCGGCTCCCAGTATTCGGCTCACGACGAGCCGGGCCGGCAACGGCTCACCAGACTTGCGCAGCGTCTTGCGGTCGGCCCTGTCTTTGGTGAAAGGCTGGGCTTGGCGAGTCAGCACGACGGCGGTTTCTCCCACCCATTGAATGGCCGGTTTTCCTTTGTAGTCCACCTTGCGAGTTTTGCGGTAGGTCATCTCGCGAGCAATTTGACTCAGGGCCCTCGATTGACCTGCATGACTGGCCGTGGAACCGGCCTTGACTCGCACCAGCCATTGCCGACCTTCGGCCTGCCATTGCCTCAGGTGAGCGACCGAATCAGCCTCTCGATCCACGATATGGACAAGCGGCTTGGCAAAATTCTGCTGTTCCAGCCAAGTGATACGTTGTGTCAGTTCATGCAGATGCTTCTCAGGGGCCAGCACTTCTTCGGCTCGCGTGCTGAGCACGCCGTCCTTGGTCGCCAGATTTTGAGCGGGAGTACAGATCGGTGCACCGTCACGGTCGGTGACTAGCAGGCTGCTTTGCAGCTCGTAACCGATGTCGCCCCGGTGGGTCATTTGCAGGCGATCAGCCTTGCTGTGGTGGTGCATGTAATTGAGCCGAGACCAATCGTGCATGACCAGCGCGTAATCATCACAGTCATCCCGACAACCCTCGTGGGCCAGCGCCAGCAGCGGTTTAACCAGGTCAACGGGCCGAACCCGGTCATTGCTCAAAAATCGCCAAAGGGCTTGCGTCTGTGCAAAAGCCTTGTCGCTTCGCGGCAAGGCTTTCATCCCGGCGGCCAGCGCCGGTAGTCCATTACTGTGTCCCATGACTAACTCGTCGTATCGTTTTGTCAGTCGGGCATCTAGCCCGGTCATTTGATATCCATGCCGTCCCTTTATAGACCAGGATCGGGAGATGTGTAGATACCTATGCCGCGATGAGGCCGTAACATTCACTCCATCAACTCGAAGACCACCGCACCGACCCATCCTCCCCAACAAACGTCTCTTCGATGCTCTCCCCCACCAACCGCACTTTCACATAGCCATTCAACACCCGATCCGGGTACGCCTCATCCCGCGCATTTTGCGTTTCCGACCACAGCACCCGCGCATGCCCGTTCAGCTCGCTGGCATTGCCGTAGGGAATCGCCCCATGCCCGGCGCAGCGTGCATGCAAGCCACCTTGAGTGGCGTAGCAGATGCCGTTATGCAAATGCCCCCAATACCAGTAATCCGGCTCACGGCCCAAGGCATCGCACACCGGTTGATACAGCGCCGTCTTGTGGTGCCCGGAAATGTCGAAGCCCTGGTGATGACTGAGCACCATGATTTTCTTGCGCTGAGGCAGCCCTTTCATCCAGTCGATCTGCTCCTTGTTCAGCGCACCGTCCATGTACAGGTTAATCGGATCGGAGGCATAAGCCGTGTCGAGGCCGATCACCAGCCAGTCATCGTTGTACAACGCAAAATAACTGGTGCCCTGCTGCGCCGGGAATCGCTTGGCCAGTTCCTTGAAATAGCCATGGGCGCCGCTGTACATCTCGTGGTTGGAGTTGAGGGTGAACGAGCCGTGCTTGCCCATGGGCCAGCCGACCATGTCGACGTCTTCCTGGGAGTGGGTGCCGGCGTAATAGACGTCCCCCAGGTGAACGGTGAAATCGGCCTGGGCCAACTGCATCTGATTGGCCACCGATACCGCCGGGGCATGGCTGTCGAACGGCCCGGTGCCCCAGTCGCCGGCGATGGCCAGGGTCACGTCACTGTCCATGCGCATCAGCGCCGGGTTGGTGGCGAACGGTGCGTGATGCCGCAGGTTCTCGATCCACTTGAGCAGCGCCTCGCTCCACAACAGATCCAGCAGTTCCCATTTGCGACAACCGAGCAGGCTGCCGTCCTTGAGCACCCGGGTTTGCAGCTCGTCTGCCGATTGCGGCAAGGGAGTGGCGTTACCGATATGCAGGATCGACAAACCGTGGGCCAACTCCCACGGCACACTCGGTTGATCGTCGGGCAAGTCGCCGTTTTTGAGCACGTAGTGCGCCTGATCATGGCCCCGTTGCAGCAGTGCGACGATGGCCTCGTACTCCTTGGGTTCAAGCTCGCTGACGAGCTTCTTCCAGGCCATTTCCAGGCGGGTGACCAAGCCATGCAGGCGTAGCTTGACCTTGACGTACTCGTGCTCCCAATGACTGACCAATGACATGTCGTCTTCCTCCATCCATAGTGGAATTACAGGGTTTTCATAAACTCGATGAGCGCCCGCTTCTCGAGTTCCGACAGCTGGGTGCCGTACAGGTGGCCGCCGTTGTGATTGCCCTCCAGACGGGTGTCGTATTTGAAGTCCGCCGAGGCCTTCATCTGCTGGCCACTGGTGACAAAGCCGACTTTGTCCTGGTCGTACACATCAGAGCCGGTGAAGAACACCAGCGGCCGCTTTTCCGGTGGTTGCAGCAAGTCCCATAGGGTCGGTACCGAACCGTTGTGCAAGTAAGGCGCGCGCAACCAGACGCCGTCGGTGGGCGTGTTGCTGTAGCTCTGGGTTTTGCGGTAGGCGCCAAAGTCGAACGGCACTTTCTTGAAGCCATGGAAAGCCGTCACCAAGCCTGTGGTGAACGAGTTCAGCCGATGGGGATCGGTGCCCAGTTCATCAATGCTGGTGGTGACCTGACCGGTGTCGGTGCGGCCGAAATCATGGCAACCGGCGCAGTTGTTTTCCCAGACCGGTCTGCCCCGTGCGACTTTGGCCTGATCCAGCGCGAACGGCCAGGCCGGCGCCTTGTGGCCCAGCAACCAGTTGGTCACCCGGTTGAAACTGGCCGGCAGCACCGACTCCGGCGTTGCGCCCACGGCCATGGCCGCCGCGTAATTGCGCTCGTGGATGTCATTGTTGTTGCCGTCCCAGTGCAGGTACATCGACTCCCGAGGCTTCTGGTTCCAGACTTGCGGCAAGTCGACGGTGCCGATGGTCGAGTCATCCGGGAAGCCGAACACCACCATTTTCGTCGGGTTGAAGGTGTCGGTGCGCCCCGGCCCTTGCGGCGCGCGCAGGCGTTGCCAGGCATAGGCCTGCTTCTGCTTGACCAGCGCGCTCGTGGCCATCGGAATGATCACGTAGCGGTTGTACAAGCGCTCGAAAAACCCGAGCTGGAACTTGCTGTTGATCGCCGTCATCACCGCGTCAGGGGTGAATTTCGGGTCGCTGGCGCAATTGTAGGCAAACCACTGGAAGGCCTGCAGTTGCAGGGTATTGGCCGGCGCGGTGGCCACCGGGATGGCGACGTCGCTGGTATTGGCCCGGTAGGAACCGGTGTGACACAGGGCGCAGTTGGGCTCCACGGTCGGGTAGCCGATCTGCCGCTTGGCCATGCCGATCGGCAGGTCCTTGCCGTTCTCGTAGAGGAAACCGAAGACTTCATAGCCGCCGGGTTTTGGCAATTTATCCGGGCACATCTGCGGCAACACGGCGAACAGGTAATAGGGAATCCGCGCTTCGATGCCCAGACCAATGGCACCGTACTTGTAGTGGTCCTCATCGGAGGCGTATTGCTCTGCCGGCACCACCCGCAGCATCTGGTACCAGGTTTCATAGCCGATAAACCCCAGCGCCAGCACCACGACCAGCGTGGCGACCTTGAAGCTGTGCCGTTGCCAGCGTCGCGCCCACGCTGCGCGCCACTCATGCCAGCCGTCGCGAAGCAACGCCAAGGGCCGATTGGCCGGCGCGCTGCCCAGGTACAGCAGACCCCCCAGGATCAGGAACATGCTCAGATCGCCCAGCAGCATCGGCACGAATACCTGGGCCTGGTTGCTGGTGTTGATCAGGTAGATCCAGAACGCCACGGCGACCAGCCGCGACAATACACATAGCCACGAATGCACCACGTATTTGGGCGCGTTGAAGCCTGACGGCATGTAAAAAAGGCTGATCCCCACCAGCAACATGCCGGCGTTCTCCAGCCAAGGATCGGAAAGTTGCGGTGGCATCCCGAGCATCGAAGTCAGCAACGCCGGCGCAAACAGCGCCGGAATCGCGAAGACCATGTTCATCACGATGCCTATCCAGATGAAGCGTTGAAACCAGCGGATGTAACTGTCCATATTTTTCCCCAGATCGTTCCCATCCAGATCGTTCCCACGCTCCGCGTGGGAATGCCGCCATGGACGCTCCGCGTCCGCTTGTGTGACGCAGAGCGTCACGGGATGCATTCCCACGCGGAGCGTGGGAACGATCACCTAGCCGAGAGCGGTTTTCTCCAGATGCTCCAGGATGATCGGGTACACATCGATCACCGCATTCTTGCCGAACATGCAGTCGATATGCCCGTAACCCGGCACCACGTGGCGGCTGTAGCGCTCCGGCCCATGGACTTTGCACACGCGCTCATAAGTCTTGAGCGTGCTTTCGGGCAGGTAGCACTGGTTGTCTTCGCCGCTGATGAAGCAGATCGGCATGGTCAGCCGGTCGAAGTGCGGCATGTAGACGTCCTGCCCCTTGAAGTCCACCAGATGGCCTTTGCGCAGGATCAACGCCAAGTGCTCAAAGGTCTGCATGTTCGATTCGCCGAACAGCTCATGCAGGTTGTCATGCAGGGTCTCGTTGAGCGTGTCGTGGCGGTACAACGATGCGTACATGAAGGTGATGCGATGGCACACCGGGTTGGTGCAGTAGCCCTGGGCCTCGATGCGGGCGTAGCCGTTGAGGGCTTTGTCGTAGAGTTTGTTGAACCAGCTCTCCTTATTGTCGGCATACGCGGTGAGGGATTTGATGCCGATGGCGTCGAGCATCCCCGGAAGGTGCAGACCGGCCTTGAGCCCGGTTGCCGTGGCGACCACCGTATCCGCCGCGATCTGCGAACACACCACCGAACGCACGCCCTGCAACCCGGCCAGCAGCGACATGAAGAAGGTCGTCGCGCCGTAGCAATGCACCACGCATTGCACATCCGCCGCCTTGGTTGCCTGCTGGATCTGCGCGATGGCAGCCTTGAAGTCGTACTGCGCAATCTGGTCGCCGTTCCATTCCTTCTTGCTCGCGGGCAACAGAATGCTCACTCGCAAATCCAGCAGCCAGACGTCGTACTCGTGCTTGCACAGGTACTCCAGCAGGTTGGTCTGGATGGTGTCGGTGGAGAAAATATTCGAGCCCACGCCCAAACCGTGGACCAGCATCACCGGCCCTTTGCTGCCAGCCTGGTAGCGGGTCAGGCGTAGCTGTACGTTGTCTTCGGTCTGGAAGAACTGCACGCTCGGGACCGGCGCATCCAATGGGCGTTTTTGCCGTGGCGGTGCGTCAGGATTGAAGTAGATGTCACCCGCGAACACCCCGCCGTAGCTCTCCCACAAGATGCCCGCGAAGAACTTGCCAAACCGTGCCAGCCCATCGATGCGCTCGCGTTCGTTGCGCGCGTTGAGCACCTTCATGGTGGTCATCTGCTTGGCGAAATCGGCTGGATGGATGTGCATCACACCCGAACCCATCACCTCACCGGTCTTGTCCGCCCCGCGATACAGCGTCACGTAGAGGGTGCTGGTGTCGTGCCAGACGTTCAGCACGCCGTTGTCTTCGGGCACGGTCTTGAACGCGCTGAAGTAATAATCGCTGCCGTCCTCGGCGGTCAGTTTCATGTCGTAATTCATGTGCCGCACACCGACCTGTTCCTGATACTCCTCGAACAGGTTGAACACGCCATTGCTGGCGGTCAGCGGTTCTGGCGACAAGCCTGGAGCATCCAGGGTGCCGACCAGTGTCGCGGCGTGTTCAGGTTCTTTGATCATGCGGTTGAGGTCGTTGGCGGTGATGGTCAGGGTGAACTCGATCGGCGAGTTGTCCGACTCGCCACGTTTGGCCGCCGCCTCGTAGAGTTTCAGATCGGTGCCCTGGGGCTGGGTGAAGGCTTTGGAGAAATAGCCTTTCATGGTTTCGGTGAACTGCACGCCGAGGGTCGGCGCCGCCACCTGTTTGCGCGGTGCCGAGGGCAGCGTGTAGTCGATATGCCAACCGCGATCGGCAGCCAGCAGGCCCATGTTGCGCTCGCTCACGGCAGAGATGGTCAGCAGCGGATTGACCGCCAGGGAAGTCGGGATCACCGCGCCGTCGGTCACGTACAACCCGGCATAGACATTCGTGCCACTGGTGCTGCTGAATACCTGGCCCTTGTGGTTGACCACGCCCTGCTCCGCATCCTCGCCCATCACGCAACCGCCCAACGGGTGGACGGAAACGATGCTGTGTTTGAGCAGCTCGGTCCAGATCGGGTTCTCGACCCAGATCCCGCCTAATGCCTTGGTGCTCTGGTGCAGCCGCTCGTTACCGAGTTTGACGTTTTCCTGCTCGCCAACACCCGGCCAGTCGATGCGCAGCTGGTCCTTGCTGTCGAGCACCATGCGACCCTTGCCGTCGTCGTGGCTCATGATCAGGTAGGTCTGCATGTTGTGCAGGGCGCCGTGATACGGGCCGCGCAGGAAGCTTTCGGCTTCGCGCTCGGCGTACTTGAGCTTGCCGGTGAAACTGTCGTCAGTGGGCTTGCCGATCAATCCGGCGAACGCGGCCATGCTCGGCACCATGGGCCGGCCGAGCGCGCCGGGGATCGAGCCTTCTTCGATGACCATGCGGCTGCGCCAGTCGCCTTCGGTGCGCATGTCGATGATCGAGGTGATGCACGGGCCGACCGGTTTCATTTCATTGGCCGGATGCGCGCCGAAGCCAATGCCGTTGATCGTTTCATCGCAGTTGTGGCCAAAACCGAGGATATCGCCGTTGCCGCTCATGTTTTCGCCGAGCTGATCGGACGTCGCCAGACCTTTGTCCCGAGAACGCAGGAGGATTTCGGTGGAGCCCAGGGTGCCCGCCGACACCACGACAATGTCCGCCTTGACGAACAGCGTCGGCGCGGAGAATTTCTCCCGGCCGCTGTCCAGATACTGGAAGTGCACGATCCAGCCGTCACCGTCGCGCTCCAGATGCCGCACCTCGGCCTGGCAGAAAATCTCCGCGCCGTGGTTCCAGGCATCGGGCAGGTAATTCATCAGCGTGGTGTTCTTGGCCTTGTTGTTACAGCCCGAGACGCAGTCGCCGCAGTGGTTGCACGGCAATTGCTCAACGCCTACATGGTTGAGGTTGTTCGGCAGCTTGTCGAAGGTCACGTTGATCGGCGGCTTGTAGAAATGCGCACCTTGCTTGAGGTAATCAGCGGATTTTTTGTTGGCGTCGAGTTTGGGCAGGTTCGGTGCGGTGCTCGGGTACGGATTGGGCTTGAGCATCTCCCGAGCCCGGGCGTAACCGTCCTTGAGCAAGGTGTCGCGATGCTCACGCACTGCCAGCGGCCAGCGCGGATCGTCGAACACGCCGGGCTCCGGCTCCAGGGCAACGTTGGCGTTGATCAGCGACGTGCCGCCCAAGCCGCAACCGACCACCACGTTCTGCTGCGCATTGACGTGCAAGTCAAACAACCCGGTGCGCGAACCGATGTGCCCGTCCGGGTCATGGACCTGCAGTTCTTCAGTGGCCGCCAGCATCGTATTGGGGTATTCGCCGGGCTGGATTTCCCGACCTCGCTCCAGCAGGCACACCCGCTTGCCAGCGCGGGACAGGCGCGACGCCGCGATCCCGCCGCCGTAGCCGGAGCCGATGACGATCACGTCGTAGTGTTCCTTGATGTCGCTGATGGGCGTGGCGATCCGTGTCATGGGTCATTTCCTCTCAGGCAGATGGGCAACTCTGTGGTTGCCTGCAATCGATAGACGAACAAACGCCTGGTCACCGGGCACGGTCGGGCCTCAATGGCAGCGGCGTCAGGGTTTGGGGAAGGCTTCAAGCGCTATAGGCGAGCGCGCTGATTGGTGGCGCGACGGTGAATCCGTTTACGCAGCAAGGTCGCGGGTGTCGGTACACAGGTCACGCAAGGGGTTGGGTGCGAGCGATGTGGCTGGCTATCCATCACGCGTTCTCCCTGAACCAGATGTGGATAAGTGACGGCTGTCCTTGTGCCCTGAGAGTGAAGACACGCGACAGATCGAAGTCAAGGAAGTGCCTTAGAACTGTATGAAATCTGATCTATCGCGTTGTGGCCTATATAGGCCGTGGCTTGCAGGGTTTAGCGAACAAGTTATCCACATCTCCACCCACAGCTATTGGGGACAACTGTGGATGACGGGCCAAATTTATTCACAAAAAACCAAGAAAAACCGTGACTTATCCAGAAGCAGGGTTTTACCCAAGCATTGGTCGTTTTTTGATCAGAAGTCTGCAGGGCACGTTTTATATGACGTACAGAGGATGGCAAACACCTTATCCACAGAAGCGCCAACAGACTTTGGGGGCAACTTTGCAACGTCTGTGGAAAACCGCTGAAAGCCGTGAGAATTCAGGGTTTGCGGAAGGATCAGGGAGAGAAAAGGGTCAATTGAGCATTATTTGATCAACTGACTGAAAGCCACGGTTTATATAGCCTGTAGCGGACAGCGAACATCTTATCCACAGAAGCGCCAACAGAGATTGGGGGCAAGTATTGGCTTACGAACGAAGTCGTTCTGTGGAAAAAGCTCGGAAAAACCGTAGCTTAGACTGGTTATTTTTTGTACGGAGGGCTGGAGGGCTTGATGGGCAAGGGGTGTAGCGAGGGGCGAACATGTTATCCACAGAAGCGCTAACAGGGATTGTGGGTAACCACAGTGCGTTGTTGGTGTGCACACAATCTGTGATCGACATTGACCCGCTCCCACATAGATTGGGTTCGTGCCTCAAGGCCGATACATCAAATAGGCTTCCCCCGTGACCCGAATCATTGGGTGGGGCGTGATCTGGCAGGTATCGACAATCCGGAAACCATGGCGCTCATAAAACCGCCGTGCGCCGGTGTTCACCGCATAGTCGATCAGGCTCAAGCCATTGAGCCCCAATCGGTTGGCACGGTCGTAGGCATAGGCGAGGAATTGTTTGCCCACCCCCTGATTACGCCAGCCCTCATGCAGGGCCAGGCTCGAAATATAAAGGGTGTCGGGGATTTCCATCGTGGCATACGGCGCCAGGACGGGATCGGTCACGGGAGCGGCCTGAGGGTCGTGGCGCATCGCGTAGCTGTGCAGCATGCCGATGACCTTTCCCTCGACCTGGGCGATCAGGCAGTTCTGATAGGAGAAATCGACGTCTTCACGAGCGTAACGACTGGCACCGACCTCCAGCAGGTCCTGGCCGGGCTGCGCCAGTTGGCTCCAGATGTAATCCGCCGCACCTTCTGATGAAATCTGAAACAAGCGAGCAATCTCACGCGCATCCGCGCGCAGGGCCGAACGAAATTCAACAGCCATTTACCGGGCTCCACAGGACCGTTAGCGAACCACGCCTTCTTCAATCAGCAACTTGAGGATGGCTTCGGCGCCCGCTTGCGCGGTCACGCCCTTGAGCACTTGCCCACCGCCGCCACTGGCCTTGGCCGTCGCGGCCTTCATGCGATCCGCACCGCTCTTGGCCTTGATCACTTTCAAGCGCTTTGGCCGTGGCTTGGCCGGTTGCAGCGTGGCCACCGCCAGCAGTTCATCGTCGACCACTTCGACTTCTTCCGCCTGCAATACCCCACGACGTGCCGGACCGTAGGCGCTCTGCCGCGGCTTGGGTGCCGCGTTATCCACAGTCGCCAGAAACGGCAGGCGCACTTTCAAGCGCCGACGCTGCCCGCGAGGCAAGGCCTGCAGCACCAACGCTGAACCGCCGTCGATGGATTCGACCTGCGCCAAACCCACGACCAGCGGCCAACCGAGGCTTTCCGCCAGCAGGAACGGCAACATGCCCGAGCCTTCACCGGTTTCCGCCTGACTGCCGGTCAGCACCACCTGTGCCCCGGCATCACGCAAATACGCGGTCAACGCCGGCAGCGCATCAGCGCCTTCCGGTTGCTCCAGCACATGCAGCTGCTCCAGGCCCATGCCCAGATAAGCGCGCAATGCCGGTTCCGCGACGTCGCCGGCATGCAGCACTTGCAGGTTATCCCCAGCCAGCTGCAAACCCAGTTCAACCGCCCGCGCATCCTGCTCGGCGCGGCGTGGCCGGCCGGAGGTCGGGTGGGCGCCGATGGACACCAGGCTGATGATTTTCGTGCTCATAACCCTTTCCTTCCCTTAAGCCGCATCGCGCTTGGCGTCGTTGCGGTAAGCCGCTACCGCATCGATCAAGGCTTGAAGAATCTCGGCGCTCTCGCCGATCACCGACAGGTCGGCCCGTTTGATCATGTCGCAACCCGGATCGAGGTTGATCGCCACCACCTTGTCGCAGGCACCGATGCCTTGCAGGTGCTGGATCGCCCCGGAAATCCCCACCGCCACGTAAACCCGCGCGGTTACCCAGGTGCCGGACGCGCCGACCTGCCGGTCGCGCGCCATGAAACCATCGTCCACCGCCACCCGCGACGCACCTTCGGTCGCGCCCAACGCTTCGGCCGTCCTGTGGAAAAGTCCCCAGTCCTTGACCCCGTTGCCGCCGGAGAAGATGAATTCGGCTTCGGCCATCGGAATCGCCGCCGGGTCCACCGCCACAGCGCCCAGATCTTCGATCCGCGACAGGCTGCGGGCGACCGTTGTGGATAACTCCACCGGCAACGCTTCGTGACGGGTTTCGCTGACCGGTTCGGCGCATTCGGCAGCCGCCAGAATCAAGCGGGCCACCGGCCGCGCAAGGTCCTGCAGGCCAGCACCGGCACGGCCGATGCATTCCTGATCCTTGACCTGCCAGACCCGCGTGGCCGGGCGCTCGCCCAGTGCGGCAGCAAAGCGCCGACCCAGTTCGCCGCCACCGCTGCGGCTGTCCGGCAGCAACCAGTGACGCGGGCTGAACTGGTTATCCACAGCCCGCAGACCCTGGACCCGTTGTTCCGGTGCATAACCACTGAACTCGTCGCCCTCAAGCACCAGCAAGCGGTCAACGCCAGCCGTGGCAAAGGCGTTTTCCTTGTGCTCACCGAAGACCACGGCCAGTACCGCGCCGTCCTTGCCGGCCAATTGATGAGCCAGGCCGAGCAAGTCGCGGTCGTGACTGCTCAAGCGGCCGCCGACCATGTCCGGCACCACGCTGATGTAGAACACAGGTGCAGCCACTTGATGCAGCGGCAATTGCACTTCAACCGCGGCTGAGCGTTTGGTCGCCCCGCCCTGCTGAGCGCCGCTGCGGTCGATCCGTTTGATGCCGTTGGGGCCGATAAAACCGATCCCGTGAGGATTCTTGCGGATGAGACCGTTAGGCCCCATCCAGCTGTGTTGCGCCGGTTGCATGGCCGCATGCAGCGGGTGCAAGCGGTTGCGGGCGATCCATTCGGCGCGTGGGTCGCGGCGGATAATGTCGCTCATTAATGCACCTCCGCAGGTTCACGTTTGGCCGGCGCCGATGGCTTTCCCGGCGTTGCGTCTTCGAGCAACGCATCAGCCACCAGTTCGGCGATGTCCTTGATCATCGGACGCGGTTCGACCACGCCTTCGAGCATCGCGGTGCACTGTGGACAACCCACGGCCACCAGTTCGGCACCGGTTTCGCGGATGTCTTCCATGCGCATGTCGGGGATCCGTTGCTTGCCCGGAATGTCGGTGATCGGCGCACCGCCGCCACCGCCGCAGCAGCGCGAGCGGAAACCGGAGCGTTGCATTTCCTTGATCTCGATACCCAAGGCACGCAGCACTTCACGCGGTGCCTCGTATTCGCCGTTGTAGCGGCCGAGGTAGCACGGGTCGTGGTAGGTCACGCTGCTGCCTTTGTGCTGGCCGAGGTTCAGGGCGCCTTCGCCAATGATTTCCGCCATGTACGTGCTGTGGTGCTGCACGAGGTAGTTGCCGTCGAAGGCGCCGTACTCGTTTTTCAGTACGTGGAAACTGTGCGGATCGCAGGTGACGATGCGGTTGAAGCTGTACTTGGCCAGGGTCTGGATGTTGCGTTTGGCCAACAGCTGGAAGGTTGCTTCATCGCCCAAGCGTCGCGCCACATCACCGCTGTCGCGTTCTTCAAGACCCAGCACCGCGAAGTCGACCTTGGCCGCTTTCAGCACTTTGACGAAGGCGCGCAGGGTGCGCTGGTTGCGCATGTCGAAGGCACCGTCGCCGACCCAGAAGAGCACGTCGGTGGATTTCTTCTCGCTGAGCAGGTTCAGGTTCAAATCCGCCGCCCAGTTCATCCGCCCGCCCGGCGCGAAGCCTCCAGGGTTGTCGGTGGCGATCAGGTTTTCCAGAACTTCGGCGCCCTTGTTCGGGGTCGCGCCTTTTTCCAGGGTCAGATGGCGGCGCATGTCGACGATGGCGTCAACGTGCTCGATCATCATCGGGCATTCCTCGACGCAGGCACGGCAAGTGGTGCAGGACCACAGGGTTTCAGCGTCCACCAGACCGTTGACGATCGGTTGATGCGGATTGCCACCGTGCTCGCCGATGGCTTTGCCTGGATACGGGCTGCCAGCGAATTTGGCGTCAGTACCGCCAGCCAGGCCGACCACCATGTCTTGAATCAGTTTTTTCGGGTTCAGCGGCTGGCCGGCGGCGAACGCCGGGCACGCAGCTTCACATTTACCGCACTGCACGCAGGCGTCGAAGCCGAGCAGTTGGTTCCAGGTGAAATCCTTGGGTTTTTCCACGCCCAGTGGCGCGTTCGGGTCATTCAGGTCCAGCGGCTTCAAACCGGTGGAGCGACCGCCACCAAAACGCTCGGAGCGACGGTGCCAGGCCAGGTGCAGGGCACCGGCGAAGGCGTGCTTCATCGGCCCGCCCCAGGTCATGCCGAAGAACAGTTCCGACACGCCCCAGAGCACGCCGACGCCGAGGATCGCAGCCACCACCCAACCACCGAAGTTTTCCGGAAGGATGCCGGCAACCGGCAGGGTCAGCAGGAAGAACGATGCCGAGAACGCCATCAGGCTTTTCGGCAAGCGCATCCACGGGCCTTTGGACAAGCGGGCCGGTGGGTTGCGACGGCGCAGGAACATAAAGATCGCGCCGACAAACATCACCGCCGACATCAGCAGCAGTGCATAACCGAGGATGCGGTTATGCAGGCCAAAACCATGAACCAGAATCGCCAGCACAATGGACGCCACCGCACCACCGGCCGTGGCGACGTGGGTGTTGGCGATGTATTTGTCCCGCGCGACGACATGGTGCAAGTCGACCATGTAGCGCTTGGGCATGGCGAACAGGCCGCCGATCAGGTCGACTTTCGAAGCCCGGCCTCGGCGCCACATAGCCACCCGCCGCAACGCGCCCAGGACAGCCAGGCCCAGGGCAGCGAACAACAGGATTGGAAGAAGGGTGTTCAACATGGTGGAGCTCCCAAAGACCTCGGGGTCTTGCAGGTCGAGATGCCTTACTCGGTTCCTGTGGGAGCGGGCTTGCCCGCGATTGCATTTTGTCAGTCACATCTGCATTGACTGATCCACCGCTATCGCGGGCAAGCCCGCTCCCACAGGGTCATGTGCAAGCCGTTAGAAGTCTTTGCACAACCGCAACGCGTCATAGATCGCCGCGTGGGTGTTGCGCTGGGCCACACAGTCGCCAATGCGGAACAGCAAGTAGCCGTCGCCTGGTTGGCTCAGCGAAGGTTGCGGCTTGATCGCGAACAAAGCTTCGATGTCCATCTGGCCTTTGTTGCGCGAGCCTTCCTTCAGCGCGTAGTAGATTTCTTCGTCCGGACGCACGCCGTTCTCGACGACCACCTGGTCCACCACCCGCTCCTCCTTGGCGCCGGTGTACTCGTTTTCCAGCACCGCTACCAGCTTGTCGCCTTCGCGGTAGACCTTCTCCAGCATCATGTCGCCGGTCATGATCACTTCTTTCGGGTACATGCTGCGGTAGTACGTCGGGAACGACGTGCCGCCAATGGCCACGCCCGGTTTGATGTCGTCTGTGACGATCTCGACCTGGCTGCCCTTGTCGGCAAGGAAGTCGGCGGTCGACATCCCGGTGAACTCGCAGATGGTGTCGTAGACCAGCACGTTTTTGCCCGGCGCGACTTTGCCGTCGAGGATGTCCCAACTGCTGACCACCAGGCCTTCAGCCGCGCCCCAATGCTCGTTCTGCTCCAGGAATGGATGACCGCCAACGGCGAGCACCACCACGTCCGGACGCAGGTCGAGAATGGTTGCCGCATCCGCCGCTACGCCCAGGCGCAGGTCGACTTTCAAACGCGCCAGCTCCAGCTGGAACCAACGGGTGATACCGGCAATCTGGTCCCGTTGCGGGGCTTTCGAAGCCGTGGTGATCTGCCCGCCGATGAATTCTTTCTTCTCGAACAGGGTCACGTCGTGGCCACGTTCAGCCGATACGCGCGCCGCTTCCATACCGGCAGGACCGGCACCGACCACCACGACTTTGCGCTTCACACCGGTCGATTTCTCGATGATGTGCGGCACGCCCATGTATTCACGGGAAGTCGCGGCGTTCTGGATGCACAAGACATCCAGGCCCTGGTACTGACGGTCGATGCAGTAGTTGGCGCCGACGCATTGCTTGATCTGGTCGACCTGGCCCATCTTGATCTTGGCGATCAGGTGCGGGTCGGCTATGTGGGCGCGGGTCATGCCGACCATGTCGACGTAACCGCCTTCCAGAATACGGGTCGCCTGGTTCGGGTCCTTGATGTTCTGCGCGTGCAGCACCGGGGCCTTCACCACTTCTTTGATTCCGGCCGCCAAGTGCAGGAATGGCTCCGGTGGATAACTCATGTTCGGAATAACGTTGGCCAAGGTGTTGTGGGTGTCGCAACCCGAGCCCACGACACCGATGAAGTCGATCATGCCGGTGTCGTCGTAGTACTTGGCGATCTGTTTCATGTCCTCGTGGGACAAGCCATCCGGGTGGAATTCGTCACCGCACAGGCGGATGCCGACGCAGAAGTCCGGACCGACTTCCTTGCGCACAGCCTTGATCACTTCCAGGCCGAAACGCATGCGATTTTCGAAGCTGCCGCCCCATTCATCGATACGTTTGTTGACTCGCGGGCTCCAGAACTGGTCGATCATGTGCTGGTGCACGGCGGACAGTTCGACGCCGTCCAGGCCACCGGCCTTGGCACGCGCCGCGGCGCTGGCGTAGTTGCCGATCACCCGCCAGATTTCTTCCGGCTCGATGGTTTTGCAGGTCGCGCGGTGCACCGGCTCACGGATGCCCGACGGCGACAGCAGCGTTGGCCAATGCTCGCCGTCCCAGCGGGAACGACGCCCCATGTGGGTAATCTGGATCATGATCTTGGCGCCATGCTTGTGCATGGCATCGGCCAGGTTCTGGAAGTGCGGAATGATCCGGTCATCGGCCAGGTTGACCGACTTCCACCAGCCTTGCGGGCTGTCGATGGCCACACTGGAAGAACCGCCGCAAATCGCCAGGCCGATCCCGCCCTTGGCTTTCTCTTCGTAATACTTGACGTACCGGTCGGTGGTCATGCCGCCGTCGGTGGCGTAGACCTCGGCGTGCGCGGTGCTGAGCACGCGGTTGCGGATGGTCAGTTTGCCGATCTGGATCGGCTGGAACATTGCTTCGAAAGCCATGGCGGGGTCCTCGACTTACAACGGCTTGACGGTGAACAAACCGTCGTCGTGGCCTTCTTCGGAGCCACCGTAGACTTGTTCGGCGACAGTGCGGATCTTGCTGCCGCGAGCAGCCAGGATCTGGTCCATGGCGCCAGCGAACCAGCCAGTGAACATGTAGTCGACCTTGCGCCCGACCTTGCCGTACACATAGACAAATGCGGAGTGTTCGAGCTTGACGCTGGCGGTGCCTTTGTCGAGGTCGATGTCCTGAATCTTGAACAGGCCCCAGCCGCGTTGCGACAGTCGCTTCATGTAGTGCTCGAACACCGCAACGCCTTCCAGGCCATGGCATTCAGCTTCTTTTTCACACCAGTGCCAGGCGGACTTGTAGCCGGCCTTGTAGAGGATTTCGGCGTAGGCGTCGGCGCCCAGTACTTCCTCGATGCCCATGTGGTTGTTGACGAAGAAATGGCGCGGCACGTACAGCATCGGCAGGGCGTCTGAGGTCCAGATACCGGTTTCGCTGTCGACTTCGATTGGCAATTGCGGGGCGATCTTGGCCATGGAAACTTAACTCCAGAAAAATTTTGGTGTTGCCCCCGACACGGACGGTCGGGGGAAAGGATTCAGAAATGCGGTGGCTTACTCGCCCCAAACGTCTTTGAGGACGTTCACCCAGTTCTCGCCCATGATCTTGCGCACCACGCGCTCGGAATGGCCGCGTTTGAGCAGGGTCTCGGTCAGGTTCGGGAACTCGCCCACGGTGCGGATGCCCAGCGGGTTGATGATCTTGCCGAAGCTGGTCAGACGGCGGGCGTAGCCCTTGTCATGGGTCAGGTATTCGAAGAAGTCCTGGCCATGGCCCTGGGTGAAGTCGGTGCCGATGCCGATGGCGTCTTCGCCGACGATGTTCATGGTGTATTCGATGGCTTCGGCGTAGTCGTCGATGGTCGAATCGATGCCCTTGGCCAGGAACGGCGCGAACATGGTCACACCGACGAATCCGCCGTGATCAGCGATGAACTTCAGCTCTTCGTCGGATTTGTTGCGCGGGTGCACTTTCAGGCCCGACGGCAGGCAGTGGGAGTAGCAGACCGGCTTCTTCGATTCGAGAATGACCTCTTCGGAGGTCTTCGAGCCGACGTGGGACAGGTCGCACATGACGCCGACGCGGTTCATCTCGGCAACGATTTCACGACCGAAACCCGACAGGCCGCCATCGCGCTCGTAGCAACCGGTACCGACCAGGTTTTGGGTGTTGTAGCACATCTGCACGATACCGACGCCCAGCTGCTTGAAGACCTCGACGTAGCCGATCTGGTCTTCAAACGCGTGAGCATTCTGGAAGCCAAAGAGGATGCCGGTCTTGCCCTGCTCCTTGGCCTTGCGGATATCGGCGGTGGTGCGCACCGGAATCACCAGGTCGCTGTTCTCGCGGATCAGCTTCTGGCTGGCGGCAATGTTGTTGACAGTGGCCTGGAAGCCCTCCCACACCGACACGGTGCAGTTGGCCGCAGTCAGACCGCCCTTGCGCATGTCTTCAAACAGCTCGCGGTTCCACTTGGCAATAATCAGCCCGTCGATAACGATGCTGTCGGCGTGCAATTCGGCTGGGCTCATCAGGCTGTCCCCTATTAGCGATTCATGCGCCGAATCGTGTGCCGGCGCTTTGGGGCCAGCATATGCCTCGGTGCAGGGGCAGCCGGGTGCAAAAACGACAGGGGGTTTGCCGAAAGCGTCAATCCGCGACAAAGGGTCGTCAACAGGCATCATTGCCTACCTATCCAACGCCGCCCGCTTGGGCCAGAATTCGCCGCATCACTGGATGTTTTACTGGATGCATTACCGGATTTAAGGGGCGGCGGCGCAATGAAATCGATTTTCCTGGCTTTGGCACTGATAGCGACTGGCGTACAAGCAGCTGAAGAGGCCGACGACAACCCCTGCGACGCCGTCGAAAACGAAATCCAGACTTTGGAATGCTCGGCCTACAGCAGAACCACCGCCGAACAGCTGCTGAGCGACAACTACCAAAGCCTGACCGAGCGCATGCAAACGCTTTACGGCAACAACAAGGCGCAACTGACCGACATCACCGCCAAAATCAAGACCGCGCAACAGCAATGGCTGAAAACCCGGGATGCCGATTGCGCGGTGGAAGCGTTCCCGGCGACGAGCGGTAGCAAGGCGTTCACCATTGCGCAGAACGATTGCGTGGCGCGCATGAGTGACGAGCGGTCGGAGTTTTTGGAGTCGATTGGGCAGGAGTAAAAACATAAGAATGGAGAATTATTTGATCCCCCACGAAGTAGTGAGCCGCATCGTCGATGGAGCACTCCCCATTCGCGCCTGGCGCGAACACCTGAACCTTACGCAGGATGAAGTTGCCAAGCGCATGGGCATTTCCCAACCGGCTTTCGCCCAGCAAGAAACGGTCGCCAAGCCCCGCAAGGCAACCCGTGAAAAAATTGCCGCCGCTTTTGGCATCACCGCCAACCAACTAGAGCTGTAAGCTGAACGCCAGCATCAGGAAAAGGGATCGAAATGAAAATCTGCGGCATCGAAATCAAAGGCAGCGAAGCAATCATCGCCGTGGCCTCCCTCGACGGCCTGGCCCTGAGCCATGTCGAACTGAACACCAAGAAAATTGCCCTCGACGAGGACGACGAAGCCGCCAACGTCAAAGTCTTCGCCGCTCAGGTGGCGTCGTTTGTTCGTGAGAATTCCATCGACCGGATCGCGATCAAGAAGCGCAGCAAGAAAGGCGAGTTCGCCGGTGGGCCGACTACGTTCAAGATCGAGGGGATTTTCCAGCTGCTGGAAAATTGCGAGGTGACGCTGCTGTCGCCGCAGACGATCAATGCGCAAAACAAGAAGTTCGATTTTGCACTGCCGGAGACGCTGAACAAATATCAGCATGAGGCTTACAAAGCGGCGTGTTCAGCGCTGATGAAGAAGTAACGTTTTCTCTCATCAACACAGATCATTGTGGGAGCGGGCTTGCCCGCGATGGCGGCGTGTCAGTCAACATCAACATTGAATGTGCCGGCCTCATCGCGGGCAAGCCCGCTCCCACAGGTTTCTCGGGTGTCGTCAGAATTACGCTTTAGCCGTACGTCGGTCTTCACGCGGGCAGCGCTCAAACCTCGCCCGATAACTGCGGGTGAAATACGACGGCGACTCAAACCCGCACGCGATGCTCACTTCCAGCACACTCATGTTCGTCTGACGCAGCAACTGACGCGCCTTCTCCAGCCTTAACCGCAGATAGAAATTGCTCGGTGTGTCGTTCAGATGCAGGCGAAACAGGCGTTCCAGCTGACGCCGGGTCACTTTGATCGATTCCGCCAGCTCCAGGGTACTGAGCGGCGGTTCGCTGTGCTGTTCCATCTCCCCGATCACCTGCACCAGTTTCTTGTTGCTGATGCCATACCGCGTGGCAACTTCCATGCGCTGGTGGTCTTTGCGCGGGCGGATGCGCCCGAGTACGAACTGTTCGCTGACCTGAATCGCCAGTTCCGGGCCGTGGGCCTGGCCGATGAGGTCGAGCATCAGGTCGATGGAAGCCGTGCCGCCGGCAGAGGTGATACGTCGGCGGTCGATCTCGAACAGCTCCTGGGTGACACTCAGCTGTGGATAGGACTCTTTGAAGGCGTCGATGGCTTCCCAGTGCAGGGTCAGGCGATGGCCATCGAGCAGGCCGGCTTCGGCGAGGATGAAGCTGCCGGTGTCGATGGCGCCGAGGGTCACACCTTCGTTGTCCAGACGACGCAACCAGTGCTCCAGTGCCGGAGTGGTGAACTTCAGCGGTTCGAAACCGGCGACCACCAGCAAGGTCGCGCCTTTCTTCAGGGGTTCCAGCGCCGCATCGGCGTTGACCGACATGCCGTTACTGGCCAACACCGCCCCGCCATCGGCGCTCAACACATGCCAACGGTACAACTCGCCGCGAAAGCGATTGGCGACCCGCAGCGGCTCGATCGCCGAGATAAAACCGATCGCCGAAAAACCCGGCATCAACAAGAAGTAGAAATCCTGGGACATGGAGCGCACTCGACTGGCAGGTAACGAGAGGGCGGGAAGCGTGTGGACGTTGATACGCCACTTGCAAGAGGCATTCAAGTGCGCAGGTCGCCGCAGTGCAAGAGCTGGTCGCCGCAGTGCGCTTTCACAAGGACTTTGCTGCGTAACTTGGACATCACCGGCGCATCAGACACCGGAACCCACAATAACGACCTGCCGAGGAACCCGACATGAAACGACTGATCAGCAGCTGTGTTCTTGCACTCAGCGGTACCGCTTTCTTGAGCGCCAGCGTCATGGCGGCCGAACCCGCGTCGTGCCAGAACGTGCGCATGGGCGTAGTGAACTGGACCGACGTGATCGCCACCAGCGCCATGACCCAAGTATTGCTCGACGGCCTCGGCTACAACACCAAACAGACCAGCGCCTCCCAGCAAATCATCTTCGCCGGGATTCGCGACCAGCGCCTGGACTTGTTCCTCGGTTACTGGAACCCGCTGATGACGCAGACCATTACGCCGTTTGTCGAGGCCAATCAGGTCAAAGTGCTTGAAGCGCCGAGCCTCAAGGATGCTCGCGCCACCCTCGCCGTGCCGACTTATCTCGCCGACAAAGGCCTGAAAACCTTCGCCGACATCGCCAAATTCGAAAAAGAACTGGGCGGCAAGATTTACGGCATCGAGCCTGGCTCGGGCGCCAACACCCAGATCAAGGCGATGATCGCCAAGAACCAGTTTGGCCTGGGCAAGTTCCAGCTGGTCGAGTCCAGCGAAGCCGGCATGCTGGCCGCGGTGGATCGCGCCGTGCGGCGCAAGGAAGCCGTGGTGTTCTTCGGCTGGGCCCCGCACCCGATGAACGTCAACGTGCAGATGACCTACCTCACCGGCAGCGAAGACGCCCTCGGCCCGAACGAAGGCATGGCCACCGTCTGGACGGTCACCGCGCCGAAATACGCCGAACAATGCCCGAACATTGGTCGTTTGCTAAGCAACCTGACCTACACCGCCGAAGACGAGAGCCGGATGATGCAGCCGCTGCTCGATCACAAAGACGCCTTCGAATCAGCCAAGCAATGGCTCAAGGATCACCCGCAAGACAAGCAACGCTGGCTCGAAGGCGTGACCACCTTCGATGGCAAACCGGCGGCTGAAAACCTGAAACTGACCAGTAAATAAACCTGAAATGAACCACCGATTCGCAGCCCGATGCGGGCTGCGAACGGAATCGTCACGTCCGAAGCCACACCTAAAATCACGCCTGTAAGGAATTGCCTCATGAACCACGACGTCATCATCACCTGCGCACTCACCGGTGCTGGCGACACGACCGCCAGAAGCCCACACGTGCCGGTCACCCCGAAACAAATCGCCGCGGCCGCCGTGGAAGCCGCCAAGGCTGGCGCCACCGTGGTCCACTGCCACGTTCGCGACCCGCAAACCGGCAAGTTCAGCCGTGACGTGGCGCTGTACCGCGAAGTGATGGAGCGCATCCGCGAGGCGGACGTCGACATCATCGTCAACCTCACGGCCGGTATGGGCGGCGACCTGGAAATCGGCGCGGGCGAGAACCCGATGGAGTTCGGCCCGAACACCGACCTGGTCGGCCCGCTGACCCGTCTGGCCCACGTCGAAGAACTGCTGCCGGAAATCTGCACCCTGGATTGCGGCACCCTGAACTTCGGCGACGGCGACACCATTTACGTGTCCACCCCGGCGCAACTGCGTGCTGGCGCCAAACGCATTCAAGAGCTGGGCGTGAAGGCCGAGCTGGAAATCTTCGACACCGGCCACCTGTGGTTCGCCAAGCAGATGATCAAGGAAGGCTTGCTGGACAACCCGTTGTTCCAGTTGTGCCTGGGCATCCCGTGGGGCGCGCCGGCCGACACCACCACCATGAAAGCCATGGTCGACAACCTGCCGGCCGATGCGGTCTGGGCCGGGTTCGGCATCGGTCGCATGCAAATGCCAATGGCGGCGCAAGCGGTGCTGCTCGGCGGCAACGTGCGGGTCGGTTTGGAAGACAACCTATGGCTGGACAAGGGCGTTTTGGCGACCAACGGCCAACTGGTCGAACGCGCCTCGGAAATCCTCAGCCGCCTCGGCGCCCGCGTTCTGACTCCGGCTGAAGGCCGCAAGAAAATGGGCCTGACCCAGCGCGGCTGACCAGAACCTACACCTAACCCTGTGGGAGCGGGCTTGCCCGCGATGACGGTATACCAGCCGCAGAAGATGCATTGGAAGTACTGACGTCATCGCAGGCAAGCCAGCTCCCACAGGGATCATCGAATTCTTTTAGGACGTCGCCATGAGCTTTATCACTGATATCAAAACCTTCGCCGCGCTGGGCAGCGGTGTCATCGGCAGCGGCTGGGTATCTCGTGCCCTCGCCCACGGCCTCGACGTGGTGGCCTGGGACCCGGCGCCCGGTGCCGAAGCGGCGCTGCGCAAACGCGTCGCCAATGCCTGGGGTGCACTGGAAAAACAAGGTCTGGCGCCCGGCGCGTCTCAGGATCGTCTGCGCTTTGTCGCCACCATCGAAGAATGCGTTCGTGATGCGGATTTCATTCAGGAAAGCGCCCCAGAACGACTGGACCTGAAACTGGAACTGCACAGCAAAATCAGCGCGGCAGCCAAGCCCAATGCCTTGATCGGTTCCAGCACCTCGGGGCTGTTGCCGAGCGAGTTCTACGAGAGCTCGACGCACCCGGAACGCTGCGTGGTCGGGCATCCGTTCAACCCGGTTTACCTGCTGCCATTGGTGGAAGTGGTCGGCGGCAAGAACACGGCGCCGGAAGCGGTGCAAGCGGCAATGAAAATCTATGAATCCTTGGGTATGCGCCCGCTGCATGTGCGCAAGGAAGTGCCGGGGTTTATCGCCGACCGTTTGCTCGAAGCGTTGTGGCGTGAGGCGTTGCATCTGGTCAACGACGGTGTGGCAACCACTGGCGAAATTGATGATGCGATTCGATTTGGCGCGGGCCTGCGCTGGTCATTCATGGGCACCTTCCTGACTTACACCCTGGCGGGCGGCGACGCTGGCATGCGGCACTTCATGGCGCAATTCGGGCCGGCGTTGCAGCTGCCCTGGACGTATCTGCCGGCACCGGAGCTGACCGACAAATTGATCGATGACGTGGTGGATGGCACCAGCGAGCAACTGGGCAAGCACAGCATCTCGGCGCTGGAGCGCTATCGTGATGATTGTTTGTTGGCGGTGCTGGAGGCGGTGAAAACCACCAAAGAAAAGCATGGGATGGCGTTTAGCGAATAACCCAAATATAGGGGCCAGCAGGTCTGGCCCCATCGCGGGCAAGCCCGCTCCCACAGGGATCTACTGAGTGGCATAGATTGCATATACACCTCAAATTACTGTGGGAGCGGGCTTGCCCGCGATAGCGCCAGCCCGGTCACCACACATTTTGGATCACTCATCATGCCCACCCTCACCACCTACCAAACCAGAATCATCCCCGATTGGGTCGACTACAACGGCCACTTGCGCGATGCCTTCTATCTGCTGATTTTCAGCTACGCCACCGACGCGCTGATGGATCGGCTGGGCATGGACAGCAACAACCGCGAAGCCAGCGGCAACTCGTTGTTCACCCTCGAACTGCACCTCAATTACCTGCATGAAGTGAAGCTCGATGCCGAGGTCGAAGTGCACACCCGGATCATCGGCCATGACCGCAAGCGCCTGCACCTCTACCACAGCCTGCATCTGGTAGGTGGTGACAAGGAGCTGGCGGGCAATGAACAAATGCTGCTGCACGTCGACCTCGCGGGACCGCGATCCGCACCGTTCAGCGAAGAAACCTTGAGCAAGCTGCAGGCCATTGTGACCGAGCAAGCCGACCTGCCCGCCCCCGCCTGGATCGGCCGAGTGATCGCTTTACCGCCCGAAAAATAACAAGGAGCTCGCCATGAACACCGCCGCAGCTTTTGCCGACTTCCGCACCTACCCGTTGATCAGCGCGTTGACCGCCGTGCATACCCTGGCGGACCGCATTCAAGTGACATGGGCGGACGATCGGATCAGCCCTTTTCATCATCAATGGCTACGGGACAACTGCCCGTGCCCGCAGTGCGTCTACACGGTGACCCGCGAGCAAGTGCTGGAAATCGTCGATGTCGCAGAGCACCTGATGCCTGAAAACGCCACGGTCGATGCCGAAGGCTGCCTGTGCGTCGATTGGCAGGATGGCCACCTCAGCCGCTTCGATCCGGGCTGGCTGCGGGCCCATGCCTATGACGATGAATCCCGCGCCGAACGCCAGGCCGGAAAACCGAAAGCCAGGCTTTGGCACAGCGATTTGCAGCTGCCAGTGTTCGAATACCAGGCCCTGATGGAGAACAACGACGCCTTGTTGCAATGGCTGCTGGCCGTGCGCGATATCGGCCTGACTCAAGTGCGCGGAGTACCCACCGAGCCAGGCTCGCTGAAGCTGATCGCCCAGCGGATTTCGTTCATCCGCGAGAGCAATTTCGGCGTGCTGTTCAACGTGCAATCCAAGGCCGATGCCGACAGCAATGCCTACACCGCCTTCAACCTGCCACTGCACAGCGATTTGCCGACCCGGGAGTTGCAACCGGGGCTGCAATTTCTGCATTGCCTGGTGAATGACGCCGACGGCGGCGAGAGTATTTTCGTCGACGGTTTTGCCATCGCCCAAGCTTTGCGTCAGGAAGATCCAGAGGCGTTTCAAGCCTTGTGTGAAATCCCCGTGGAGTTCCGCAACAAGGACCGTCATAGCGACTACCGTTGTCTGGCGCCGATCATCGCCCTGGACTCTTTCGGGCAGGTGTCGGAAATCCGCATGGCGAATTTTCTGCGTGGACCGTTCGATGCTTCGGTCGAGCAAATGCCCAGGCTGTATCGCGCTTACCGACGCTTCATTGCGATGACCCGCGAGGGGCGGTTCAGGCTGATGCAAAGGCTCAATCCCGGCGAGCTGTGGTGCTTCGACAACCGCCGCACCCTCCACGCCCGCAACGCCTTCGACCCCGCCACCGGTGCGCGGCATTTCCAGGGTTGCTATGTCGACCGGGATGAATTGCTGTCGCGCATTTTGGTGTTGCAACGCTAGACCGCGTCATCGTTCATCGTGGGCAAGCCACGCTCCCACAGAAACGGGGTTACCGTAGATTTGGCGAACGGCGCCAAACCTGTGGGAGCGTGGCTTGCCCGCGATGGCGTCTGCACAGGCAACATTAAACTTCTGGATTCACAGGCAAAAAAAACCCCGATCAAGCCGTGACAAGATCGGAGCTGAGGAGGGTACTGTTGAGGAGCTGTTGCGCGAGGGTGACCAAACCTTCGTGAAGCCAGCTGAGTCCAGTGTGCCCACTCCCATCATTGGCAAGTTAGCCGAAAGCGACCTGTTCATAGGTATTGCGGCCATTGCGACAAATCGTCCTTGCCGCCATCCACAGCCCCTACCAGAATCGAGCCACGACACCGTTCCCTGAAGAAGGATTGCGTCATGATGCACGCCGATTTGATTGACCAGGAAGACCTGTTGGGCCAGCTGAAATCGTTGGGTTTTCAAGTGCCGAGCGGCTCTACAGCCGAACAGGCTTGCGAGTGTGCGGTGCGAGGCTTGAACGATGAGCGGGCGATGACGCTGCGGACCATGGTCAAGCAGATGTACACCAGCAGCGCGACCATCCTGCCAGCCGTGCGCCAGGCGATCGACAAGCAATTGCTGCCCGCGTTGGCGGAGTATCAGCAAAGCCGTAGCGCCTGATAGACCCAATCGCGGGCAAGCCCGCTCCCACAGTGATTTGCGTCGTATACACAATTAACGCATCGACACAGAATCTGTGGGAGCGGGCTTGCCCGCGATGAAGGCGCCTCGGTTTAGAGCCTTACGCTGGCAAACGTCGATTCGTTGCGCGCCTGACTCAACGCCGACAGCGGCCCGGACAATGGCGACAGCACCAAGGCTTGCGGCAGCGGCATCATCGCCACTTGCTGTGTGGTGTTGGAACCCACGCGCTCGTCGCGTGGCGGAATGCCGAAGTATTCGCGGTAGCACTTGGAGAAGTGTGGCGTAGACACGAAACCACATACCGACGCCACTTCGATGATCGACATCGGCGTTTGCTTGAGCAATTGCCGAGCACGGATCAGGCGCAGTTTCAGGTAGTAACGCGACGGCGAGCAGTGCAGGTATTTCTGGAACAGCCGCTCCAGCTGACGACGCGAAACAGCGACGTACACCGCCAGTTCGTCGAGGTCGATCGGCTCTTCGAGGTTGGCTTCCATCAGCGCCACGATTTCCTGCAGTTTCGGCTGGTTGGTGCCGAGCATGTGCTTGAGCGGCACGCGCTGGTGATCCTGCTCGTTGCGGATGCGCTCGTAGACGAACATCTCCGAAATCGCGGCCGACAGTTCACGACCGTGATCGCGGCTGATCAGGTGCAGCATCATGTCCAGCGGCGCGGTGCCGCCGGAGCTGGTGAAACGGTTACGGTCGAGGGTGAACAGCCGGGTGCTCATGGCCACCCGCGGGAAAGCTTCCTGCATCGACGCCAGGCATTCCCAGTGCACGCTGCAATCGAAACCGTCCAGCAGACCGGCGCACGCCAGGGCCCAGCTGCCGGTGCAGACTGCGCCGAGGCGACGGGACTGACGCGCCTGGCTTTGCAGCCACGACACGTGCTCGCGGGTCACGGTGCGCTGAATGCCAATACCGCCGCAGACGATGATGGTGTCCAGGGGAGGCGCTTTGTGCATGGAGGCGTCGGGAGTGATCTGCAGACCGTCACTGGCCCAGACCTGACCGCCATCGACGGTGAGTGTGGTCCAGCGATACAGCTCGCGGCCGGACAATTGGTTGGCCATGCGCAGAGGTTCTACTGCGGAGGCCAGAGAAATAAGCGTGAAATTGTCCAGCAGCAAAAAGCCGATGGATTGAGGCGCACGGTTCTGGGGTTGGGCCCCGGAGTTGAACGTCGTCATCGCGGTATCTCCTCACACAAAGCGGGTGATGGCCTCAGGCGGAGGCTCTTTTTATTGCCATCGTTCTCGCGTGGGAGACGGGCTTTGTAATGACAGAGCAAATGCCATGCCTAAAATTGAATACACGTTCAATAACTCCTGAAAACGACGTCGCGATGCGTCTAGATATGGCGCGCAGAGATAAGAGGTCATAAGTGCCATTAGAGGCCGCAAACCCGCTACCCCGTTGCGTGTGAGCAAATCGGTAGCACTTGTGGGAACGGGGCTGCGGCGGGCCTGGAGAGAGTGTCACCGCAAGCACAGGTGACGGACGGTCAGGGCTGGTTTGGATCCTGGATCTGGTTGAAATGGCTTATCTGTAAGCGACGCGCCAAAACGTGGCGCATTTTGGTGCGGGTGTTCACTTGGTGCGCAGTTTTGACTGATCTGTCGCTATCGCGGGCAAGCCCGCTCCCACAGGATTTGTTGTGTGATGAAGAACTAATACGCACCACAAATCCTTGTGGGAGCGGGCTTGCCCGCGATGGGGTCAACCCGGTCTCAACACTCAACCGCGCTAACCGCCAACCCACCCCGCGATGTCTCTTTATATTTGTCGTGCATGTCGGCACCGGTATCACGCATGGTGCGGATCACCCGGTCCAGCGAGATAAAGTGCTGACCGTCGCCCCGCAGAGCCATCTGCGCCGCGTTAATCGCTTTCACCGCGGCAATCGCATTGCGCTCGATGCACGGCACTTGCACCAGTCCGCCCACGGGATCGCAGGTCAGGCCGAGGTTGTGTTCCAGGCCGATTTCCGCCGCGTTACACAGCTGCTCCGGCGTGGCCCCGAGAATCTCCGCCAACCCGGCCGCCGCCATGGCGCAGGCCGAACCGACTTCACCCTGGCAACCGACTTCAGCACCGGAGATCGAGGCGTTCTTCTTGCACAGAATCCCTACCGCCGCGGCACTGAGGAAGTAATCAACCACATTGGCGTCGGTCACCGCCTCGCTGAACTTCATGAAGTAGTGCAGTACCGCCGGAATGATCCCCGCCGCGCCGTTGGTCGGTGCCGTAACCATGCGCCCGCCGGCAGCGTTTTCTTCGTTGACCGCCAAGGCGAACAGGTTCACCCACTCCATGGCGCTCAGGGTCGAGCCGATCACGTTGGGCTTGTTCAGTTCTTGCAGGCTGCGGTGCAATTTGGCCGCGCGACGACGCACGTTCAGGCCACCGGGCAGGATGCCTTCGTGCTTGAGGCCTTGTTCTACGCAATCTTGCATCGCGCGCCAGAGTTTCATCAGGCCGGCGCGAATTTCTTCTTCGCTGCGCCAGACCTTCTCGTTAGCCATCATCAATTCGGCCACGCGCAGGTTGTGCTTCTTGCACAGACTGAGCAATTCGACGGCACTGGAGAAGTCGTAAGGCAGCACGGTGCGATCCAGATCCACCACGCCGCTGGAAGCCTGTGCTTCATCGACGACAAAACCGCCGCCGATGGAATAGTAGGTGTCGCGATGCAGCTCGCCGTGATCGCCTTCGGCAACCAGGGTCATGGCGTTGGGATGGAACGGCAGGTTCTCGTCGATCAGGCGCATGTCCCGGGCCCAGATGAACGGGACCGACAAGCGACCGTCGAGCAGTAGCGTGTTGGTTTCACGCAGGGCCTCGATGCGGATGCCGATTTGCGACGGATCGATCGCGTCCGGCCACTCGCCCATCAACCCCATGATCACCGCGTTGTCGCTGCCGTGACCGATGCCGGTGGCCGAGAGCGACCCATACAGCTGGACTTCGACGCGACACACCTGCTCCAGAAGCCCCTGCTCGCGCAAACCTTGCACGAACAGCGCCGCGGCGCGCATAGGCCCCACGGTGTGCGAACTGGAAGGGCCGATGCCGATTTTGAACAAGTCGAAAACGCTGATAGCCATTACTGCTGAACTCCTGGATGTGCCTGCTCCAGGCGCAAAAGCGCCCAGTGACGGAGCTGCTACGCTGAAGCTGCAATCCGCCGAGATGGCCGCATCATCAGGCTTTTGTCATGTCGTTCAACGTCTCACACCGACGCACTCATGCCCGCTAGCGCCGCAGGCCGCTTACGCAGTGTTTTCGCCGTTTTTTTGCGGTTCAGAGGGACAAATCGGGCTGAAAAAAGCTGTAAACGACGTCACCGACACTGGATGCGACCATCCCTGTACTGGTTACGACGCACCCTGTAGGCGTCAGATTTTCACTGGTACATGATCGTATCGACTCGATTGCAAGGCGCCGTGGTAAAGCTGTCTCCAAAACGCCATCCAACCGCAACAGATAAGTGCGGTGGTCCACAGTCGGAACACTGCCAAAAAAAACACCAAGGAGTCGCCCCTATGAAAGGTTCCCCGTCGTTGTTGTTGGCCGCCATGCTGAGTCTGCCGTTCCTGGCTCAAGCCGCAGAACCGGCCCAATGCGGCACCGTAAACTTCTCCGATGTCGGCTGGACGGACATTACCGTCACCACCGCCACCACCAGCGTCGTTCTCGATGCCCTGGGCTACAAGACCAAGACCACGATGATTTCCGTGCCGGTGACCTACAAGTCCCTGGCCGATGGCAAGAACATGGACGTGTTCCTCGGTAACTGGATGCCGACCATGGAAAACGACATCAAGGCCTACCGCGATGCCGGCACCGTGGAAACCGTGCGCGCTAATCTGGAAAACGCAAAATACACACTCGCCGTCCCCGAAGAGTTGTATAACAAAGGTCTGAAAGATTTCGCCGACATCGCCAAGTTCAAGAAAGAACTCGACGGCAAGATCTATGGCATCGAACCGGGTAACGACGGCAACCGCCTGATCCAGAGCATGATCGACAAGAACGCCTTCGGCTTGAAAGACGCCGGCTTCAAGGTGGTCGAGTCCAGCGAGGCAGGCATGCTCTCGCAAGTCGATCGCGCCCAGCGCCGCAACACTGCCGTGGTGTTCCTGGGCTGGGAGCCACACCCGATGAACACACGATTCAAGATGAAGTACCTGACCGGCGGCGACGAATTCTTCGGCCCGAACTTCGGCCAGGCGACCATCTACACAAACACCCGCAAGGGCTACGTACAGGAATGCAGCAACGTGGGTCAGTTGCTGAAAAACCTGGTGTTCACCCTCGACATGGAAAGCACGCTGATGGGCAACGTCCTGGACGACAAAATGAAGCCTGACGCGGCCGCCAAGGCCTGGCTGAAAAAGAATCCACAGGTACTCGATACCTGGCTGGCTGGCGTGACCACCATTGACGGTAAACCTGGCCTGGAGGCCGTGAAAGCCAAGCTCGCACAGTAAAATCGCTTACGCCGGGCGGGCTCGCCCGCCCGGGCTGTTTATTTCCTTGCATGCGGACGTTCACTACCATGCTGATTGATCAGAAAATACCTTTAGGCCAGTACATCGCGGGCTTCGTTGAATGGTTGACGCAACACGGCGCCAATACCTTCGACGCCATCGCCGTGTCCCTGGAAACGATGATCCACGGCGTGACTTTTGCGCTGACCTGGTTCAACCCGCTGGCATTGATCGGCCTCATCGCACTACTGGCGCACTTCATCCAACGCAAATGGGGCCTGACCGCTTTTGTCGTCATCTCCTTTCTGCTGATCCTCAATCTGGGGTACTGGCAGGAAACCATGGAAACCCTCGCCCAGGTGTTGTTCGCTACCCTGGTGTGCGTGCTGATCGGCGTGCCGTTGGGCATCGTCGCCGCGCACAAACCGATGTTCTACACAGTGATGCGGCCGGTGCTCGATCTGATGCAGACCGTGCCGACCTTCGTATACCTCATTCCTACCCTGACCCTCTTCGGTCTGGGTGTGGTCCCGGGTCTGATCTCGACGGTGGTGTTCGCGATTGCCGCGCCTATCCGCCTGACCTACCTGGGTATTCGCGATGTTCCGCAGGAATTGATGGACGCTGGCAAAGCCTTCGGCTGCTCGCGCCGTCAACTGCTTTCACGGATTGAACTGCCCCACGCCATGCCAAGCATCGCGGCCGGCATCACCCAGTGCATCATGCTGTCGTTGTCGATGGTGGTGATCGCGGCACTGGTGGGCGCCGACGGCCTGGGCAAACCCGTGGTCAACGCACTGAACACTGCTGATATCGCACTGGGCTTCGAAGCAGGCCTGGCGATCGTACTGCTGGCGATCATGCTCGACCGTATCTGCAAACAACCCGAAGCCAAAGTAGGGGGTGACGCATGAGCATTATTCGCTTCGAAGACGTGGATGTGATCTTCTCCAAGGATCCCCGCGAGGCCCTCAAACTCCTCGACCAGGGCATGACCCGCAACGAAATCCTGAAAAAGACCGGGCAAATCGTCGGTGTCGAAAAAGCCAGCCTGGACATTGAAAAAGGTGAAATCTGCGTACTGATGGGCCTGTCCGGCTCGGGCAAGTCCAGCCTGCTGCGCTGCATCAACGGTCTCAACACCGTGAGCCGTGGCAAGCTGTTCGTCGAGCACGAAGGCAAGCAGATCGACATCGCTTCCTGCACCCCGGCGGAACTGAAAATGATGCGCACCAAGCGCATCGCGATGGTGTTCCAGAAGTTCGCCCTGATGCCTTGGCTCACGGTGCGCGAAAACATCAGCTTCGGCCTGGAAATGCAGGGGCGCCCGGAGAAGGAACGGAAAAAACTGGTCGATGAAAAACTCGAACTGGTCGGCCTGACCCAGTGGCGCAACAAAAAACCCGATGAGCTCTCCGGTGGTATGCAACAGCGTGTCGGCCTGGCCCGCGCGCTGGCGATGGACGCCGATATTCTGCTGATGGACGAACCGTTCTCGGCCCTCGACCCGCTGATCCGCCAGGGACTGCAAGACGAACTGCTGGAGCTGCAACGCAAACTGAGCAAGACCATCGTGTTCGTGAGTCACGACCTCGATGAAGCCCTGAAGCTGGGCAGCCGTATCGCGATCATGAAAGATGGCCGGATCATCCAGTACAGCAAGCCGGAAGAGATCGTTCTGAACCCTGCGGACGATTACGTGCGCACCTTCGTCGCCCACACCAATCCGCTGAACGTGTTGTGCGGTCGCAGCCTGATGCGCACCCTGGACAACTGCAAACGCATCAACGGTTCGGTGTGCCTGGATCCAGGCGGCGATTCGTGGCTGGACCTGGCCGAAGGCAACACCATCAAAGGTGCACGTCAGAACGGTTCGAGCCTGGACCTGCAGAACTGGATACCAGGGCAAGCGGTTGAAGGTTTGCAGCGTCGGCCAACACTGGTGGACTCCAACATCGGCATGCGCGATGCGCTGCAGATTCGTTACCAGACCGGCAACAAACTGGTGCTGCATGACAACAACAAGGTTGTCGGGATTCTCGGCGACAGCGAGCTGTATCACGCGCTGCTCGGCAAGAACCTGGGGTAGGAAGCAGCAGACACAAAAACGCCGCGAGATGATCGCGGCGTTTTTGTTAGTGCAGATATCAGGCTTGGAATACCGACAACTGTGGCGAGGGGGCTTGCCCCCGTTGGGTCGCGCAGCGGCCCCAAAACCAGACACCGCGGTATTCAGAAAGATCGCGTTGCCCGGGTTTACGACTGCTTCGCAGCCGAACGGGGGCAAGCCCCCTCGCCACAATAAAGATGCGGTGCATTCACTGCACCGCATCACCTCAAGTCTCAGCTATACACTCGGCCAAGCAACTGCCGATGGCTTTCAAACTGATCGAGCACGTCACGGGTGATCTGATCCTGGGTGAAGCCCATCAGGTCGTAGTCTTGGCTGCCGTTGTGCAGGTACACCTCGGCACGGTAGTAACGTGCGCGCGGTTCATCGGCGCTTTCGGCCGACACTGTTTCACGCGCCGCCGCCAGATAACCGTCCAGGCTCACTTCGTAGACAAAAGGGTTGCCCTCTTCCATCTCGATCCGCACGCCCATGCAACGCTTCGACTTGCCCAGTAGCGTCTGCACTTCCAGGCCCTGACCACGCAACTGCACGGCGGCTTCTTCCAGCGCCGGGCTGACTTGCTTGTCCATGAAACGCTGAACGATCGACTGATTCGGTTGCAGATCCAGCTGGGTCAGACGCTCACTGAAACCGCGACGACCACGCGCCGCCAGTTCC
The DNA here is from genome assembly GCF_030687395.1 of Pseudomonas wuhanensis. Lineage (GTDB taxonomy): Bacteria > Pseudomonadota > Gammaproteobacteria > Pseudomonadales > Pseudomonadaceae > Aquipseudomonas > Aquipseudomonas wuhanensis. The sequence continues at coordinate 521,458 of NZ_CP117430.1, read as the reverse complement.
GCTTGCTCCTGTTCGATCTGCACGTCCTGGCGCATGGCCTTGTGCAAGCCGAACATGAAGAACACCAGCACCACCGAGAACGGCAGCCCCGCCAACACCACCATGGTTTGCATGGCTTCGAAGTTACCGGCGAACAGCAGACCGATGGTCACCAGGGTGATCACCGCTGACCAGAAAATCCGCAGCCAGTGCGGCGCATCCTCATCAACATTGCCGCCCTTGCAGGAAAGGTTGGCCATCATCACCGCGCCGGAATCCGCCGGGGTCAGGAACAGCACGAAGCCGACGAAAATCGACACGCCGATCACAATCTTCGACGCCGGGTAATGCTCAAGCAACTGATAGATCGCCATCGACGGCTGTTCCAGCGCCGTCTTCCCGAGCTCCACCGCCCCATGGTTCATCACCAGGTCCAGGGCCGAGTTACCGAAGATCGACAGCCAGGCCAGGGTGAAACCCAGCGGAATCAGCAGCACGCCTGCCACCAGTTCACGCACCGTGCGACCACGGGAAATACGCGCGATAAACATGCCTACGAATGGCGCCCAGGAAATCCACCAGGCCCAGTAGAACAGGGTCCACAGGCCCAGCCAGCGGTCGGACTTCTCACTGTCACCTTCATACACATAGAGGTCGAAGGTCTTCAGCACCACGCCGTTCAGGTAGTCACCGATGTTCTGTACAAAGCCGTTGAGCAGGTGCAGGGTCGGGCCGAACAACAGCACGAAAATCAGCAGACCGCTGAACAGCACGATGTTCAGGTTGGACAGACGGCGAATGCCGTTTTCCACGCCGGACACAGCGGCGATGGTCGCCACGGTGCTCATCACGATGATCACGATCAGCAGATTGGTGTTGCTGTGTTCCATGCCGAACAGGTTTTCAAGGCCCGACGACACTTGCAGCGAACCAATCCCCAGGTTCGTCACCAGCCCCAGCAGGGTCACGAACATACCGAAGCCGTCCACCGCATGACCGGCGGCGCCTTTGACCCAACGCTCGCCGACCAGCGGATACAGCGCCGAACGCAACGCCAGCGGCTGGTTATGACGGTAGGCAAAGTACGCCACGGCCAGGCCGACCAGTGCGTAGATCGCCCAGCCATGCAGGCCCCAATGCAGGAACGTCAGTTGTACCGCCTGACGAGCCGCAAGGTTGCTGCCGGCCACGCCTTCCGGCGGATTGAAGTAATGGTCCAGTGGTTCGGAAGCACCGAAGTACAGCAACGAGATGCCGATACCCGACGAGAACAGCATCCCCGCCCAGGCGCCGTAGCTGAAGTCCGGGGTGTCATCCTTGCTGCCCAGTTTGAGTTTGCCGTAGGACGAAAACGCCAGGCCCACCACAAAAACCAGATAAGCGGCGATCACCACCATGTAGTACCAGCCGAAGCTGCGGGACAACCAGGCCTGGGCAATGCCGAGCATTCTGCCGGCCTCTTGCGGGGCGATGATCAGAATGGCGGTCAACAGCAGGATCAGCGCGGTAGAGGTGTAGAACACCCAACCGTTGACCGTCACCTTCTCGGGTGGGGTCTTTATTAGAGAGGCAGAACTCATGGCACAGATGCTCCAGGCAGTGCGAGAGAAGAACACAAGGCAACGCGGTACCCGACCAATCGGTTAGTTGGCAGCCGACCAGTGGGTGATATAAAGACACCCCGAAAAAAGCCCGAAACCCTTGGAACGCCTGCGCGTATAGGTTTCGAGCATTTTTGGATGTCGGTTTATCGCCATTTACACGTAGGAAAAATCTGTAAGCAGCGACGATTTGTCGCAGATCTTATTCTTTGTTGATTGAACGTTCAATCAAAACAAAATAGACTGGCCCTCAATCCGGTAGCCGAATTTCGTCCACCGGAAGGCCTAAGGAGATGTGCAAGATGCCCAAGGTCGGTATGCAACCCATCCGCCGTCAGCAATTGATCGATGCCACGATGCAGGCCGTCGATCAGGTCGGCATGGGGGACGCCAGCATTGCGCTGATCGCCCGTTTGGCCGGTGTCTCGAATGGCATCATCAGTCACTACTTTAAGGACAAAAACGGCCTGATCGCCGCCACGGCGCAGTACCTGATGAGTGTCCTCAGCGAGAACGTCACCGCGCGCCGTCAGGCGTTGGAGGACACCAGCCCACGGGCTCACCTCCAGGTGATTATCGAAGGCAACTTCGATGCCAGCCAGGTCAATGGCCCGGCAATGAAAACCTGGCTGGCCTTCTGGGCCACCAGCATGCACCACCCGTCATTGCACAGGTTGCAGCGGATCAACGATCACCGTCTGTATTCCAACCTGTGCTGCCAGTTCCGCCGTGTGTTGCCGCTCGATGATGCGCGCACCGCCGCCCGTGGCCTGGCAGCCCTCATTGACGGTTTGTGGTTGCGCGGCGCGCTGTCGGGAGATGCTTTCGACACCGGGCAGGCGCACCAGATCGCTTACGAATACATGGATTTCCAACTGGCCAAGCAGGTGAGTTAGAGCACACATAATCGCTCAGCCCCTGAACCGCTACTGATCAGCGTCGCCAACGCTACACGGCACGCCCCAGTGGTTAACGCCAACCAACTTAATGCTCTTGCGAGGACTTTATGGCCCGTTTCGAACTGCAAAAACTCTACATCGATGGCGGCTACAGTGACGCCAGCAGCGACGCCACTTTCGAAGCCATCAACCCGGCTAACGGTGAAGTCCTCGCAACCGTACAACGTGCGACCAAGGAAGACGTTGAGCGCGCGGTAGTCAGCGCCGAAAAGGGCCAGAAAATCTGGGCTGCGATGACTGCCATGGAGCGTTCGCGCATCCTGCGTCGTGCCGTCGACATCCTGCGCGAGCGCAACGATGAACTGGCCGCCCTGGAAACCCTGGACACCGGCAAGGCGTACTCCGAAACCCGTTACGTCGACATCGTTACCGGCGCTGACGTGCTGGAGTACTACGCAGGCCTGGTGCCGGCCATCGAAGGCGAGCAGATTCCGCTGCGCACCACATCTTTCGTCTACACCCGTCGCGAGCCACTGGGCGTCGTGGCCGGTATCGGCGCGTGGAACTACCCGATCCAGATCGCTTTGTGGAAATCCGCACCTGCCCTGGCGGCCGGTAACGCGATGATCTTCAAGCCAAGCGAAGTCACTTCCCTGACCACGCTGAAACTGGCCGAAATCTACACCGAAGCAGGCCTGCCAGCCGGCGTGTTCAACGTCCTGACCGGCAGCGGCCGTGAAGTCGGCACCTGGCTGACCGAACACCCACGCATCGAAAAAATCTCCTTCACCGGCGGCACCGACACCGGCAAGAAGGTCATGGCCAGCGCTTCCGCCTCGTCGCTGAAAGACGTGACCATGGAACTGGGCGGCAAATCCCCGCTGATCATCTTCGACGACGCCGATCTGGATCGTGCCGCCGACACCGCGATGATGGCCAACTTCTACAGCTCCGGTCAGGTCTGCACCAACGGCACTCGCGTGTTCGTACCGAGCCACCTGAAAGCCGCGTTCGAAGCCAAGATCGTTGAGCGCGTTGCGCGCATTCGCGTCGGTAACCCGGAAGACGAAAACACCAACTTCGGCCCGCTGGTCAGCTTCGCCCACATGGAAAGCGTGCTGGGTTACATCGCCAAAGGTAAGGAAGAAGGCGCTCGTCTGCTGTGCGGCGGCGATCGTCTGACCGACGGCGAATTCGCCAAAGGCGCGTTCGTGGCACCGACCGTGTTCACCGATTGCACCGACGAGATGACCATCGTTCGCGAAGAAATCTTCGGCCCGGTGATGAGCATCCTGACCTACGAAACCGAAGAAGAAGTGATCCGTCGCGCCAACGACACCGAGTTCGGTTTGGCGGCGGGCGTTGTCACCAAGGACCTGAACCGTGCTCACCGTGTGATCCATCAACTGGAAGCCGGTATCTGCTGGATCAACGCCTGGGGCGAGTCCGACGCCAAGATGCCGGTCGGCGGCTACAAGCAGTCGGGTGTGGGCCGTGAGAACGGCATCAGCTCGCTGAACAACTTCACACGCATCAAATCGGTACAGGTCGAACTGGGCGATTACGCCTCGGTGTTCTAAGGCGGTATTTGTTTCGCCTGCGAGGCCGTCATCGCGGGCAAGCCCGCTCCCACAGGTTTGGCGTCGTTCGCCAAATCTGCGGCAACCCCGACCCTGTGGGAGCGTGGCTTGCCCGCGATCGAGTGCGAAGCACTCGCCTGACCTGACCAACTTCAAAGAGGGTGCATTCAATGTCCCAAGAATTCGATTACATCATCATCGGTGCCGGCTCGGCCGGTAACACCCTGGCGACCCGTCTGACTGAAGACGAAGGCGTCACTGTGCTGCTGCTCGAAGCGGGCGGCCCGGATTACCGTCTCGACTTCCGCACGCAAATGCCGGCCGCCCTGGCGTTCCCGCTGCAAGGTCGTCGCTACAACTGGGCGTATGAAACCGATCCAGAGCCACACATGGACGGCCGCCGGATGGAATGCGGTCGCGGCAAGGGCTTGGGTGGTTCTTCCCTGATCAACGGCATGTGCTACATCCGTGGTAACGCCATGGACTACGACAACTGGTCGAAGCTGCCCGGTCTGGAAGACTGGAGCTACCTCGACTGCCTGCCGTATTTCCGCAAGGCAGAAACCCGTGACATCGGCCCGAACGACTACCACGGTGGCGACGGCCCGGTCAGCGTGACCACGCCGAAAGCCGGCAACAACCCGCTGTTCCACGCGATGGTTGAAGCCGGCGTGCAAGCCGGTTACCCGCGTACCGAAGACCTCAACGGCTACCAGCAAGAAGGTTTCGGCCCGATGGACCGCACCGTGACGCCGAACGGCCGTCGCGCCAGTACCGCTCGCGGTTACCTGGACGTCGCCAAGAAGCGTTCGACCCTGACCATCGTCACTCACGCCCTGACCGACAAGATCCTGTTCGAAGGCAAGCGTGCGGTCGGCGTGCGTTACCTGATCGGCGCCGCTGAAGAGCGCGTTGAAGCCCGTGCCCGCAAGGAAGTGCTGCTGTGCTCCGGCGCCATCGCTTCGCCGCAGATTCTGCAACGCTCCGGTGTCGGCCCGGCCGAACTGCTGAACAAGCTCGACATCCCGGTGGTCCACGACCTGCCGGGCGTGGGTGAAAACCTGCAGGATCACCTTGAGCTGTACCTGCAATACGCCTGCACCCAACCGGTCTCGCTGTACCCCTCGCTGCTGCTGCACAACCAGCCGGCCATTGGTGCCGAGTGGCTGTTCAACGGCACCGGCATCGGCGCCAGCAACCAGTTCGAGGCCGGTGGTTTCATCCGCACCCGTCCGGAATTCGATTGGCCGAACATTCAGTACCACTTCCTGCCGGTGGCGATTAACTACAACGGCAGCAACGGCGTGAAAGAGCACGGCTTCCAGGCGCACATGGGTTCCATGCGTTCGCCAAGCCGTGGTCGCATCCAGGCCAAGTCCAAGGATCCGCGCGAGTACCCGAGCATTCTGTTCAACTACATGGCCACCGAGCAGGACTGGCAGGAATTCCGCGACGGCATCCGCCTGACCCGTGAAATCATGCAACAGCCTGCACTGGACGCCTTCCGTGGTCGTGAAATCAGCCCGGGCATTGACGTGCAAACCGATGAGCAACTGGACAAGTTCATCCGCGAGCACGCCGAAACCGCGTTCCACCCGTCCTGCTCGTGCAAGATGGGCACCGACGAGATGGCCGTGGTCGATGGCGAAGGTCGTGTGCACGGCCTGCAAGCCCTGCGCGTGGTCGATGCCTCGATCATGCCGATCATCACCACCGGCAACCTGAACGCGCCAACGATCATGATGGCCGAGAAAATCGCCGACAAGATCCGCGGTCGCAAGCCATTGCCGCGTAGCACGGCCAAATACTACGTGGCCGGTGATGCACCGGTGCGTGGCAAGCCGTTGCGGGATGTGAGCCCTACCGCTCAGTAAGCCGTAACACCGCATCGCGGCCAATCGCGGGCAAGCCCGCTCCCACAGGTTCCGGGGTGGATTCGCAATTTGTAATCCACCCAAGCCCACTGTGGGAGCGGGCTTGCCCGCGAAGGGGCCCGACCAAACAACACATAACTTCATGCCATACACCGGGCAATCCCTCCCTACACCGCTGCGCCCTTGATCTACCCCCCGCCCAAGCCTAATCTAGCGCCACGCAAACGCTTCATCCCCTCGCAATACCGACACATCGCCACTCCATACCAAGGAGGTTCCCGAATGTTCGATTTCCACCCCCAGCTCAAGCAGCGTTTTGCTGCCTTGCGCACGGGCGCTGAATTCTTTTCGCTGCGTTATGTGCGCGAGTCCGGCCAGTACCTGTCGGTGCGCAAGAACGTCGCCGAACCGCCGAGCCTGAGCCGCGACGAAGGCGCGATGCTGACCGTTCGGGTCAACGGCGTCGAAGCCTATGCCGCGACCAACGACCTGTCCCAATCCGGCCTGCAAGCCGCGCTGGAGAAAGCCGAGCAACACGCCCGTCGACTCAAGCCCCACGCCCTGCTCGACCTGCGTGAGCAAGCCGTCTCCAGCGATCGCGCCGACTATTTCTCGCCCAACTTCGACCAGCCCTTCCCGTCCCTGAGCGATTGCTACCAACTGCTCGGCGCCGAATCCGCCGCCGTGCCCAAGGACGAGCGACTGGTGAACTGGCAGGCGAGCATCGGCATCACCAATGTCGAGCAAATCTACCTCAACAGCGCCGGCGCCGAACTGCGTCAGGCCCAGCGCTTCGTTTACCCGAGCGTGGACGTCACCGCCTACGACGGCAGCGACAGCCAGACTCGCAGTCTTGGCCGCGAGAACTTCGGCCAGCAGGGCGGCTTTGATGTGATCAGCCGTTGCGGCCTGATCGGTGCCGGCCCGAAAGTCGCCGACCAGGCGCTGCAATTGCTGCTGGCGCCGAACACTCCGCAAGGCCCGCGCGATTTGTTGCTGATGCCTGATCAGATGATGCTGCAAATCCACGAGTCCATCGGTCACCCGCTGGAGTTGGACCGCATCCTCGGCGATGAGCGCAATTACGCCGGCACCAGTTTCGTCAAGGCAGAAGATTTCGGCAGCCTGCAATACGGCTCCGAACTGCTCAACGTGACGTTCGACCCGGACATCCCCGAGCAACTCGCCAGCTACGGCCATGACGACGACGGCAGCGCCGCCAGCAAGCAATTTCTGATTAAAGAAGGTTTGCTGCTGCGGCCATTGGGCGGCGCGCTGTCGCAATTTCGTGCCGGCATGGATGGCGTTGCCAACAGCCGCGCCTGCGGCTGGAACCGCCCGCCGATCGACCGCATGGCCAACCTCAACATCGAGCCCGGCGATCAGCCGCTGGAGCAGCTGATCGGCAATATCGAGCACGGCATTTTGATGAGCACCAACCGTTCGTGGTCGATCGACGATGCGCGCAACAAGTTCCAGTTTGGTTGCGAATGGGGCCAGTTGATCGAAAACGGCGAGCTCAAGGGTGTGGTGAAGAACCCGAACTACCGGGCGATTTCCGCACAATTCTGGAAAAGCCTCAGCGCTGTCGGCGATGCCAACACCGTCAAAGTGCTAGGCACGCCGAACTGTGGCAAGGGCGAACCGAACCAGGTGATCCGCGTCGGCCATGCGTCGCCGGCCTGTGTGTTCAGCAATGTGGATGTGTTTGGAGGAGACGCCTGATGAGTACTTCCACGAGCACTTCAAATAGCCAGGCCGAGTCATTCAAGGAGCTGGTCAATTGGCTGCGCGAGGCACTGCGCACGCCGGAGCAGTTCACCCTCAGCTACGCCGCCGAGTCGTCGGCTTTCGTGCGCTTCAACCACGCCAAAGTCCGTCAGGCCGGGCAGGTGCAGCAGGCAAGCATCGGCTTCAAACTGATCAACGACGGCCGCCACGCCGACCTCGATATCACGTTGTCGGGCGATCCGGAAGTCGACCTTCAGCGTCTGGCCGATGGGCTACAACAGTTGCGCGAAACCCTGCCGTTGCTGCCTCAGGACCCGTACCTGCTGCTCAACCATGACGACTGGCAGAGCAACAACGTGCAGGATCATCCGCTGCCGGACACCGAGCAGGTGGTCGCTGAAATCACTCAGGCCGGCGAGGGGCTGGATCTGGTCGGTTTCTATGCCGCCGGGCCGATCAGTCGCGGTTTCGCCAGTTCTTCGGGCGCGTTCGGCTGGCATCAGGCCAACAGCTTCAACTTCGATTTCAGCCTGTTCCATGAAAACGGTCAGGCGGTGAAAGCCAGCTATGCCGGGCACGACTGGAGCAGCGAAGGCTTTGCCCGGCGTTTCCAGCAGGCCCGCGAGCAGTTGGCGTTTCTCGGGCGGCCATTGCGCACGCTGGCGCCGGGTCAGTACCGCGCCTACCTCGCGCCGGCGGCCCTGGAAGAAATCATGGGCATGCTCAGCTGGGGCGGGTTCTCGGCGCAGTCGATTGCCAGCAAAAGCAGTCCGTTGCAGAAGCTCTACGGTGGCGACAGTTCGTTCAGCCCGTTGGTGTCCCTGGATGAAAAAGTCAGCGGCTCCCTGAGCCCGGCGTTCTCCGGTGAAGGTTATCCGCGCAGTGATCTGCGGCTGATTGTTGAGGGCAAGGCGGGTGAGCAACTGGTCGGTTCACGCAGCGCCGCCGAGTACGGCCTGACCGCCAACGGTGCTGGCGGCGGTGAAGCGCCAAGTGCGTTGAACATGGCGGCCGGCTCGTTGCCTGACGCCGAGATCCTCAAGCAACTGGGCACCGGTTTGTATATCAGCAACCTGTGGTACCTGAACTACTCGGACCAACCGGCGGCGCGCCTGACCGGCATGACACGGTTCGCGACCTTCTGGGTCGAGAACGGCGAGATTCAGGCACCGGTCAGCACCATGCGTTTCGATGACAGCGCCTACAGCCTGCTCGGTTCGCAGCTGGAAGCGTTGACCGAGGAACGCGAGCTGATGTTGTCGGCCAGCACCTACAGTCAGCGAGCCACGGCCTCGGCGTTGTTGCCGGGCGCGCTCGTCAGCCGATTGACCTTGACCCTCTGACACAGATCGTTCCCACGCTCTGCATGGGAATGCCGCCCGGGACGCTCCGCGTCCCAATGCAGGCGTGACGCAGAGCGTCACAGGATGCATTCCCACGCGGAGCGTGGGAACGATCAACGGTTACCAGACCAACCCACAAGAGGTCCCATGCCCAACCGCCCACCTCTCGACGCTGTCACCGCCCGCTGGTTACCGTGGGTTGTGGCCATTGCTTTCTTCATGCAATCCCTCGACGGGACGATCCTCAACACCGCCCTCCCCGCCATGGCCCGGGACCTGGCCGAAGACCCGTTGCGCATGCAAGGCGTCATCATCGCCTACATGCTCACCGTCGCCTTACTGATCCCCGCCTCCGGCTGGATCGCCGACCGCTTCGGTACTCGGAAAATCTTCTTCGGCGCGATCCTCCTGTTCAGCTTCGGCTCATTGCTCTGCGCCTTGTCCAGCACCCTGAGCATGCTCATCGGCGCCCGGGTGATTCAGGGCTTGGGCGGCGCGTTGATGCTGCCGGTCGGGCGATTGGTGGTGCTGCGCGCGTATCCGCGCTCGGAGCTGGTGCGGATCATGGGGTTCATTACCATTCCTGGCCTGCTCGGCCCGCTGATCGGTCCGCCCATGGGCGGCTGGATGGTGCAATACCTGACCTGGCACTGGATCTTCCTGATCAACCTGCCGGTGGGTGTCCTCGGTTGCTACGCGGTATGGAAATTCATTCCCGACCTGCGCGGCAGTGAGCGCACCCGCTTCGATAGCCTGGGCTTTTTGCTGTTCGGCGCGGCGATGGTGCTGATCACCATCGCCATGGAAGGCCTCGGTGAATTGCACCTGCCGCACCTGCGAGTGATGTTGCTGCTGTTTGGCGGCATGGCGTGTCTGGCGGCGTATTGGCTACGGGCCGGGCACATCGACAATCCGCTGTTTGCGCCGTCGCTGTTCAAGACCCGGACCTTCGCCGTGGGCATCCTCGGCAACCTGTTCGCTCGCCTCGGCAGCGGCGCATTACCGTTCCTGGTGCCGTTGCTGCTGCAAGTGGCGCTGGGTTACTCACCGTCACAGGCCGGGATGAGCATGTTGCCCCTGGCTGCGGCCGCGATGGTCGCCAAGTCGGTGGCGCGGCCGCTGATCGAACGTTTCGGCTACCGCAGCGTGCTGACCGGTAACACATTGGCGCTGGGAATCATGCTGGCAAGCATGGGCCTGGTCAGCGAGCAGACGCCGTATTGGCTGCTGCTGGCTCAGTTGGCCATTCTGGGAGCGATCAACTCCTTGCAGTTCACCGCAATGAACACCGTCACGCTGATCGACCTCGACGACGCCAGCGCCAGCAGCGGCAACAGTTTGCTGTCGGTGGTCGCGCAATTGTCCCTGAGCCTCGGTGTGGCCTGCGCCGGCGCCTTGCTCGGTGGCTTCACGGCGGAGATCGGCAATGACGGCGTAGACACGGTTCTGGGCGCGTTCCAGCTGACGTTTGTGACGGTCGGAATCATGGCGATGCTGGCTGCAACGATCTTCTCGCAGCTGTCTAGAACTGACGGACGGCGCGTCAGGCATCCGGAAGAACACATCGAGCCTTAGGGCGAATGGCCACGAGACTGATACACTGCGCGACATTTTGTTTTGCAGGCCAGTCCCGTGACCACCATCGCCACCGCTTTTAATACTTTGCCGCTGTCCGCCGCCATGCTGGCTAACCTCGACTCCCTCGGTTATGCCCAGATGACGCCGATCCAGGCGCAAAGCTTGCCGGTGATCCTCAAGGGGATGGACCTGATCGCCCAGGCCAAGACCGGCAGCGGCAAGACCGCCGCCTTCGGTATCGGCCTGCTGAACCCGATCAATCCGCGCTTCTTCGGTTGCCAGGCGCTGGTCATTTGCCCGACTCGCGAGTTGGCTGACCAGGTTGCCAAGGAAATCCGTCGTCTGGCCCGTGCCGAAGACAACATCAAGGTGCTGACCCTGTGCGGCGGCGTGTCCTTCGGCCCGCAGATCGGCTCGCTGGAGCATGGCGCGCACATCATCGTCGGCACCCCGGGGCGCATCCAGCAGCACTTGCGCAAGGGTTCGCTGGTGCTCCATGGCCTGAACACGCTGATCCTCGACGAAGCCGACCGCATGCTCGACATGGGTTTCTACGATTCCATCGAAGAAATCATCGCCCAGACCCCGGAGCGCCGCCAGACCCTGCTGTTCTCCGCCACGTACCCGGTGGGCATCAAGCAACTGGCGTCGAAATTCATGCGCACCCCTCAGATCGTGAAGGCCGAGGCGTTCCACGACGATACGCAGATCGAGCAGCGCTTCTACGAAATCTCTCCGGAAGAGCGTATGGACGCGGTGGTCAAAGTCCTCGCGCATTTCCGTCCGGCGTCCTGCGTGGCCTTCTGCTTCACCAAGCAGCAGGTTCAGGAAACCGTTGATCACCTGACCTCCAAAGGCATCTCCGCCGTGGGTCTGCAGGGTGATCTGGAACAGCGTGACCGCGATCAGGTATTGGCCATGTTCGCCAACCGCAGTACTTCGGTACTGGTCGCCACCGACGTCGCCGCGCGCGGTCTGGACATCGATATGCTGGACATGGTGATCAACGTCGAACTGGCCCGCGACTCGGAAATCCACATTCACCGTGTCGGCCGTACCGGTCGTGCGGGCGAGAAAGGCATCGCGATCAGCCTGGTCGCACCGTCCGAAGCGCACCGCGCCCAGGCCATCGAGCAACTGCAGAAGTCGCCGTTGAGCTGGGATCAGTTGGACAACCTCAAGTCCCAGGGCGGCGCACCGCTGCTGCCGGTGATGAGCACGCTGTGCATTGGTGCGGGCCGTAAAGACAAGGTACGTCCGGGCGACATTCTTGGTGCACTGACGGGTGACGCCGGCATCCCGGGTGCCCAGGTCGGCAAGATTGCGATTTTCGACTTCCAGGCCTATGTGGCCGTGGAACGCGGAATCGCCAAGCAAGCCTTGCAGCGCCTGAACGACGGTAAAATCAAAGGCCGCTCGTTGCGCGTACGCATCCTTTAAAAACAGCGCACTTCCCTGTGGGAGCGGGCTTGCCCGCGATGAGGCCAGTACATTCAACACAATGTTGTCTGTCAGTCCGCCATCGCGGGCAAGCCCGCTCCCACATTGGTTTGCCGGTGAATTTAAAATTAGTGTGAGGACACCGTTTTGCGCTCTACCGAAGTCGTGATCATTGGCGCTGGCGCCGCAGGGTTGATGTGTGCGCTGACCGCCGCCGGGCGCGGGCGCAAGGTGATGTTGCTCGACCATGCGAACAAGGCCGGCAAGAAAATCCTGATGTCGGGCGGTGGACGCTGCAATTTCACCAACATGTACACCGAGCCGGGCAATTTCCTCTCGCAGAATGAGCATTTCTGCAAATCCGCCCTGGCGCGCTACACCCAGTGGGATTTCATCGGTCTGGTGGCCAAACACGGCGTGCCGTACCACGAGAAGAAACTCGGCCAGTTGTTCTGCGATAACAAATCCAGCGACATCCTTGGCCTGCTGCTCGACGAGTGCGATCAGGTCGGCGTCAGCCTGCACCTGGATACCTCGATCCAGCACATCGAGAAAATGGAAAGCGGCTATCTGCTGCAAACCACCCTCGACCAAATTACCTGTGAGTCTCTGGTGATCGCCACCGGTGGCCTGTCGATTCCGACCCTGGGCGCCACCGGCTTCGGATATCAAGTCGCCAAGCAGTTCGGTCACGACCTGCTGCCGACCCGCGCCGGCCTCGTGCCGTTCACTATCACCGATCAGCTCAAGGAGCTTTGCACCGAGCTGTCGGGCACGTCGGTGGATTGCCTGGTGAGCTGCAACGATCAGAGTTTCCGCGAGAATATCCTGTTCACTCACCGCGGCCTTAGCGGGCCGGCGATCTTGCAGATTTCATCGTTCTGGGAATCCGGCGACACGGTGCAAATCAACCTGATGCCGGATCACGACGTGCCTGACTGGCTGCAACAGCAGCAGGCCGAACGCCCGAATAGCGAGTTGAAAACCTTGCTCGGTGAAATCTTCACCAAGAAGATGGCCAATCTGTTGGCGGATAACTGGTTCGTCTCCAAACCGATGAAGCAGTACACCCACGCCGAGCTGGCGGACATTGCCGAAAAACTGGCGAGCTGGAAAGTCGTGCCGGCTGGCACTGAAGGCTACCGCACTGCCGAAGTGACCCTGGGCGGCGTCGACACGCGCGAAGTTTCGTCCAAGACCATGGAATCGCTGAAAAGCCCTGGGCTGTATTTCATCGGCGAAGTGCTCGATGTCACCGGGCATCTGGGGGGCTTCAATTTCCAGTGGGCCTGGGCCTCCGGTTACGCTGCCGCGCAATTTGTCTGACTCACGCAACCTGAATGTGGAATGCGGTCAATTGTGGGAGCTGGCTTGGCTGCGATAGCGGTCTGACAGTCAACATAGATGTTGAATGTACCGGCCTCTTCGCGGGCAAGCCCGCTCCCACAGGTTTCTCTGCCAACCACAGATTTTTTTATCGGCAACAGATCCCTCGTACTCCCGGGAACAGATTTTGCTGTCAGATGTGATCGGCGCCATTGCGTCGACGTCATTAGTGGCTCAATTTAGCGTCATTGCCTCGGAAGGCCTTCGCACTTCATGTCATCGACCACATTTCGGCAGTCTCTGCGTCGCCTCTGGGCGCTGGATAAATTCAGCTACAGCGTTCGGGTATTCATCGCCCTGACCGGCACCATGGCGCTGTGTTGGTATCAGGATCAAATGGGGTTGCTGATCCCGTTGTTCCTGGGAATCATCGCCAGCGCCCTGGCCGAAACCGACGACAGTTGGCAGGGCCGCCTCAACGCGCTCGCCGTGACGCTAGTGTGTTTCATGGTCGCCGCCCTGTCCGTCGAACTGCTCTTCCCCTACCCCGTCCTCTTTATCATCGCCTTTGCGCTGGCCAGCTTTTGCCTGACCATGCTCGGCGCGCTGGGCGAACGTTATGGCGCGATTGCTTCGGCAACACTGATTCTGTCGGTCTACACCATGATCGGCGTGGACCAGCGCGGCGGCGCGGTCACTGATTTCTGGCACGAGCCGGTACTGCTGGTGGCCGGTGCGGCCTGGTACGGCTTGCTCTCCGTGCTGTGGCAGGCGCTGTTTTCCAACCAGCCAGTGCAGCAGAGCCTGGCGCGGCTCTTCCGTGAACTGGGTTATTACCTGAAACTGAAATCGTCGCTGTTCGAACCGATCCGGCAGCTGGACGTGGAAGCGCAGCGGCTGGAACTGGCGCAACAAAACGGTCGGGTGGTGGCGGCCCTGAACGCCGCCAAGGAAATCATTCTGCATCGGGTCGGCGACGGTCGGCCGGGCGTGAAAGTCAGCCGTTATCTGAAGCTGTACTTCCTCGCCCAGGACATCCACGAGCGTGCCAGTTCCTCACACTACCCCTACAACGCGCTGGCCGAAGCGTTCTTCCACAGCGACGTGCTGTTCCGCTGTCAGCGCCTGTTGCGCCAGCAAGGCAAGGCTTGCCGCGCGCTGGCCGAGTCGATCCAGATGCGCCAGCCGTTCACTTATGACGCAAGCTTTGCCGAGGCCCTGAGCGACCTGCACGCGTCCCTCGAACATCTGCGTATCCAGAGCAATCCGGCCTGGCGCGGTCTGCTGCGTTCGTTGCGCGCGCTGGCCGCCAACCTCGGCACGCTCGACCGTTTGCTCAGCGACGCCAGCAACCCCGATGCGCTCGCAGACGCTACCGACAGCACCCTGCTCGACCGTTCGCCACGCAGCCTCAAGGATGTCTGGATACGTTTGCGCACGCAGCTGACGCCGACGTCCTTGCTGTTCCGCCATGCCCTGCGCCTGCCCCTGGCGTTGAGCATCGGCTATGGCATGGTGCATTTGATCCACCCGTCGCAAGGTTACTGGATCATCCTCACCACGCTGTTTGTCTGTCAGCCGAACTACGGCGCCACCCGCCGCAAACTCGGGCAGCGAATCATCGGCACCGCTATCGGCCTGACCGTGGCCTGGGCGTTGTTCGATCTGTTCCCGAACCCGTTGATCCAGTCGAGCTTCGCCATCCTTGCCGGGGTGGTGTTCTTTACCAACCGCACCACCCGCTACACCCTGGCGACTGCTGCGATCACGCTCATGGTGCTGTTCTGTTTCAACCAGGTGGGCGATGGTTATGGGCTGCTTCTACCGCGACTGTTCGATACCCTGCTCGGCAGCCTGATCGCCGGGCTGGCGGTATTCCTGTTCCTGCCGGACTGGCAGGGTCGACGCCTGAACAAAGTGCTGGCCAACACCCTGACCTGCAACAGCATTTACCTGCGCCAGATCATGCAGCAATACGCTGCCGGTAAAAGCGACGACCTGGCTTATCGCCTGGCCCGACGCAACGCGCACAACGCCGATGCCGCGTTGTCGACGACGCTGGCCAACATGCTGATGGAGCCAGGGCACTTCCGTAAGGAAGCGGATGTCGGGTTCCGTTTCCTGGTGCTGTCGCACACCTTGCTCAGCTATTTGTCGGGGCTGGGGGCACACCGTGAAACTCAACTACCGTCGGACGTGCGTGAGCATTTGATCGACGGTGCCGGTGTGAACCTGGCTGCCAGCCTCGACGAAATCGCTCAGGGTCTGGCGAGCAAACAGCCGATTGCGATTCAGAGCGATGAGGAAGAAGCCCTGGCCAATGGACTTGAGCAAATGCCGGATGAGATCGATGAAGGGCAGCGGTTGGTGCAGACGCAACTGGCGTTGATCTGCCGGCAGCTGGGGCCGTTGCGGACGTTGGCGGCGCATCTCATCAAGGACACTAGCGAAGCCTGAGATTTGTGGTGACTGGCCTGACGTCATCGCGGGCAAGCCCGCTCCCACAGGGTTCGGCGGTGAACCACTGTTTTGTGGCCAACCACGAAAACTGTGGGAGCGGGCTTGCCCGCGATGAGGCCGGCAGCTTCAACACAAACACCGAATCAAACCCACTACATCCCATGCTGCTTGAGCAATTTCTCATAGCTCCCGTCAGCCTTCATCGCCGCAATCTCACGGTCGAACCCGGCGACGATCTGTTCATGCAGGGGGTTCTTCAGGCTCACCAGAATATGCAGGCTGTTCTCACTCAACGGCTTGGGTAAAAACTCCACGGCATTGCGCACTTTGGGTGACTCGCGGGCGAGGTAATACCGGGCGACGAACTCGTCTTCCAGGGTCAGCTTGACCCGGTCGGCCGCGAGCATGCGCACGGCCATGGCGAAGCTATGCACGGGGACTTTCTGCAGCGACACATCGTCGTCGAATGCTTGCGAATAGGCATAACCGCGCACCACCGCTATCGGATAGGTGTGCAGTTGTTGCAGATTCGTGAATTCAATCGGCACGTCTTTGCGCTTGAGAAAGCGCACGCGATTGAGCAGGTACTCGCCGGAAAACTGCCCCAGTTTCGTGCGCTCGTCGGTGTACCAGGCGTTGACCAGCACGTCGTAACGTCCCTCGCCTACCCCAAATAAGGCCCGCGCCCACGGCACCTGTTCGAAATCACTGGCATAGCCGGCCCGGGTCAGTGCAGTACTGACGATGTCCGTGGCCAATCCGCCATTGACCAGCGTAGCGTCGGTGAAGGGCGGCCAGGCATCGGCGACCAGACGCAGCTTTTGCGCTGCCGCGGCCTGTGTCAGCAACAGCAATCCGATCAAAGCAAACGCTCGATGCAATCGCGGCATGCTAGAAAATCCTTAGCGGGCGGGCTGCCCGACGTGTTTTTCAGCCAAAACTCCAAGGCCCCTCTACCGGCGAAACCCAGGTCCTAACATTAGCTTATCGACGACATTGCACAGCGCTTCATCGCAGATTACACAAAGAAGACAATCTCGCGAGAAATGAATGATGGCATTTTGGACTTTGTCACAGATTTCTCAGCCATCAAGACATCCCGCGTCAGGACGCTTAGTATCGGAGCAACGTTGTTCAAGGAATCTGAAGATGACAATCGATTGGGTCTGCAAACACCACAGTGACCTGGGTAAAGAGCAGCTGTATGCCATTTTGCAGCTGCGCGCCGAGGTGTTTGTCGTCGAGCAGAAATGCCTTTATCAGGACATCGATGGCCAGGACCTGGAAGGTGACACCTGCCACTTGATGGGCTGGGACGGGGATCGACTGGTGGCGTACCTGCGATTGCTCGACCCGGAGTTACAGGGCGGCGATGTGGTGATAGGCCGAGTGATCATTGCTCCCGCTGCACGCGGCACCGGGCTTGGGCACGAGTTGATGACACAGGCGTTGAAGCAGGCCGGGAAACACTGGCCTGAAGTACCGATCTACCTCTCGGCCCAGGCGCATTTGCAGGGGTACTACGGGCGGTACGGATTTGTGGTGGTGGGTGAGGAATACCTGGAGGATGATATTCCGCATATCGGGATGCGTCGTTCTTGAGGGCCTCATCGCGGGCAAGCCCGCTCCCACAGGTACAGTGAAATCCCTGTGGGAGCGGGCTTGCCCGCGATGGCGTCAGCCGGATCACCACAGAAACTCAGGGATACTCGAGGACCGCTTTGATCTGCCGCAGATTACGCTCAATCCATCCCCGATCAATCGCCCCCCACTCGCGAATCCGATAGCGCCCCGCATGGTTGCGCGCGCCCTCTTCCTGCTCGAATTCACAAACGATATCCAGATCCGCCAACGCCGCGATGGTGTCCTGGGCCGTGCGCCGGGGCATGCCGGTGACTTCGGTCAACGCCGGGACGCTGCTGGCCAGCCCGCTGTCGATCAGGTACGCCACGTACAACCGGCGGTAGAAGCTGCTTTTGGTCTTGCTCACGTCCATCCATGCGGTCCTTATTAGAAGATCTTCTATTGCATATCCCGCCAAGTCAGGTACACCCGCAAATCGAACTCCACCTGGTGATACCCCGGCAACATGTGTTCGCACAGCTTGTAGAACGCCTTGTTGTGGTCCGACTCCTTGAAGTGCGCCAGCTCATGCACCACGATCATTTTCAGAAACTCGGAGGGCGCGTCCTTGAACAACGAGGCCACACGAATTTCTTTCTTGGCCTTGAGCTTGCCGCCTTGCACCCGGGAAATCGCAGTGTGCAGGCCGAGCGCACGGTGGGTCAGGTCCAGACGGTTGTCGAATAACACCTTGTCGATCGCCGGGGCGTTACGCAGGTATTCCTGCTTGAGATCCAGTGCATAGGTGTACAGCGCCTTGTCGCTCTGCACCCCGTGCTTTTCCGGGTACCGCTGGCTCAGGTAGTCGCCCAGCCGACCTTCGGCGATCAGCTGACGCACCTGGTCCTGCAACGTAGCGGGATAGGCCTGGAGGTATTTCAACGCGGTCATTGGGGCGGCAACACGAGTCACGAAAAGGTCACCAGTGTAACGAATTCAACTCGTCAGTGCGTTCCAGTCGAAGGGCTCGGCAAAGAGACGGGTGTCCTCGGCCATCAACGGCCGCGCGACCAGAAACCCCTGCACATACTGGCAGCCGTTGGCTTGCAGCCATTCATATTGCGCCACCGTCTCCACCCCTTCAGCGATGACTAACAAACCAAACTGTTTGCACAAATCGATGACGCTGCGAGCCAGCGCCGCATCCCGTTCGGACCCCGGCAACCGGGCGATCAAATGCCGGTCGAGTTTGAGCGTGTCCAGTTCCAGGTCTCGCAAGTGCGCCAGCGAACAAGCCCCGGAGCCAAAATCATCCAGCGCTACCCGCACCCCCAAATTGCGCAGCAAACGCAGCTGCTTGCGGGTTTCGTCGGGGTTAAGCATCAAGGCCTCTTCCGTGACCTCGACCTCCAGCTGTCGCGGCTTCAAACCATGGCGCTCCAGCACCTGACGCAATTCGGTGACCAGGTTGGGCAAACCGAACTGCGTGCTGCTCAAACTGACGCCCAGCACCAGGTCTTCGGCAAACAAGGTTTCCCAGGCCTTTCGTTGTTTGGCCCCGCGATGGTAAATCCAGCTGCCCAGGCGACTGATCAACCGCGCCTCTTCCAGCAACGGCAAAAACAGCCCCGGCGGTACATCGCCGACACTCGGATGCTGCCAGCGCAGCAACGCCTCGAACCCACGAATCTGCCCGTCGGCAATGGCCACCTGAGGCTGATACACCAAATTGAAATCGCGGTTCTCAATGGCCGTGCGCACGCTCTCTTCGAGCATCAGCCGCGAGCGCGCCCGGCCATTCATTTCATGATCGTAGAAGCGATATTGCTGACGCCCGGCGCGCTTGGCTTCGTACATGGCGATGTCGGACGCGCGCATCAACCCGTCGAGATTAGCCCCACAATCGGGGTAAGTGGCGATGCCGATGCTGGCACCCAAGGCGATGTCCATGCCTTCGATTTGCTGACAGATCGACACCCGCTCGATAAGTTTCTCGGCAATCTTCGCCGCCTGCTCGGGGAGCTCAAGATCCAGCAGCGCGGTGAACTCATCGCCACCCATCCGCGCCAAAATATCGAAGGGCCGCAGACACGCCTTCAACTGCTCGGACACCCAACGCAGCACCCGGTCGCCGGCATCGTGGCCAAGGGAATCATTGACCCGCTTGAAGCCGTCGAGGTCCAGGTACAACAGCACCCACGTGCTGTCGGAGCGTTCGCCGCGCAGCAGCAGGTTTTCAACGGTCTGGTAGAACCCCCGGCGATTGAGCAGCCCGGTCAGCGGATCGGTCACCGCCTGGAACTCCAGTTGCTGATGCAGATGGCGCACCACCGACATGTCCAGCACCGTCACCACCATGGCATGTTGTTCGGTGGGCAAAGGCGCACAAGACAACGCCACCGGCACTTGCTGACCGGGCGCGGTTCGCAGCAACGCATCGTGCAGGCGCAAGGTTTCACCGCGCTTGTAGCCGGCAAACAATTCGGAGTCGGCCCAGATCGGGATGTGCGGCTTTTGCAGGAAATCCAGAAACTCTTTGCCTTGCAATTCGTGCACCGTGGCATTGAGCAGACGAGACATTGCCGGGTTGGCAAAGCGGATCAGCCCATCCTCGCGCACCACCAGAATGCCTTCGGCGGCGTTATCCAACACCGAGGCATTGAAGGCCCGGGCGACTTCCAGGTCATGGCTCAACTGCTGCAAGGCACGGCGATTACGCTGATGCTCGAGCAGTGCCTGGACTTTGGGTTTGAGAATTTGCGGGTCGAACGGTTTGAACAGGTAATCCACCGCACCACTGGCGTAGCCCTTGATCACTGCGTCCTGGGATTGTTCGTTGGCGGTCAGGAAAATGATCGGCGTGAGGCGGGTTCGCTGGCTGCCACGCATCAAGCGCGCCACTTCAAAACCGTCCATACCCGGCATCTGCACATCCAGCAGCACCAGGTCGACATCGTGTTCGAGCAACAGGCTGAGCGCTTCAAAGCCGGAAGCCGCGGTGATGACCTGCCAGTCCTGGCGCTGTAACAACGCGCGCATGCTGATCAGGTTTTCGGGGTAATCATCAACAATTAAAAGGATTGAGCTGCCTTCAGCTGGCGTAGGTTGTGCGCATTCCATGCTGCATCTCTTGTTCGGGACCTCAGGCCGGTCTCTTGTGAAAACCGGACACATAGTGCGACTTCACTCTAGACCCGGATACGCGAAAGCAGAAGCTGCCGGAGTGCCGTCACTTCAGTAAAGTTTCACGTAGCCGACTAACGGTCAGTCCTACAGCCCCCGTAAACCGGGAAAGGTGGCATTTCGACAGGATGTTGACGTCAACCATCTGCCAAACGGGCATTAACAAACAACCGTTCTACGCTTATAAAGATGGCCCGATGGCGCGCGCTAGAGCTTCTGGCACGTGCGTACAGAAAAAAGTGGAAGCTTGAATATGATCGATCTCGCAACCTGGAACCTCAGCGTTCCTGTCGGCAGTCCGCCGTACACCGTCGAAACAACCAAACTGGTGGACGGCTTCAAGGATCAATACTTCCACTCCGACACCGGCACCTTGTTTTTCTGGACGCCGGTCACCGGCACCCGCACCGAAAACGCGGTTTACCCTCGCACCGAACTCCGCGAAACCTACAGCAATGGCACGCTGAAAAACTGGTACTACCCCGACGCGGATAACTCGCTGCGTGCGACCCTTACGGTCAGCAAGGTACCCAGCACGGGCAAGATCGTCATTGGTCAGATCCATGCCTACAAAAGCCAGAAGCCCATGGTGAAGCTCGAGTATCAATACAAGGACTCCAGCGAAACCGGAAACATCGTCGCCAAAGTCCGCATGCACCCCGACGATGACACCGCCCGGGTCATCACCATCGCCACTGGCATAAAACTCGATCGGGAATTTTCCTACCTCATCCACCTCAGCCCCGGCGGTGCATTGGGCATCAGTGCGGCGGGCAACCAATGGGACACCGACATCAGCGCGATGTGGCGTGATAAACCGCTGTACTTCAAGGCCGGCGCCTATGTGCAGGACAATACCGGGTACACCACTGAAGGCGGGCAAGTGACGTTCAGCCATCTGGATATCGATCACGATACGTAACGCCTGTTGGAGCCAGCGCCCATGTGGTGATGGGGCTTTGCACTAACAACTGGCAGCCAAGCCAGACACTGAACCTGTGGCGAGGGAGCTTGCTCCCGTTGGGCTGCGCAGCAGTCCCTCTTTTTGGGGGGCCGCTTCGCGTCCCAGCGGGAGCAAGCTCCCTCGCCACAGGTTTTTTATGTCCAAGTCCATCTCTTCCCTGACCGGCATCTGGCCCCACTTAAACGCCCACGTTTAAAGACACTCGGCGTTACTTCATAAGGCCTACAACGGCTTGCGTCACCACCTACAGGTACGCCAGAATCCGCCGGCTTGTGCGTCTGGGAGGCCATCGGTAACTTGATTCGCATCACTGATTTCCAGTGATCGGGTTTAGTAGCCTGTGGTTTCGAGCTTGGTGCACAAGCATCTGTCAGTCAGGGATTTCGATTCCTGCGCTTGATGGTAGCTGTGCGCAGGGCACCTTCGGGTGCGCCGGCTTGCTCGAAATCCCGGTCTACTAACCTGCGT
The DNA here is from genome assembly GCF_030687395.1 of Pseudomonas wuhanensis. GTDB lineage: Bacteria > Pseudomonadota > Gammaproteobacteria > Pseudomonadales > Pseudomonadaceae > Aquipseudomonas > Aquipseudomonas wuhanensis. The sequence continues at coordinate 499,469 of NZ_CP117430.1, read as the reverse complement.
ACAGTTGCCTCCACTTTGATTAGTAGCCAGAGAGGGGGCACTCCAATCAGGTTTCGAGCAAATGACTAAATCAACGCCGCATCCGCCGGTCACCGACCCGGCATCCCCCTACGAATCCCTCAATCCAAAAAAACTCCACGAAGCCGCCGAACGCGCCCTCGACCACTACCTAAACCCGGCCGCCCAAATCATGGCCAGCACCAACGAACCCGAGCCCATGTACCTCGCCAATCCGAAGTACAACACCGAAGCCCTACTGGCCAACGCCAGCGAAACACTCGGCTCGGCCACCGTCATGCTCACCAATTTCGCGGCGTTGCTGGAGACTTCACATCGCAAGACCTTGCTGGGCATTGCGCAAGTGGTCATGCTCGGCGAATTGGCGGTGAACCAGGCACTGGATCACGTCGAACCGAAGGAGTAATCGCAGTTCGGTAGGAGCAAGGCGAGCAAACTTGCTTCCAATAAAAAACCCGCTCGCGGCGGGCTTTTATCAATGCAGCTTAACGCTCAGGCTCAATTCATCTTAGCGCTCAACTCACTGAACCCAGTTGAACAACAAAATTAAATAAATCTGTCCCCTTTTTTGTTGATTTTTTGCGTCCCCTTTTTGTATCCATTCTCAATGCGGCAAGTCTGCGGCTACCTTAAACCATCGGCAATCAAACTTTCCGCGATATCAATTACCATAAAAACATCTTAAAACCTGTCAAGTCTGACAGGTGTATCTTCCTGCCGATACTCCTACTCTTCTTATCGAAACACAAAAAATCTGAGCCAGCCACCAGCGGCTCGAACATCAATATATTTGATCTTGCAGGGAGCACCAAAATGCCTGGTTCTTACACTTGGAAAGCTGAGACAATCTCACACCCCTATGGCTGCGTTTGCAGATTAGACCCGAACTACGTCTTTTGCGGTTGCCAAGGTGTAGGGGGTTACTTCGCAGGACCTTTAAACCCAACGCAATATACTAAAGAACTGGCCGACGCCAAGGCAAAAAGCGAAGCAGAGGCCGAACAGAAAGCCAAGGAACTTGAGGCGTATAAATCATCAAGCACATATGACGAAGATAAAGCATTTCTTAAAACCATTTTTGTCCGATCTACTTACACATATATCGACGACCCCCGGAATGCGGAATTTGTCAAAGAAAATGCAGAGGAAGCGAGAAATTCTCCTCCCCGCTAACTTCCTAGGATGCAACCATGGTAGACAGCCCATCATCACTCTTTATTTAACCCATCAAAAACCCGCCATTCAGACTGTGTGAAAACCTAGCAATCTGCGCGGTGCTCAAAGAAAATGCTCCGTATCGAAAGATACGGAGCATTTTTCGTTATGGCTTACATCCAAGGACAGTCCCGCAGTCAGACCAGCCTGTTTCCAGTCTCGCTGAGTAAAGGGGACACCCATTAGCCTTGACTCGAGACCGGCTAATGGGTGTCCCCTTTTTTATTCGTGGCGTGAGATGTATCGGCGTTAGGCGTCGGCGCATTGCGCCCTTAACGGACAGCTCAGGCAGTCACTGACCGCTTGGTAGATACATGTTCGAGTTTCAATCAAAGCTGTCGCCAAAAAACATAACTTATAGCAATAAAGAATAACGCTAATTATAAAATAGCATGAAACCTGCAATTTTTGTCAGGCCAAATACCCCCTACAACTACCGTCCAACTTCCAGCATTACAGTCACTACAGTTGTTGCCACCGGGCTCTCCAGGAAACAATCCATTACCCAGCAATGCCTACAAACATCCAGGCTCTTACAATAAAAACTAGGGAATGCTTTTCCCAACCTAACCATAGTTCGACGTGATCCAATGCTTGATCGTGTTGTGGATGACTGAGCAGCACGGGTTTGACGAAAATTGAACCGCTGAAACAAGATCGATGTCACCTATATCGGACTTTTCCGCCTCAAGCCTCACAAATGTCCGTTATAGGTGACATTTGATTCGCTGAGCATAAGCTGCGTCGCATAAATCTCCGACCACAAAAAACCCACCTCTCGGCGTAATGCTGTTCACTTAAGCGGAGCAGCCTTACGGTCTACTGGAAACCGGGTCTTTGATATTTTCACCGTCCTTGGCCTTGAAGGTCTTGGACGGTGATCCAGAAACAATCCTCCGATACCTGCCCTTAACTCTGCCAATCGTCTGCCTGTGGCTGAAATCGGGTTGGCCGCTGCCATCACTATCAGTTGCACGGCAATGTACTGGCAAGCCGGTTTGAAACGAATGTCCGAGGGGGCTCGGCCAAACGCCACCGCCGCCTGGCTGGCTTCCCGACGAATCACGTTATAAGCCAACAAAAGTCCCCAAACCTCCTGATAGACCAAGTCGACTTTTTTGCTACGCAAGGTCACTGCGTTCTGCTGCATCGAGCTCTTGATGTCCCTGAAGCCCAATTCGATCTCCCAGCGTTCCTGATACAGCTTGGCCACGGCCTTGGCGTTGTAGGCGTTAGCCGGCAATGACGTCATGACGGTCTTTAGCTTGCCTTGAATTTCATAACTGACTTCGCGGGCCTCCCAATGCGTTGGAAGGGTCGGGTTTCGCTTCCTGGCCTGCGGCGAGACTTTCATGCGCACCCAACGATCGTGCTGGCTGTAGCGGGTCACTTCTTCGCAGACCATTCCTTTTTTTGCCGGGATCAACCAATGACGGTTGCTACCAGCACTGCTCAGGCTCGACAGCAGTTCGGCCCCCCAGAATCCTTTGTCGAACAACGTCACCGAGTGATCGGGGATCTGCTGCAGGAACTCGTCGGCCAAGCGCATTTCACTGCGTCGGTAAGGGCTCAATTGCGCATCCAGGATCACGTGCGAACGTACATTCATCAACGCCACCAGGCGCAGCATGGGAAACGGAGTCTGGCGGTCGCTCGGGGTGTTTCCCGACCCGAAGTGGTCCCGAAGCTCGGGCGTATCCGGGGTGCGCAAGAGTGCTCCGTCCACTGCGAACACCTGCAGTTCATGCCAGGCGTCACCGTCATAGCGCTCCGCGCCCCATTGGTTCCCGTCTTGCGGAACAGCCACTCAACGGGATCGGCGCCGAGCCGCTTACGCGCTTCGGTCAGACCGCTACGGGCCAACAGGTGGTCAGAGGCCAGGCCTTGGGCGCAGATGTTCAAACGTCTGGCCACTTCGTGAACCGGTTCATCACGAAACAGCGCCATGCCGAGCACCAGCCAAAGCACTTGGTCAGCGGGCAGGCGACGTCGACGAATGGTGGCCTGACTGGAAAGATCCAGCGCAGACGCGACCCACTCTATGGGGATGTTTTGGGTGAAGGTGCTCAGGTCGCAGAAGTTGAAAAGGTCGCCGAGGTCGAGCAGGTCCTGTTGAACAGACATAAAAAATCCGATGCCAGATATCTGGCATCGGATTTTCGGATAAGCCCAGCTGAGACTCAAATGCTTAAGTGAACAGCATTACACCTCTCGGCGGGTTTTTCATCAACGCGGTTTAACACTCAGGCTTAATTAACCTTAGCGCTCAACTCACCCTTCAAATACCGCTGATACATCGCTTCCAACGAGATCGGCTTGATCTTCGAAGCATTACCGGCAGTACCAAACTGCTCATAACGCGCAATACACACATCACGCATCGCAGTAACAGTCGCACCGAAGAACTTACGCGGATCGAACTCGCTAGGATTGGTAGCCATCAAACGACGCATCGCACCGGTAGAAGCCAAACGCAGGTCAGTATCAATGTTGACCTTGCGCACGCCGTGCTTGATGCCTTCGACGATTTCTTCAACCGGTACGCCGTAGGTTTCTTTGATGTCGCCGCCGTACTGGTTGATGATCGCCAGCCACTCTTGCGGAACCGAAGACGAACCGTGCATCACCAGGTGGGTGTTCGGGATGCGTTTGTGGATTTCTTTGATGCGGTCGATGGCCAGCACGTCGCCGGTAGGTGGCTTGGTGAACTTGTAGGCGCCGTGGCTGGTGCCGATGGCGATGGCCAGGGCGTCGACCTGGGTTTTCTTGACGAAGTCCGCAGCTTCTTCCGGGTCGGTCAGCATTTGGCTGTGATCCAGAACGCCTTCGGCGCCGATGCCGTCTTCTTCACCGGCCATGCCGGTTTCCAGCGAACCCAGGCAGCCCAGCTCGCCTTCTACCGAGACGCCGCAGGCGTGAGCCATGGCCACGGTTTGTTGGGTGACGCGAACGTTGTAGTCGTAGTCGGTCGGGGTCTTGCCGTCTTCACCCAGGGAGCCGTCCATCATGACCGAGCTGAAGCCCAGTTGGATGGAGCGCTGGCAGACGTCAGGGCTGGTGCCGTGGTCCTGGTGCATGCACACCGGGATGTGCGGGAATTCTTCGATGGCCGCCAGGATCAGGTGACGCAGGAACGGGGCGCCTGCGTATTTGCGAGCACCGGCCGAGGCCTGGACGATCACCGGGGAGTCAGTCTTGTCAGCGGCTTCCATGATGGCGCGCATCTGTTCAAGGTTGTTGACGTTGAAGGCTGGAACGCCGTAGCCGAACTCGGCTGCGTGGTCCAGCATCTGGCGCATGCTGATAAGTGCCATTGTGTGTGTCTCTCCCGGTTGAGGGTCGTTAATCGTGCCAGCCTGCCGTAGCGGCGGCGGCTATTCAAGTTATTGCAGATCGAGGGTTGGCCCGGGCTGCGAATTCGGTGTCACTAAAATCTCAAGAACTACACAGGACCACTGTGGGACATTAGGTCCGTGGTGTGTCAATTACTGCGCTTTACAACCGCGGCCGATCAAATCATTGGTGGCGACCCAGTACACCAGGCCTTCCTCACCTTTTACGTGAAACGCCAGCATGTCGTTGCTGTACAGCGAACCCTCGGCGCCCGGCTCAAGCTTCAAGCGGTAGACCTGATCAGCACCGCCCAGGCGAACATCGACTTCCTTGCGGTTGATGTCAGTGTAGCGCCAGAGCACTTTGGCCTGGCTGTCGCAAGTCCAGGTGGTCCAGCTGTCCGCTGGCTCGGCAGTGTTGAACAGGTTCAAATTGGCGCAACCTGCCAGCAATGCCAGTGCCGCAACGGCGATAAAGCGTTTCATCCGTGTTCCTCGACTGACAGCGCACGCTGCCAGCCTTGAGTAAAGAGTCTGACCCCTCAAGGGCAACCATGTTCCTTGGCCGGGACCTGTGTCTCGTATTTGTCCAGGCCATCGGGCCCCGAGCGCTTGTTGATCACCGGGTTGGTTTCCGCTTGCCAGTCGGCCTGGTAACAGCCTTTATCCGACGCGGATAGCGCGGGTTCCGGCGTGGCTTTCGGGTTACTCCCGCAAGCCGCCAGCATACCCGCGGCGATCAACAGCATTAATGTCCTGACCATGTGAACACTCCTTTGCCTGGTCAAATGCGCGGCCTCAGGCCTTGGCCCGGCTTTCCAGGACTTCAACGGCCGGCAGTACTTTGCCTTCGACGAATTCGAGGAACGCGCCGCCGCCGGTAGAAATGTAGGAGATTTGCTCGGCAACGCCATATTTATCGATGGCTGCCAGGGTGTCGCCGCCGCCAGCGATGGAGAACGCCGAGCTTTCGGCGATGGCCTGGGCCAGCACTTTGGTGCCGTTACCGAACTGGTCGAATTCGAACACACCCACCGGGCCGTTCCACAGGATGGTCTTGGACGACTTCAGCAGCTCGGCGAAATTCGCCGCGGTCTGTGGGCCGATGTCCAGGATCATGTCGTCGGCGGCCACGTCGGCAATCAGCTTGACGGTCGCGGTCGCGCTTTCAGCGAATTCCTTGGCAACCACCACGTCGACCGGCAGCGGAACGCTGACCTTGGCGGCGATTTCGCGAGCGGTGTCCAGCAGGTCCGGCTCGTACAAGGATTTGCCGACCGGGTGACCGGCAGCGGCCAGGAAGGTGTTGGCGATGCCGCCACCGACGATCAGCTGGTTGCAGATCTGGCTCAGGCTGTTGAGCACATCGAGTTTGGTCGACACTTTGGAGCCGGCAACGATAGCGGCCATTGGTTGCGCCGGGGCGCCCAGGGCCTTGCCCAGTGCGTCCAGTTCGGCGGCCAGCAGCGGACCAGCGGCGGCGACTTTGGCGAACTTGGCCACGCCATGGGTCGAACCCTCGGCGCGGTGAGCAGTGCCGAAGGCGTCCATCACGAACACGTCGCACAGGGCGGCGTATTGCTTGGCCAGTTCGTCAGCGTTCTTTTTCTCGCCCTTGTTGAAGCGCACGTTTTCGAACAGCACGATGTCGCCGGCTTTCACGTCGACGCCGCTCAGGTAGTCGGACACCAGCGGCACTTCGCGGCCCAGCGCCTTGCTCAGGTAGTCAGCCACCGGCGCAAGGCTGTTCTCGGCCGAGAACTCGCCTTCGGTCGGACGGCCAAGGTGCGAGCAGACCATCACGGCCGCGCCTTTTTCCAGGGCCAGCTTGATGGTCGGCAGCGAAGCCAGGATTCGCGCATCGCTGGTGACAACACCGTCCTTGACAGGGACGTTGAGGTCTTCGCGGATCAGTACGCGCTTACCTTGCAGATCGAGGTCGGTCATCTTCAACACGGTCATGGGTCGCATTTCCTGGATAGCTGTTTTAGAGAGCAGGTTTTGGTTGTGGTGCAGCTGTTTGCAAATAGTGTTCTGCAACGTCCAGCATTCGATTGGCAAAACCCCATTCGTTGTCGAACCAGGCCAGGATGTTCACCAGCCGTGGGCCGGAAACGCGGGTCTGACTGGCATCGACGATGGCCGAATGTGGGTCATGATTAAAATCACAACTGGCGTGAGGCAACTCGGTGTAGGCCAGAAGGCCTTTGAGCGGGCCATGGGTGGCGGCCTCGCGCAGAATCCGGTTGACCTCGGTGGCGTCGGTATCGCTCACGGTCTGCATCGTAATATCGAGGCAAGACACGTTAACCGTCGGCACCCGCACGGCTTTGGCCTGAATTCGCCCCGCAAGTTCCGGCAGCAGGCGCTCAATGCCTCGCGCCAGACCAGTGGACACCGGAATCACCGACTGGAACGCCGAACGGGTGCGGCGCAGATCTTCGTGGTGATAGGCGTCAATCACCGGCTGATCGTTCATCGCCGAGTGAATGGTGGTGATCGACACGTATTCCAGACCAATGGCCTGGTCCAGCAGGCGCAACAGCGGCACGCCGCAGTTGGTGGTGCAGGACGCGTTGGACACCAGCAGCTCGTCGCCGGTCAGGCAATCCTGGTTTACGCCGTAGACGATGGTGGCGTCGACATCCGCCTCGCTGGCCATCGGCTGGGAGAACAGCACCCGTGGCGCACCGGCGTCGAGGAAACGCTGGCCATCCTGACGGGTGTGGTAAGCGCCGGAGCACTCCAGCACCAGATCGACGCCCAGTGACGCCCAATCGATGCCTTCGGGGGTGGCACTGCGCAGGACCTTCACGCAGTCGCCATTAATATGCAGACAATCGCCCTCGACCCTCACTTCGCCGGGAAACCGCCCGTGAGTGGAGTCGAAGCGTGTCAGGTATTCGATGCTGGCCATGTCGGCCAGATCGTTGATCGCGACAATTTCAAACCCGGCCTTCTCGCCTCGCTCAAACAACGCACGCAAGACGCAACGACCAATCCGGCCGTAGCCGTTGAGTGCAACTTTGTAAGGACGCGGTTGAGGCATGGGGTTCTCGATTACCGTGGTGAATCCGTCATTGCAGTGTTGCCCCACCGACCGCTATCGCGGGCAAGCCCGCTCCCACATGGACGGTGAAAATCCCTGTGGGAGCGGGCTTGCCCGCGATAGCGTCAGAACAGGCAATACATACCCTGAACTTAGTCTTCCAGCAGCTCTTCAGCCTGACCCAGGATGTTTTCCAGGGTGAAGCCGAACTCTTCGAACAAGGCAGGCGCAGGCGCCGACTCGCCGTAGGTGGTCATGCCGATCACGCGGCCTTCCAGGCCCACGTACTTGTACCAGTAGTCCGCGTGGGCGGCTTCGATGGCGATACGCGCGCTGACCTGCAACGGCAGAACCGCTTGCTTGTAGCCGGCGTCCTGGGCTTCGAAGACGCTAGTGCACGGCATCGACACCACACGGACCTTGCGGCCTTGCTCGGTCAATTTGTCGAAGGCTTGAACGGCCAGGCCGACTTCCGAACCGGTGGCGATCAGGATCAGTTCAGGCTCGCCTGCGCAGTCCTTCAGCACGTAACCGCCACGGGCGATCTCTTCGATCTGGATCGCATTGCGGGTTTGGTGCTGCAGGTTCTGACGGGAGAAGATCAGTGCCGAAGGACCGTCGTCACGCTCCAGAGCGCATTTCCAGGCCACTGCCGATTCAACGGCATCGGCTGGACGCCAGGTGTCGAGGTTCGGCGTGCAGCGCAGGCTGGCCAGCTGCTCGATCGGCTGGTGAGTCGGGCCGTCTTCGCCCAGACCGATGGAGTCGTGGGTGAACACATAGATGATGCGTTTCTTCATCAGAGCCGACATGCGCACTGCGTTGCGGGCGTATTCCATGAACATCAGGAAGGTCGCGCCGTAAGGCACCAGGCCGCCGTGCAGGGCCACGCCGTTCATGATCGCGCTCATGCCGAACTCGCGAACGCCGTAGTACATGTAGTTGCCGCTGGCGTCTTCCGCGGTGACGCCTTTGCAACCTTTCCACAGGGTCAGGTTGGAACCGGCCAGGTCAGCCGAACCGCCGAGCAATTCCGGCAGCAGCGGGCCGAACGCGTTCAGGGCGTTCTGGCTGGCTTTACGGCTGGCGATGGTTTCGCCCTTGGCCGCGACTTCAGCGATATACGCCGAGGCTTTTTCAGCGAAGTCTTCCGGCAGGTCACCGCTCAGACGACGAATCAGTTCGTTGGCCAGCTCCGGGAAGGCAGCGGAGTAAGCAGCGAAACGCTGATCCCACTCGGCTTCGGCAGCGCGACCGGCTTCCTTGGCGTCCCACTCGGCATAAATGTTGGCCGGGATTTCGAACGGGCCGTGGTTCCACTTCAGTGCTTCACGGGTCAGGGCGATTTCCGCGTCACCCAATGGGGCGCCGTGGCAGTCTTCCTTGCCTTGCTTGTTCGGCGAACCGAAACCGATGGTGGTCTTGCAGCAGATCAGCGTCGGCTGCTCGCTTTTGCGCGCCGTGTCGATGGCGATCTTGATTTCTTCCGGGTCGTGACCGTCGACGTTGCGGATCACTTGCCAGTTGTAGGCCTCAAAACGCTTCGGCGTGTCGTCGGTGAACCAGCCTTCGACTTCGCCGTCGATGGAGATGCCGTTGTCATCATAGAAGGCGATCAGCTTGCCCAGGCCCAGCGTACCGGCCAGAGAGCTGACTTCGTGGGAAATGCCTTCCATCATGCAGCCATCACCCAGGAACACGTAGGTGTGGTGATCGACAATGTTATGGCCGGGACGGTTGAACTGCGCCGCCAGGACTTTTTCTGCCAGAGCGAAACCCACGGCGTTGGCCAGGCCTTGGCCCAATGGACCGGTGGTGGTTTCAACACCCGGGGTGTAACCGAATTCCGGGTGACCCGGGGTGCGGCTGTGCAACTGGCGGAAGTTTTTCAGGTCATCGATCGACAGGTCGTAGCCGGTCAGGTGCAGCAGCGAGTAGATCAGCATCGAACCGTGACCGTTGGACAGCACGAAGCGGTCACGGTCAGCGAACGATGGATTGCTCGGGCTGTGCTTCAGGTAGTCACGCCAAAGTACTTCGGCGATATCCGCCATACCCATAGGGGCACCGGGATGGCCGCTGTTGGCTTTTTGCACGGCATCCATGCTGAGGGCACGAATGGCGTTGGCACGCTCACGACGGCTGGGCATCGCTGATCTCCTGCGGATATTGAATCGAGAGTGAATAAAACGAAACGGAAAAAAGGCGAGCATTTTCCCTCACCGACCGCCTTCGGGGCAATGACAGATAGTCATCTGAAGGCGTTTTTCCAATGGATAACGACGTATTCGACTGGTGAAACCTTTCCGCCGTTCGTTTGCTGACTGAACCTAACGCTGAGAAGTGCCATCTATCGAGCAATATCAAAACTTTTTGATATTGCTCTTGCGGTGATTTCTGAGCGTCACTAGACTGCTGGCCTTATGAACTTACGCGCACCCTCCATTCGACACGACGATTGCGATGAGCTGGCGGCCCTGTGCAAGGCCGGCGGCGATCCTCTGCGGCTGAATGTATTGCGCGCGCTGGCCAACGATTCGTTTGGCGTACTGGAACTGGCGCAGATCTTCGGCATCGGCCAGTCCGGCATGAGTCATCACCTCAAGGTGTTGGCCCAGGCCGATCTGGTGGCGACCCGTCGTGAAGGCAATGCGATTTTCTACCGTCGCGCCCTGCCTCACACCGATCTGCTGGGTGGCAAGCTGCATGCCGCGCTGCTGGAAGAAGTGGACAACCTGACCCTGCCGACTGACGTTCAGTCGCGGATCGGTCAGGTCCATGGGCAACGGGCGGCGGCCAGCCAGGATTTTTTCTCACGGGTCGCGGAGAAGTTTCGCGCCCAGCAAGACTTGATCGCCGGCCTGCCGCAATACCGCGAAAGCGTGGTGGCACTGCTCGACAAGTTGAGTTTCGGCCCCGGCGCCACAGCCATCGAAGTGGGCCCTGGCGACGGCGGTTTTTTGCCAGAACTGGCGCGTCGTTTCGCTCAAGTCACGGCGCTGGACAACAGCCCGGCGATGCTCGATCTGGCCCGTCAGGTCTGTGAACGTGAAACGCTGGCTAACGTCAGCCTGCAATTGGCCGATGCATTGAACGGTGTAAGCCTCAAGGCTGATTGCGTTGTATTGAACATGGTACTGCACCATTTCGCCGCGCCGGCCGAAGCACTCAAGCGCATGGCCGACTTGCTGCAACCGGGCGGTAGCCTGCTCGTGACAGAGTTATGTAGCCACAACCAGAGTTGGGCCAGGGAGGCCTGCGGTGATCTGTGGTTGGGGTTTGAACAGGACGATCTGGCCCGTTGGGCCACCGCTGCGGGACTCGTTCCCGGGGAAAGCCTCTATGTAGGCTTACGTAATGGTTTCCAGATTCAGGTCCGCCATTTTCAGCGACCGGCTGGCGACACTCACCATCGGTAAATTCAGGAAAAAATCGAGATGAGCGAATACTCCCTCTTCACCTCCGAGTCCGTGTCCGAAGGGCATCCGGACAAAATCGCCGACCAGATTTCCGATGCGGTGCTGGACGCCATCATTGCTGAAGACAAATTCGCCCGTGTAGCGGTCGAGACTCTGGTAAAAACCGGCGTGGCAATCATTGCAGGTGAAGTCACCACGTCGGCCTGGGTCGACCTGGAAGACATCGTCCGGAACGTGATTCTCGACATCGGCTACAACAGCTCCAATGTCGGTTTCGACGGCGCGACCTGCGGCGTGATGAACATCATCGGCAAGCAGTCCCCTGACATCAACCAAGGTGTTGATCGTGCCAAGCCTGAAGACCAGGGCGCCGGCGACCAGGGCCTGATGTTCGGCTACGCCAGCAACGAAACCGACGTGCTGATGCCCGCACCGATCACCTTCTCGCACCAGTTGGTTCAACGTCAGGCTGAAGCCCGTAAATCCGGCCTGCTGCCTTGGCTGCGCCCGGACGCCAAGTCCCAAGTGACTTGCCGTTACGAAGGCGGCAAGGTTGTCGGTATCGACGCCGTTGTACTGTCGACCCAGCACAACCCTGACGTGTCCTACAAAGACCTGCGCGAAGGCGTGATGGAACTGATCGTCAAGCACGTACTGCCTGCCGAGCTGCTGTCCAAGGACACCCAGTTCCACATCAACCCGACCGGCCAATTCATCATCGGTGGCCCGGTTGGCGACTGCGGCCTGACCGGTCGCAAGATCATCGTCGACAGCTACGGCGGCATGGCCCGTCACGGCGGCGGCGCATTCTCCGGCAAGGATCCATCGAAGGTTGACCGTTCGGCAGCCTACGCCGGTCGTTACGTGGCCAAGAACATCGTCGCTGCCGGCCTGGCCGAGCGTTGCGAGATCCAGGTTTCCTACGCGATTGGTGTTGCCCAGCCTACGTCGATTTCGTTGAACACCTTCGGCACCGGCAAAATCAGCGACGACAAGATCGTCAAACTGGTTCGCGAAGTGTTCGACCTGCGTCCATACGCGATCACCACCATGCTCGACCTGCTGCACCCGATGTACCAGGAAACCGCAGCGTACGGCCACTTCGGTCGCACTCCGGCAACCAAGACTGTGGGCGACGACACGTTCACCACTTTCACCTGGGAAAAAACCGACCGCGCCGACGACCTGCGTGTCGCGGCCGGCCTGTAAGACTTCCCCGGCGGTACCCAAAGCCCCGCACGGTTTGCCGTGCGGGGCTTTTTATTGCCTTGCTGCTTGAGACCGTGTCGCCGCCTTCGCGAGCAAGAGGCCAGCCCGGTCACCTCTGCCTCATGCCAGAAACACTCAGCAAAAAAACCACCCTTCGCGCCTACCAGTACTGATCTAGCCTTCAAGCATCCCAACGAGCAAGGACGCTCTCGATGCTGCCCAACCTGCGCCTGTTTTTCGGTTTCCTGCTGACCCTCACCTACCTGACCGCCAATGCCGCCGAATGCCCCGACTGGCCGCCCGCCCGCGCGCAGGAAGAAATCACCACCCTGCAACAGCAAATCGATCGCTGGGACGACAGCTACCACCGTGAAGGCCAGTCGCTGATCGCCGATGAACTCTACGATCAGTCCCGCGCGCGACTGACCGAATGGCGCGAGTGCTTTGATTCAGGCCCCTCCACCGAACCATTGCGTACGGCTGGCGGCACGGTGGCTCACCCCATCGCCCACACCGGCCTGGAAAAACTACGCGATGGGCGCGCTGTCGAAGCCTGGCTAAAAGATCGGGGAGAGGTCTGGATTCAGCCCAAGGTCGACGGCGTGGCGGTGACGTTGATCTATCGCAACGGCCGGCTGCATCAGGCGATCAGTCGGGGGGATGGGGTAAAGGGCCAGGACTGGACCGCCTCGGCGCGCCAGATCGCCGCCATCCCTCAAAAGCTTCCGCGGTCGCTGGACTTGCTGCTGCAAGGCGAACTCTATTGGCGCCTGAGCGAACACGTACAAGCCCAGGCTGGCAGCCTCAATGCCCGCGCCACGGTGGCCGGGTTGATGGCACGCAAGGTGCTGAGCACCGAGCAAGCCGCCGGTATCGGATTATTTGTCTGGGACTGGCCGCAAGGCCCGAAAAATCTGCCCGACCGGGTGGCGGCTCTGGATGAATTGGGGTTCCCGAGCACGGCGCCCTACAGTCAGCGGATCAAGGCATTTGCCGATGCCGAACGCTGGCGCGATCACTGGTATCGCTCCCCCCTGCCCTTTGCCAGCGATGGCATCGTTATGCGTCAGGGCCAACGCCCATCGGCCGAGCGTTGGCAGGCGAAAACGCCTTACTGGAGCGTCGCCTGGAAATACCCCTTTGCCCAAGCGCTGGCCGAGGTGCGCAAGGTCCACTTCAAGATCGGGCGGACCGGCCGGATCACGCCGGTGCTGGATCTGGCGCCGGTGATGCTCGATGACCGGCAAATCAAGCGCGTGAGCGTCAGCTCGCTGCAACGCTGGGAAGCGCTGGACATTCGTCCCGGCGATCGGGTCGCCATCAGCCTGGCGGGGCTGACCATCCCCAGGCTCGAGGGTGTCGTATTGCGCAGCACCGAACGCCCTGTATTGAACGTACCGCGGGCGGCAGACTTTCATTCTTTAAGCTGCTGGCAACCAACACCAGGATGTGAAAGCCAATTCCTCGCACGCCTGACCTGGCTCAGCGGCAAACAGGGGCTGGCCTTGGCTCACGTCGGGCCAGGCACCTGGGAGAAACTGCTCAAGGCTGAACGTCTTGGCAACCTGCTCGATTGGTTGACCCTCGATGAGCAAGAGCTTGCTAACATTGACGGCTTCGGCGAGCGCAGCAGTGTTCGTCTCTTGAACAGTTTCAACAGCGCCCGACAACGTCCGTTCGCTCGCTGGCTCAAAGCCTTGGGCTTGCCGCCGACCGGCCAAGCCAACCTGGCCGACTCCTGGCAGGCGCTGGCGCAACGAAACACCGAACAATGGCAGGCCGAAGCCGGCATCGGCCCGGGGCGCGCAGCGCAATTGAGCGCATTTTTCCGCGACCCGCAGGTCCTGGCCTTGAGTGAAACATTACGTGTTGCCGGGATTGACGGCTTCTAGACGCCAGCCCGGCCCGAGAACCGGGAACCCAAAGGTGCCGATGCGCTCAAACAGCCCATCGCTATATCGAATTTTTCACCTGGAGCTTTTATGAAACTTCTTTCACCGCTCGCCTTGTTGACCCTGTGCAGCGTGATGGCCGCTCCATTGATGGCCGCCGAAGATGCACCGGGCCTCACCGGCTGCGCCGCCAAAAAACAAGGCATCATCAACCAGATTGAACTGGCCAAGTCTCGCGGCAACGCCGATCAACAGGCGGGCCTGGAAACTGCCCTGAGCGAAGTCACTGCCCACTGCACCGACGCCTCCTTGAAGAAGGAACGGGAAAACAAGGTGCTCGACGCCAAGCACGAAGTCAGCACACGTCAGGCCGACCTCGACAAGGCAATGAAAAAAGGCGACGCCGAGAAGATCAACAAGCGCAAAGACAAACTGGCTCAATCGCGCAAAGAGTTGCAGGAAGCGCTGGATGAGCTGGATAAGTAAGCAATCATTTTGAACTCAAAAGATCGCAACCTCCGACAGTTCCTACCTGCGATCTTTTCTGGAATCAATGATCCCGAAACTCTTTATGGCACGCACTGCAGGCATCTTCGACTTTCTGTACCGCCGGCCCCAGATTACTGACCTTGTAGGGCTGAACCTTGCTGGCAATCACCAGGTCACCGGTGGCGCCTTCAAGAGTGCGGGCCATTTCCTGGAAGCGTGCCTGCTTCTGCCAGACATCGTCCTTGGCGCTGGTGTGATCTTCTTCGCGCACCTGCGGGAAATGTTTCCACGGCTCATGGGACAAAGCATCGAGTTTCATGGCGCCGTCGACGAATTTCGGGCCATCGAACGGAATACGCCCACGCAACATACCGCCCAGGTCTTCGCCGGTCTTGAGCATCTGCTTGAAGATCGCCTTGCGCTGACCCAGCGGCGAGTTCGGGTCGACTCCACCGCAGGCGGACAAGGTCAGGCAGGCCAGCAATACAACAGAAAGTCTTTTAAGAGTCATGGTGGCTTCAGGTCACTGGAAACGGCGGCCAGTATCCTCGCGTCACCGGCAAAGACCAATAGCCCTATTATCAATACGGGTTGTTTGAGCGCATGGAGCACTCAGGCAACCGACAAAGGAATTACTCCATGAACAGCCGTTTCAAGGCATGGCGTCACAATCTGGCCTGGACCCTTCCGATGGTGGCCGTGCTGGCAGGTTGCACCGGCGGCGACAGCAGCAAACCGAAAACCCATGCACTGGCGACCTACTCCAGCGCCACTTGGGAAGCGCTTCCGGCGGTGTCCGACAACGACCTCGTCGCCGGCTTCGGCTCGTGGCGCAGCGCCTGCACCCGACTCAAGGCTGACCCGGTCTGGGGCGGCACCTGTGCAGCTTCCGTCAATGTGCAGCCAACCGCCAATGACATCCGTGGTTTCCTCAAACAGAACCTGGACGTCTATGGCCTGCGTGCCGCCAATGACAACCCCAACGGTCTGATTACCGGTTACTACGAACCGGTGTACCCCGGCAGCCTGACCCAGACCGAGGAAGCCAACATCCCGGTGTACGGTGTGCCCGAGGACATGATCATCGTCTCGCTGGACAGTATCTATCCGGAACTCAAAGGCAAGCGCCTGCGGGGCAGACTCGAAGGTCGCGTGCTCAAGCCGTACGACGACGCGGCAACGATTGAAACCAACGGTGTGAAGGCGCCGGTGATTGCCTGGCTGACCGACCCGATGAACCTGCAGTTTCTGCAAATCCAGGGTTCGGGTCGCATCCAGCTTGATGACGGTCGTCAATTGCGCATCGGCTATGCCGACCAGAACGGCCACCCCTATCGCCCCATCGGCCGCTGGCTGGTGGACCAAGGTGAGCTGAAGAAAGAAGACGTGACCATGGGTGCTATCAGCACCTGGGCCAAGGCCAATCCTGCGCGCATTCCCGAACTGCTCGGCAGCAACCCCAGCTACGTGTTCTTCACCCGCAACCCCGACAGCAATGAAGGGCCACGCGGTTCGCTGAATGTACCGCTGACCGCGGGTTATAGCGCGGCGGTGGACCGCAAGGTGATTCCGCTCGGCAGTCTGTTGTGGTTATCGACCACACGCCCGGACGGCAGCGCGCTGGTACGTCCGGTGGCCGCGCAAGATACTGGCGGCGCGATTGCCGGCGAGGTCCGCGCGGACCTGTTCTGGGGCACGGGCGAGGCGGCCGGGCAATTGGCCGGCGACATGAAACAGCAGGGACAGATCTGGATGCTTTGGCCTAAAGGGGCGGCGTTGCCTCAAGTGCCGCAGGTTGCCGATACGGCTAAAGCTAATCCTTAAGAGTTGGATCGACAGCACTACTGCATTCGCGAGCAAGCCCGCTCCTACATTGAATTATCGGCGGACACACATCTTGTGTTCACTGAAGATTCAATGTGGGAGCGGGCTTGCTCGCGAAGAGGCCCTGACAAACACCGGAAGTTTCAACGACCAGATTCAGACCGACACAACAAAGAAACTGACGATCAACCCCATCCCCACAAACCACACCAGCGACCGTAGCATTGCCCAGTCCGCCAAATAGCAAATGATGAAGAGCAGCCGACTGGTGATGAACAGCACCGACAGCACATTGATTGTCACCAGTTCGGCATTGCCGGCCAAGTGAGCCACGATCACCGCCGCCGCAAACGCCGGGGTCACTTCAAAACTATTCAGTTGCGCCGCATACGCCCGCTTGCCCAAGCCCTCCAGAGAGTCGAGAAACCCCCGAGGGTCATGATTGTGTCTAAGCCCATACCCGCCACTGATCTTGGCGATACCTATGCACAAATAAGGCAAGCAGATCGCAATCAAAATGCACCACAGAGCAACCGTCATAACGCAGTCCCTTCTTCAAGTTATAGAAAATCGAATTCCATCAGGGGCGACTAAAACTTCATCACCAACATGCCGATCAGCACCAGCCCACAGGCTAAGAGACGGGGCCTGCCGAAAGGTTCTTTCAGGTAGCGCATGCCAAACAGCACCACCAGAATCACACTGATCTCGCGCAACGCCGCTGCTTCGGCAATCGAGCCGAGCTGCATGGCCCACAGCACCAGAGCGTAGCTGAACAGTACGCAAAACCCGACCGCCAACCCCAACCGCCACTGCTCGCGCCAGAACAGCATGAACGCCGGCCGCTTGCGCACCAGCGCCAGTAATGGGAACGGCCAGGCGCTGAGCAAGGTGACCCACACCAGGTAATCCAATGGGTGGGACCAGCGCCGTAAGGCCTGACCATCGATGAAGGTATAGCAACCGATGCACAACCCGATCAGCGCCACCACCGGCAGCATCGACCATGGCAGTCGCACCCCGCCACCGCCTTGCCAGAGCAGGCACAACATGCCGAACGGGATCAGCAAAATCCCGAAGATCTGCTGAGCCGTCAGCACTTCCCCGGCGAAGATCAGCGTCAGTGCCAGTACCACCAGCGGCGACAGGCCACGCATCAAGGGATAGACCAGACCGAGATCGCCGACCCGATAGGCCTGGATCAACAGGTAGCGATAGAGCAACTCGAATGCCGCTGACGCGAGAATCCACGGCCACATCTCCAGTGGCGGCAGCGCCACGAAGGGCAGCATCAGGGCGACAAACAGCAGCGCCACGCTGTCCATGCAGGCCACCACCAACAGCCGCTCCGCGCTGAATTTGATCAGGGTATTCCACGCCGCGTGCAACAGCGCTGCCACCAACACCAGACCCGTCGCAAGCACGGCACACTCCTTATTTTGCCCCACCCTCCCCCTCACATCATGGGGCAGAGAATTGATTCGCCATATGTCTGCAGCTGTTTATACTGCAAGCGACCACGCCGCACTCAGTTGCGCACACACTAATTCCAATAATTCCTGCCTCTGCCCGCTCTCACCGAGAACGGTCGTCGGCCTGCGTATGCCTGATCAAAGCGTCAAGACTACCGACAGAGACCTTGCGCATGCCACTCGCCTTGCTTGCACTGGCTGTTGCCGCCTTCGGCATCGGCACCACTGAATTCGTCATCATGGGCTTACTGCCCGATGTCGCCCGCGACCTCGCCGTGAGCATTCCTCACGCGGGCCTGCTCATCACCGGTTACGCCCTGGGCGTGGTGTTCGGTGCGCCGATCCTCGCGGTCGGTACCGCCGACATGCCGCGCAAAGCCACGCTGTTGGGCATGACGCTGATGTTCATTCTCGGCAACATCCTCTGCGCCCTGGCGCCGAACTACGCCACTTTGATGGCCGCGCGGGTAATTACGGCGCTGTGCCATGGTGCGTTTTTCGGCATCGGTTCGGTGGTCGCTGCCGGCTTGGTGGCACCGAACAAACGAGCCCAAGCGATTGCCATGATGTTCACCGGCCTGACGCTGGCCAACGTGCTGGGCGTTCCATTGGGCACCGCGCTCGGGCAATACGCCGGCTGGCGCTCGACGTTTTGGGCGGTCTCGGTGATCGGTGTGATTGCGGCCATTGCGCAGTGGGTTTGGCTGCCCAAGGAAATCCCCATGGACAAGGCCAACCTGGCCAGCGAGTTCAAAGTGCTGGGCAAGGTCAACGTGCTGCTGGCGCTGGGCATGAGCGTGCTGGCGTCCACCAGTCTGTTCAGCGTGTTCACCTATATCGCGCCGATCCTGCAAGACATCACCGGTGTCAGCCCGCATGGCGTGACGATCATGTTGCTGTTGTTCGGGGTCGGTCTGACGGCAGGCAGCATGCTTGGCGGCCGATTGGCGGACAGTCGTTTGCTGCCTTCTCTGGTGGGCATGGCGCTGGCCGTGGTCATCGTGCTGGCCGCTTTCAGTCAGACCAGTCACTCAGTGATCCCGGCGGCGATCACGCTGGTGTTGTGGGGCATCTTCGCGTTTGCGCTGTGCCCGATCCTGCAATTGCTGATCATCGATCAGGCTCATGAAGCGCCGAACCTTGGATCGACGTTGAATCAAAGCGCATTCAATCTCGGCAACGCAGCCGGGGCATGGATTGGCGGGCTGGTGGTGGCCAGTGGCGCGGACCTGGCGGACTTGCCGTGGACCGGCGCACTGGTCAGCGGGTTGACGGTACTGACGGCGCTGCTTTTCATCTACCTGCAGCGTCACAGTGCTGTCACGGTCAATGTGTCCGGCTGACAGAGTCAGTTTTGCCACTGATCATTTTTTGATCTTCTGCGGTTCGGGCTCCTGGTCCCGCTCCGCCGACGTCTTCGCCGGCCCGATTTCACTGCGAATCTGCGCGTGACTGATCAGCGCGAAGATAAAACTGCCACCGATGATGTTCCCCACCAGCGTGGGACCTGCGAATACCAGCCAGAAATCCTTCCACGGTAAGTCGCCGGCAAATACCAGGTAGGAAACCTCGACCGATCCGACCACGATGTGGGTGAAATCTCCAAGGGCCATGAAATAGGTGATGAGGATGATGATCCACATCTTGGCGCTTTCCATGGACGGGATCATCCAGACCATGGTGGCAATCATCCAGCCGGAGATGATGCCTTTGGCGAACATTTTGCTGGCATCGTTCTCCATGACCTTGCGCCCGATGTCGAGGAAGGCCAGATCGGTCTTGGTGTCGAAAATCGGCAGGTGCAACATCACATACGCCACCAGCAAGGTGCCGCAGAGGTTGCCCACCAGCACTACCGACCACAGTCGCAGAAGCCGACCGAAGTTACCCAGCGTAGGTTTGCTCATGATCGGCAGTACGGCAGTCAGGGTATTTTCGGTGAAGAGTTGCTGGCGGGCGAGAATCACCGCGAGAAAACCTGCGCAGTAACCGAAGCTGGCGATCACCTTGAAGCCCTCGCCGTCCGGCAGACGCGAGTTGAGCAGCCCCATGCCCATCAGCGACAAACCCATGGTCAGGCCGGCAGCCAGGGCCGACCACCACAGCGCCGCGACACTACGCTCGAGCTCCTTATCACCCTGGGTGCGAATGATTTCGTGCAGCACCGCCGCGCGCGGTGGCTGGTTCTTGTCGACCTCGCGCTGTTCTTTCGCCGAGAGGTCCGGGGTCTTGCCGTCTTTGGACGTGTCCATAAAGCTCCTGAACCAGTGGCGTGTCGTTTAATTACGACACGCGGGGTTCAGGTCCGTTCTGTAGGAGGTTCGCTTATCCGACGATGTCATCATCCTTGAACTGGTCTTTGACGTACCTGATCTCGGTCCGGCCGTGCGGCGCGGGCAGGCCGTCTTCACCCAGGTTGACGAAAACCATCTTCTCCACCGTCAGGATGCTCTTGCGGGTGATCTTGTTGCGCACTTCGCAGGTCAGCGTGATCGAGGTGCGACCGAACTCGGTGGCGGTGATGCCCAGTTCGATGATGTCGCCCTGACGCGAGGCGCTGACAAAATTGATCTCGGAAATGTATTTGGTGACCACGCGCTGATTACCCAGCTGGACGATGGCGTAGATCGCCGCTTCTTCGTCGATCCAGCGCAACAGGCTGCCGCCGAACAGCGTGCCGTTGGGGTTGAGGTCTTCGGGTTTTACCCATTTGCGGGTGTGGAAATTCATGCTCACTCCTGACCGTCTTGCCGATTGATGCCGGCCATCATGGCAGAGCCCGGACTAGAGCTCTATTACGCATCGACTATGGTCTCGATTACCGTTCGGACATTGACCAACAGAAACGCTTTGGAAGATCAGCATAGCCCGCTATAATCGCCCCCGTTTCAAAACGGTAATGTTCACTTGCTACCGTTTTCCCGCCACCTGTCCGAGGGGCGCTGCAGCAGGTTCGACCTGTCAGGCTCGGATGGGGCGTTGACTGGCCACGGCCAGACACTAAACGCACAACGGCGCCCATTCGCATACATTACGAATGGAGGCTCATCATGAGCGCTGTTATCACGCCTGTAGATTTTAACGATTACAAAGTCGCCGACATGTCCCTGGCTGCCTGGGGCCGTCGCGAAACCATCATCGCCGAATCCGAAATGCCAGCCCTGATGGGTCTGCGCCGCAAATACTCCGCCGAGCAACCGCTCAAAGGCGCGAAGATCCTCGGCTGCATCCACATGACTATTCAGACTGCCGTGCTGATCGAAACCCTGGTTGCCCTGGGTGCCGAAGTGCGTTGGTCGTCCTGCAACATTTTCTCGACTCAAGACCAGGCCGCTGCCGCTATCGCTGCTGCCGGTATCCCGGTTTTCGCCTGGAAAGGCGAGACTGAAGAAGAGTACGAGTGGTGCCTGGAGCAAACCATCCTGAAAGATGGCGCGCCTTGGGATGCCAACATGATCCTCGACGACGGCGGCGACCTGACCGAGCTGCTGCACAAGAAATACCCGGCGATCCTGGACCGTGTCCACGGCGTCACCGAAGAAACCACCACCGGCGTTCACCGCCTGCTGGACATGCTGGCCAAGGGCGAGCTGAAGATCCCGGCCATCAACGTCAACGACTCGGTGACCAAGAGCAAGAACGACAACAAGTACGGCTGCCGTCACAGCCTGAACGACGCGATCAAGCGCGGTACCGACCACCTGCTGTCCGGCAAGCAAGCGCTGGTCATCGGTTACGGTGACGTGGGCAAGGGCTCGGCCCAGTCCCTGCGTCAGGAAGGCATGATCGTTAAAGTCTCCGAAGTCGACCCGATCTGCGCCATGCAAGCCTGCATGGACGGTTTCGAACTGGTTTCGCCGTTCATCGACGGTATCAACAACGGTACCGAAGCGAGCATCGACAAAGCACTGCTGGGCAAGATCGATCTGATCGTGACCACCACCGGCAACGTCAATGTTTGCGACGCAAACATGCTCAAAGCCCTGAAGAAGCGCGCTGTTGTCTGCAACATCGGCCACTTCGACAACGAAATCGACACCGCTTTCATGCGCAAGAACTGGGCATGGGAAGAGGTGAAGCCGCAGGTTCACAAGGTTCACCGCACCGGTCCAGGCGCTTTCGACGCTCAGAACGACGACTACCTGATCCTGCTGGCCGAAGGGCGTCTGGTTAACCTGGGCAATGCCACCGGCCACCCAAGCCGCATCATGGACGGTTCGTTCGCCAACCAGGTTCTGGCGCAGATCTTCCTGTTCGGCCAGAAGTACGCCGACCTGTCGCCAGCCCAGAAAGCCGAGCGCCTGACCGTTGAAGTACTGCCGAAGAAACTCGACGAAGAAGTGGCCCTGGAAATGGTCCGCGGTTTCGGTGGCGTGGTCACTCAACTGACCAAGCAACAGGCTGACTACATCGGCGTGACCGTCGAAGGCCCGTTCAAGCCGCACGCCTACCGCTACTGATCGGTCCTGCTGCCTGCTCTCCCTTGTGGGAGCGGGCTTTTTGTGGGAGCTGGCTTGCCTGCGATAGCATCTCCTCAGTGTTCCTGAAACACCGAGGTGCCAGCATCGCGGGCAAGCCCGACTCCCACAAAAGCCCGCTCCCACATTGGGATGTGCAAGCGTCCGGCTTACGTGTTTCCAAGGATATGACCATGTCCCAAGACCGTCGCTACAGCTTCGAATTCTTCCCTACGAAGACCGATGCTGGGCATGAAAAACTGATCGCCACTGCCCGTCACCTGGCGACCTACAATCCCGACTTCTTCTCCTGCACCTACGGCGCTGGTGGTTCGACCCGTGATCGCACCCTCAACACCGTGTTGCAGCTTGAAAGCGAAGTCAAAGTCCCTGCTGCACCGCATTTGTCCTGCGTGGGCGACAGCAAGGCCGACCTGCGCGGCCTGCTGAGCCAGTACAAGGCAGCCGGCATCACACGTATCGTTGCGCTTCGCGGTGACCTGCCCTCGGGCATGGGCATGGCCAGCGGCGAGATGCGTCACGCCAATGACCTGGTTGAATTCATTCGTGAAGAAACCGGCGATCATTTCCACATCGAAGTCGCCGCTTACCCGGAGATGCATCCGCAAGCGCGAAATTTCGAAGACGATCTCAACAACTTTGTGCGTAAGGCCAACGCCGGCGCCAACAGTGCGATCACCCAGTACTTCTTCAACGCCGACAGCTATTTCTACTTCGTCGAGCGTGTACGGGCCAAGGGCGTGAACATCCCGATCGTGCCGGGGATCATGCCGATCACCAACTACAGCAAGCTGGCGCGCTTTTCCGACGCTTGCGGTGCGGAAATTCCGCGCTGGATCCGCAAGCAACTGGAAGCTTACGGCGACGACACCCAAAGCATTCAAAGCTTTGGTGAGCAAGTCATCACCGAGATGTGCGAACGCCTGCTGCAAGGTGGTGCACCGGGGCTGCACTTTTACACGCTGAATCAGGCTGAACCGAGCCTGGCGGTGTGGAACAACCTGAAGTTGCCACGCTAATAATCGTTAACGCACGATCAAAAGATCGCAGCCTTCGGCAGATCCTGCAGGGGAATACGTACCTCTGCAGGCGCTACCGAAGACTGCGATCTTTTGCTTTTGATGTCCGATCCAGAGCTTCTGGATCCGGTTTCTGGCTCTTTATGATTTCTCGTCGTAATCTCAAGCCATGCCCCTGATCGCTCAGTTACTCACCGTGCTTCTGTTCACTTGCCTGAGCCTCACCGCTCGGGGCGAGAAGTTGCGTATTGTCACCGAACCTTGGGCACCTTACGTGTACGAGGAAAACGGCAAATCGCTGGGCCTGGACTACGAAACCACGGCCATCGTCTTCAAACGCCTCGGGATCGACGTGGAATGGCAGTTCCTGCCGTGGAAACGCTGCCTGTCGATGCTCGAGCAAGGCCAGGCAGATGGTGTGCTGGATATTTTCCACAGCAATGAACGCGAAGCGACCCTGCTCTACCCCAGCGAACCGCTCTCGCAAGTCGAGTTCGTGATGTTCTACGCCAATGAACGGCCGTTTCCATTTCGCACCCTGGACGACCTGAAAGGCCTGACCATCGGTACCTCGCCGGGCTACCTGTACAGCAAGGACTTCAGCGAATCGACGCTGTTCACCCAAGAACCGGCTCCCACCCATGAAGCCAACTTCGGCAAACTGGTGCGCGGTCGCATCGACCTGCTGATCACTGATCGCCGGGTCGGCCAGCATTTGCTCGATCAACTGAATATCCGCGACAAGATCACCGAGAACCCGGTCATCATCAGCCAGCAAAGCCAGTTTCTGGCGGTACGCCGCAATGCCGGGATGGATTTGTTGGTGCAGCGTTTCGGTGCCGAGCTCAAACGTTTCAAGCGCGAGCCGGCCTATGCCGAACTGAGCGCCCGCTATGGCGCCGGCCCAGCCATCGAAGCACGGGCCGCCAACGCCACCGCAACCGGCGGAAAAACCGTTGAGCAGCAGGAAAGCGGCGCGCAGTGATTGCTCTGTTATACTCCGGCCTTCCCGCCAGGCTCACGCCCGGACGCTCGGACTTGTTCAAGGCATCTCGATCCCGCTACAGCGCAGCTTTTCAGCCCGCGCGAGCGCTCCAGACGAGCCTTCGAGGCCCAGCAGGACCGGACGGGATTGCGTCCTCTTAAACGCCATTCGCGCCAGGCAAGACTCCCATTGGGCCAAGCCCTAACTAAAACAGGATTACTCATGTCCTTTGCTTCCCTCGGTCTCTCCGAGGCTTTAGTCCGCGCCATCGAGGCAGCGGGCTATACCGAGCCTACTCCGGTGCAACAGCGGGCCATTCCCGCCGTGTTGCAAGGTCGCGACCTGATGGTTGCGGCACAGACAGGTACTGGTAAAACCGGCGGCTTCGCCCTTCCGATTCTGGAGCGGTTGTTTCCCAACGGTCACCCGGACAAATCCCAGCGTCACGGCCCGCGCCAACCGCGCGTACTGGTCCTGACCCCAACCCGCGAACTCGCGGCCCAGGTGCACGAGAGCTTCAAGGTCTATGCCCGTGACCTGAAGTTCGTCAGCGCCTGCATCTTCGGCGGCGTCGGCATGAACCCACAGGTTCAGGCCATGTCCCGCGGTGTCGACGTGCTGGTGGCCTGCCCCGGCCGCCTGCTCGACCTCGCTGGCCAAGGCAGTGTCGATCTGTCCCACGTGGAAATCCTCGTGCTGGACGAAGCCGACCGCATGCTCGACATGGGCTTTGTCCATGACGTGAAAAAGGTCCTTGCCCGTCTGCCGAGCAAGCGCCAGAACCTGCTGTTCTCGGCGACGTTCTCCAAAGACATCACCGACCTCGCCGGCAAGCTGCTGCACAACCCGGAACGCATCGAAGTCACGCCGCCGAACACCACGGTCGAGCGGATCGAACAGCGTGTTTTCCGTCTGCCAGCCAACCACAAGCGTTCGCTGCTCGCGCACCTGATCACCGCTGGTGCCTGGGAACAGGTGCTGGTGTTCACCCGCACCAAGCACGGCGCCAACCGTTTGGCCGAGTACCTGGACAAACACGGCCTCACCGCCGTCGCCATCCACGGCAACAAGAGCCAGAACGCCCGCACCAAAGCCCTGGCCGACTTCAAGGCCGGTGAAGTGCGCATCCTGGTCGCCACCGACATCGCCGCTCGCGGCCTGGACATCGACCAGTTGCCCCACGTGGTCAACTTCGAACTGCCGAACGTCGATGAAGATTACGTGCACCGCATCGGTCGTACCGGCCGTGCCGGTCGTTCGGGCGAGGCGATCTCGCTGGTCGCTCCGGACGAAGAAAAGCTGCTGAAAAGCATCGAGCGCATGACCAAGCAGAAAATCGCCGACGGCGACCTGATGGGCTTCGATTCCAGCGCCGTGGAAGCCGAGAAACCAGAAGTTCGCGAGCGTCCGGATGTGCGTAACCCGCGCAACCCACGTGGCCCGCGCGGCGATGGTCCGAACGGCAGCGGTGGTGGCGGCGGTCGTAAAGACAAAGGCAAGGACAAGGGCGGCAAGGAAAAACCTGCCGCCACTGGCCGTGGCGATCGCCCTGCCCGTGAACACAAGCCTCGCGAAGGTACCCCGGCCCGCGAGCAACAGCGCCCGGCACCTCGCGCCGCCGCTGACCGTGCTCCGGACGAGTTCCTGGACGACGATGTCGATAACTTTGGTAACCGCGTCGACTACGTGCCTCAGCAGAAACCTGCTCAGGGCCGTGGCCGCCGTCCGGGCGCTCCGGCACAAGGCGCAGGCGCGAGTGCTCCGCGCACCGGTCAGCCACAAGGTCGCCAGAACGGTCCGCGCAACAGCAGCGGCGCAACCACCGGCACGCCACCGGCCAAGCGCAGCGGCCCACGCAACGGTGCTCCACGTGATGGCCAGGCCCGTCGCGAAGAGTCCCGCAACCGCCGCCCGGCCCGTGACGAACAACCTCGTTCGGAACCGGCCGTGCAGAACCCGCGGGGCCCGGCACCGAAGATCATTCACAAGGAGTCGAAAAGCGATCGCTTCCCGACACCTGAACAACTTGATCAACTCCCAGGCCGTCCGCGCGGCGAAAAACCAGCGTTGCTGACCCGCAATCGCTGATTTATCGCTGATATGAAAAATGCCCCGGATCTCGCGATCCGGGGCATTTTTTTATGCTGGCGAAGAACCCTGTGGGAGCGGGCTTGCCCGCGATGACGTCCGTCCAGCAAACATTGATATTGACTGACCCACCGCCATCGCGGGCAAGCCCGCTCCCACAGTAGCTCGGCACCGTCCGTATGGATTCTGGCAGACCATAAAAAACGCCCCGGATCGCGAGATCAGGGGCGTTTTTGTTCAAGCAGCGAATTTCACTTCGCTTTCACACCTTCAAACGTAACGTACAGTTCAACCGCATCGGACGTTGGGCCCAAATCTTTCTGTTTGCCGAAATCGGAACGCTTGATGCTGGTGGTGCCTTCGAAGCCGGCACGGTAGCCGCCCCATGGATCCTTGCCTTCACCCAGGAAGGTGGCTTTGACCACGATTGGCTTGGTCACACCCAGCAAGGTCAGGTTACCGGTTACGTCGGCAGTGTCTTTGCCAGCGGCGTTTTTGCCGGTGGATTTGACGCTGGTGGAGACGAACTTGGCGTCGGCGAATTTACCCACGTTCAGGAAGTCATCGCTGGCGACGTGCTTGTCACGTTCGGCGTGGTTGGTGAACACGCTGGCGGTGCGCACGTTGAACTCGATCTTGCTGTCTTCCGGCTTGGCAGCGTCGAAGCTGAACTTGCCGTCGATATCCTTGAAGGTACCGGTGATGTAGCTGTAACCCAGGTGGCTGATCTTGAAGTCAACGAAGGCGTGCTGGCCTTCTTTGTCGACAACATAATCGGCCGCCATCACGTTAGCCGACAGCAGGGCAGAACCGATTGCCAGAGCGGCGAGCGTCTTTTTCAACATGCTTTCTATTCCTTTGGAGTCGAGGTTGAACATCAGGCTTTGCGTCCCAGCATTCGCGCCAGGGTCGCATCACGATCGATAAAGTGGTGTTTCAATGCTGCCAACGCATGGAGGCCGGAAAAAATTACCAGCGCCCAAGCCAGGTACAAATGGATTACACCAGCGGTGTCTGCCTGGTCCGGTAGTCCGGAAACCAGTGCAGGAACTTCAAACAGGCCAAACACCGGGATTCCGACACCGTCTGCGGTGGAAATCAGGTAACCGGCAATCATCACAGCGAACAGCCCGAGATAGAGGAAGGCGTGGCCGAACACGGCGCCAAGACGCGTCATGCGGCTATAACTTTGCAGGGGCGGTGGAGGTGGGCTGATGAAGCGCCACAACACCCGCAGCAGCATGACGGCGAACAACACCAGGCCAATGCTCTTGTGCAGATCCGGCGCATCTTTACGCCAGGAGCTGTAGTAGTCGAGACCGACCATCCACAGCCCTAATGCGAACAGGCCGAAGACGGCGAGCGCCACACCCCAGTGCATGAAGATGCTGACCCAACCGTAGCGGGAAGAAGAGTTACGTAGCTGCATTGCCCAAATCCTGTAAGAACTGCGCCCAAGATTATCGAGTTATCTATCGACTTAAAGCGGAAAATTTCGCTCTGAAACATCGAGAAATACGATCATGACCTTGAGGTCGAGATGTTAAGAGAGTGTTAACCGGAAGAAAAAACCTACAGACGCTGTCCCATATTCGCTTCCAAAAAGCCTTTACCACTCGTCAGAACTGTCATATCTGACAGTAGCCACCAATACAGGTCATTGATGAACCTGATCTCGGGCGGTTGTCCGAGCGTCTGAACAGGAGTTCTACTATGAGTCACCATTCGAGTTCATCCCCCGCCACTACGCGCAACCTATCCAATTCGATACCCGTAGGGGAAGGACCGCGAGGGATAGCCATCAACGACGATGGATCACGGGTTTTTGTTTGCAATTACATTTCCGGCAATGTGTCAGTGATCAACACCCGGAACAGAAAGGTAATCCGCACCATCGCCGTCGAGCGTTATCCCCAAAACATCGTCCTTGCCCATGGAGGGAAAAGAGCTTACGTGACCAACTACGGTTCAAGTTCGGTTTCAGTTATTGATACTGAAACCTATGCGGTGGGTAACGTCACGGTGGGAAGACATCCTCGGGGAATCGTCGTCAGCCGGGACGGGAAGCATGTTTACGTCACCGTTCGACAAGATAAAGAGTGGCTGGCAATTATTGACACCCGCACTTATGCGGTGAGCAGAGTGCGAGGATTACCCTCTCCCTCTATAAGTGTGGATATCAGCCAGGACGATTCGCGTCTTTATATTTCCAGCACCAACTCCCCTGGCGGTCCTTATCAGGACGCGCTCACCGTCATTAGCAGCAAGACCTTCAAAGTCATCAGCATCATCAAAACCGAACAATATCCGTCAGCGGTTACCGTCAGCCCCGACGGCAGCAAAGTGTATATCGTGGGTATGGACGCTCGAAAACTGACCGTGTTGGACACCCGGTCATCGATCGTCAGGCATTTCGACTTTGTGACGTGCGAAGGGAAAGTAGTATTCGGCGAAAGAAACGCTTATGCCGTGGATCAAACCAGAAAAGAGGTCGTGGAAGTGAGTACCACCACCCATGAGATTGTTCGCCGGGTTCCAATCCCTGGCGCTTTTGACCCGTATGACATGGTTCTTGATAAACACAACCACGCCTATATCAGCGACTACCAAAAAGACGAAGTACATAGTGTCGATCTAGCTTAGCGTCAAAGCAAAATCAGCAGCGACCTACGCAAGATATAAAAAAAGCGCGGCATCACTGCCGCGCTTTTTTTGATTCCAGGACTTACTGCGTCTTGGTTTCAGTCGTCGCCGGGGTCTTCGCAGCAGTGCTGACCGCTGGTTTCTTCACCGGCTCAGTCTTTTTCGCCGTTGCCTTGACCGGAGCTTTTTTGGCCTCGGTTTTGGCAGCAG
Source organism: Pseudomonas wuhanensis (assembly GCF_030687395.1). Taxonomy (GTDB): domain Bacteria; phylum Pseudomonadota; class Gammaproteobacteria; order Pseudomonadales; family Pseudomonadaceae; genus Aquipseudomonas; species Aquipseudomonas wuhanensis. The sequence goes on along the minus strand of NZ_CP117430.1, from coordinate 470,127 downwards.
GCTTTTTCACGGGGGCTTTGGCCGGTGCTTTCCTGGCAGGCTCTGCTTTCACCGGTGCCGCAGGCTTCGGCGGCTCAACCGGTGCTGGCGCTGGAGTCGGCGCAAGTACTGGGGCGGGTGCCGGAGCAACCGGTGCCACGGGTGCTGGTGCCTTGGCCGGTGCCGCTTTGTCGTCAGAACCACCGAACAGGTTGGTGAAGAAGTTGCCTTTCTTCGCCGCCACTGCACCTGCCGCTGCTGCGGTCGCCGCCGGAACAACTTTCGCCGGCTCAAACGATTTGCCTGCCGCCAGGTCTTCTACCTGACTGGCTGCACGCTGACCGGTGCGCAATGCGCCTTCCAGAGTGCCTGGGTACAAGGTATCGGTGTGTTCGCCGGCAAAGGCTACACGTTGAATAGGACGCTCCCACAGACGCCAGTACTTGCTGATCTGGCCCGGGCCGAAGGCCAGGTAAGCGCCGCCCATCGATGGGTCAGTGCTGTAGCGACGGATTTCATAACCGGTAAACGAACCGCGTGCCTGTGGATAAAAGGCGTGCAGGCGAATCAGCACCTGATCGACCATCTGCTTGTCGCCGAAAGCCTGCATCACGCGCGCATTGTCGCCGGACAGGTTGATCACCACGTTGGCGCCGCCCTTCAGCGCAGGCTCGACCCACATCATGCCCAGGCCGGTGTTGCTGTAGATCTCGCCGGACATGCGCGCCTTGCTTTCCCACACCGGCGTCTTGAACTTCAGCATGATCTGGTCACGCCAGCCGTAGTTGGTGCCCTTGATGGCGCCCAGGTGCTGGGCATCCAGCGCCGGGGTCATCTGGATCTTGTTCAGCGCACGCAATGGCACGGCCAGCACAACGTAGTCCGCCTGATAGCCAACACTGCCGACTTTGACGGTCACGCCGTCCTTGTCCTGAGTAATGGCCGAAACCGGGGAGCTGGTCTTGATGGTTTTCAGTTGTTTGACGAAAGCCTGGGCCAGCACCGGGCTGCCACCAGGCAGACGGGAGGCGCGCAGGTCACGGTCGGCAACGCCACGGTAGACGCGGCTCTGTTGTGCGAAGTACAGCAGCGACAGACGCGAAGGTTCGTCATAGCGGGTACGAATCTGCTGATTCACCAACTGACGCGCAGTGGCTGGCAGATTCAAGCGATCGAGCCAGTTGGACACGTTGATCTGGTCCAGGGCAAACAGCGTGCTGTTGGCGGCCGGGTTCTGCGGGTCCTCGATCGAACGCGCCAGATCATCCAGGGTCGTTTCGTAGCGTTTCAGCGCCTCGGCGGTGGCCGGCTGTTTAGTCGCCAGGTCCGCAGCGGTGAAATACACGCCGTCGATCAGGTAGCTCGGGGTCCGCACGAATTCGGGGGCTGGCGTGGTGGTCAGCTTGAACGTCGAGACGTACTTGTTCAGCACCGGCTGGGCCTTGTCATTGCCGATCCACTCACTGGTGGCCATGCCGGAGCGACCGCCCAAAGTCGGCTTGGCTTCCAGCAGGGTGACCTGCCAGCCTTTGTTCTGCAGTTCGTACGCCGCGGTGAGGCCCGAGAGCCCGCCGCCGACCACGATCACCGTTTTATCCTTGGCCAGCGCCGAAACGCTGAACAGCCCCAACATCACCAGCGCACAGGCGCGCAGCCAACCAGCAGACATTCAGCGAACTCCGGAAATACACGAGGGAAATAGCGGTTTTACGAGTCAGACGACTCAAAGAACCGCGAAGAATACGTCAGCCATCAAAACGCCGCCAGCGACGTCTATCTCCTTATACAAAGTAGCTCAATCGACACAATGGGTTGTCCCGATGACGCGCATTGCATAGGCTTGCGCGATTGTTTGCCCGCGCACCCAGCGAGCCGCCTCGAGGAGACTGAACATGGGCCTGAATAATCAGTGGATGCAACGCGATCTCGCGGTGTTGTGGCATCCCTGCACCCAGATGAAAGACCACGAACAGCTGCCGCTGATCCCGATCAAACGCGGCGAAGGCGTCTGGCTGGAAGACTTCGAAGGCAAACGCTACCTCGACGCAGTCAGCTCCTGGTGGGTCAACGTGTTCGGGCATGCCAACCCGCGGATCAACCAGCGCATCAAGGATCAGGTCGATCAGCTGGAACACGTGATCCTCGCCGGTTTCAGCCATCAGCCGGTGATCGAACTGTCGGAGCGTCTGGTGAAGATGACGCCCGAAGGCCTGACCCGGTGCTTCTATGGCGATAACGGTTCGTCGTGCATCGAAATCGCGCTGAAAATGAGCTTTCACTACTGGCTCAACCGCGGCCAGCCGAACAAGAAGCGCTTCGTCACCCTCACGAACGGTTACCACGGCGAGACCATGGCGGCGATGGCGGTGGGTGACGTGCCGCTGTTCACCGAAACCTACAAAGCCCTGCTGATGGACACCATCAAGGTGCCGAGCCCCGATTGCTACCTGCGCCCCGAGGGCATGAGCTGGGAAGAACACTCGCGCAACATGTTCGCCGCCATGGAGCAGACGCTGGCCGACAACCACGACACCGTGGCCGCGGTGATTCTGGAGCCGCTGATCCAGGGCGCCGGCGGGATGCGCATGTATCACCCGGTGTACCTCAAGCTGCTGCGCGACGCCTGCGATCGTTATGGCGTGCACCTGATCCACGATGAAATCGCCGTCGGCTTCGGCCGCACCGGAACGATGTTCGCCTGCGAACAGGCCGGTATCCGCCCGGATTTCCTCTGCCTGTCCAAAGCCCTGACCGGCGGTTACTTACCGTTGGCGGCCTGCCTGACCACCGATGAGGTCTACAGCGCCTTCTACGACGACTACCCGACCCTGCGCGCCTTTCTGCATTCCCACAGCTACACCGGCAATCCGCTGGCATGCGCGGCGGCATTGGCGACGCTGGATATCTTCGAAGAAGACAACGTCATCGAGAACAACAAGGCCCTGGCCCAGCGCATGGCCTCCTCCACCGCGCACCTGGCTGATCACCCGAACGTTGCCGAAGTGCGCCAGACCGGTATGGTGCTGGCCATCGAGATGGTCAAGGACAAGGCAAGCAAGACCGCTTATCCGTGGCAGGAACGTCGTGGTTTGAAAGTGTTCCAGCATGCGCTGGAGCGTGGTGCTTTACTGCGGCCTTTGGGCAGCGTGGTGTATTTCCTGCCGCCCTACGTGATTACCCCGGAGCAGATCGATTTTCTGGCCGAGGTGGCCAGCGAAGGCATCGACATCGCCACCCGCGACAGCATCAGCGTGGCGGTGCCGAAGGACTTTCATCCGGGCTATCGTGATCCGGGCTGATTGACTTCACCTAAGCTTCAGCGGTGACCGGACTACCGTCATCGCGGGCAAGCCCGCTCCCACAGGATCGGCGCAAAACCTGTGGGAGCGGGCTTGCCCGCGATGGGGCCGCCAGACTTCCACACTTTTACAGAGACCATTGATGAGACTGTCCCGCTTCTTTATCGACGCCCCCTTGAGCACCGGCGAACACGAGCTTCCCGAGGCCCAGGCCCATTACATCAGCCGTGTGCTGCGCATGGCCGAGGGTGATGCGGTGCAATTGTTCGACGGCTCGGGTCATGAGTTTCGCGGCACGCTGGCGGAAGTCGGCAAGAAGCGCGTCGTCGTGCAGATCGATGAAAGCTTCGCCGGGCAGGTCGAGTCGTCGCTGGCGGTCCATCTCGGCCAGGGTTTGTCCCGTGGCGAGCGGATGGACTGGGCGATTCAGAAAGCCACCGAACTGGGTGTCAGCGAAATCACCCCGATCTTCACTGACCGCTGCGAAGTCCGCCTCAAGGACGAGCGCGCCGATAAACGCCTGATGCACTGGCGTCAGGTGGCGATCAGCGCCTGCGAGCAGTGCGGGCGTTCGCGGGTGCCGGTGATTCATCCTCCGCTGCTGTTGGCCGACTGGCTGAAGCAGACGGAGGCCGAATTGAAGCTGGTGCTGCACCCGGTGGCCGAGCCACTGGTGAGCCATGCGAAGCCGGCGACACTGGCGTTTCTGATCGGCCCGGAAGGCGGGTTGTCCGACATTGAAGTCGAGCAGGCCAAGGCTGGCGGTTTTCGCGCCGCCCGCCTCGGCCCTCGCGTGTTGCGCACCGAAACCGCGCCGGTGGTGGCGTTGGCGGTGGCCCAGCAGTTGTGGGGCGACTTTTAGGTTTGATCGTTCCCACGCTCTGCGTGGGAATGCAGCCCGTGACGCTCCGCGTCACTGGACGCAGAGCGTCCCTAGAGGCATTCCCACGCAGAGCGTGGGAACGATCCTACTGCACCGGGTCGCTCACCGGCTTGGCGATAATCGCCTTCAACTCGCTGGTCATCGGAAACTCCAGGTTCAACCCCTTCGGCGGAATCGGCTGCTGGAACCAGCGGTTGTAGATGCCATTGATTTCCCCCGAGCTATACAGATCGGCCAGCGTCGCATTCACCAACTCGAGTAATTGCGGATCGCCCTTGCGCACCATGCAGCTGTAGATTTCCCGCGATTGCTCCTCGCCCACCACGACCCACTTATGCGGATCGCGGGCCTTGGCCCGTTCGCCGTAAAGCAACGCATCATCCATATAGAACGCCGCCGCCCGCCCTGATTGCAGCATCTGGAATGCTTCGCCGTGGTCCTTGGCGCTGATCACGAACATATCGATCTTGTGATCGACGTTGTAGCTCTTCAGAAACCGCTCATTGGTGGTGCCAGCGGTGGTCACGACGTTCTTGCCACGCAGATCGGCGAAACTCTTGATGCCGCTGTCCTTCGCCGTGAGCAACTGCCCCTTCACGTAGATAAACCCGTAGGAAAACGCCACTTGCTGCATGCGCTCGGCGGTCACGCCGGTCGAGCCGCACTCGAGGTCGACCGTGCCGTTCTGCACCAGCGGAATGCGCGTTTGCGAGGTCACCAGGTTGTACTTCACCTGCAGATCCGGCAGCTCGAGTTTTTGTTTGATGCGCTCGACAATCTTGCTCGCCAGGTCCACCGAATAGCCCATCGGCTGCCCCGTGTGATCACCCACGTAAGAGAACGGCACCGACGCGTCGCGATAGCCCAGCGTAATGCTCTTGGCATTGGCGACCTTGTTCAGCGTGCCGGTCAGCGGCGCTTCACTGGCCTGGATCTGACTGGCGAGCAGCAGGCCGAGGGTGCAGCCGATCAACGTGATTTTTTGCATTGTTATTCTCCGTTGTGGGTAAGGCGATTAGCGGTGACGCAGGGGTGTCAGGCCCTGTATTTCGATCGGAGGCGCGCGTCGGCTAATCAAATCGCCAAGCAACCGAGCGCTGCCGCAGGCCAAAGTAAAGCCCAAGGCACCATGGCCGAGGTTGAGCCAGAGATTGCGGTACGCCGTGGCGCCAATCAACGGCACGCCGCTGGGAGTCGCCGGGCGCATGCCGGCCCACGCGATAGCGGCGTCGTAATCGCCGGCATTGGGCAAGGTTTCCTGCGCCTGGCGCTTGATCAGCGCCAGACGCTTGGGATCGAGCGCCGGGTCGAAACCGACAATGTCGACCATCGCCGCCACCCGCAGTTGTGCCCCGATGCGGGCGTAAACGATCTTGCGGTTGTAATCGGTGATGCTCAGCTCCGGCGCGCGATGTTCGGCGCGGATCGGCAGGGTCAGGCTGTAGCCCTTGAGCGGGTACAGCGGCAGGTTCATGCCCGGCAACGCCAGCGCCGGGCTGCGATGCCCGGCGGCGATCACCAATTGCTCAACCGGCAATACCTGAGCGCCCATTTCGATGGCCTGCACCGCGCCGTCCCCATGGCGAATGCCGGTGACCGTGCGGCTCGGCAAAAACTCACAACGCCCCGACGCCTTGAGCCGAGCCACAAGTTGCAGGCAGAAAGCATGGCAATCGGCGACTTCTTCATCGGGCGTGTAGATCGCGCCCACAAACGGCGCCTCAGCAAGTGCCGGCTCCAGCTGTGCGCACTCGGCCCGGGACAACACCTGTTGCTGTCGTGGATCAGCCAGCCCTTGGCGCGCGTGCTCGAAACTCGCGGCTTCACGAAACGTCACCAGTTTGCCGTTGCGCCGCCAGTCGAAACCGTCGAGGAGGTCTTCGTCGCGCCAACCTTGCAGCGTGGCCTGGCTCAGCAGCGCCAGACGCAGCAGGTGTGCGCCGTTGCGCTGATTCACCGAACGCCGACAGGCCGCCAGAAAGGACGCCATCCAACGCCATTGCGCCGGGTCCAGACGCGGACGCAGCTTCAGCGGCGAGTCGCCGCGCAACATCCAGCCCAGCGCCTGCAACGGCACGCCGGCATCGGCCAGTGGCGCGACATAGCGGTAGGACAGCTGGCCGCCGTTGGCGAAACTGGTTTCGCTGGCAAACGAATCCCGGGCCTCGATCAGCGTCACATCGATGCCGTCGCGAACCAGTGCGTAAGCCGTTGTCAGCCCGATGACGCCGCCACCGATGATGCAAACCCGCTGAGCCATGTCTGTCCTTAAGCGTTGTTGGAACGTGCTTCAGGTTAGGACCAGGTGACAGCCGTTGAACAATGCATAAAGATGCCTGACCCATAAACAAAGGTTATGGACTTGTCATGCGACTGCGACACATCGAGATCTTCCAGGCCATTCGCCAGACCGGTTCGGTCAGTGGCGCCGCACAGTTGCTGCACGTGTCGCAGCCGGCGGTAAGCAAAGTGCTGCAACACGCCGAACAGCAATTGGGCTTTCCGTTGTTCCTGCGGGTACGCGGTAAATTGCAGCCGACGCCCGAAGCCCTGGAGCTTGAGCGCGAGGTCGATAAGGTCACTGAAAGCCTGCAAGGCGTGCGACGCCTGGCCCAAAGCCTGCGCCGCGAGCCGGGCCACAGTGTACGGATCGGCGCGATCCCGGCGCTGGCCTTGTCGCTGCTGCCGCCGGCGATCAACGAATGGACACAACGCTACCCGGAAATCGCCTGCGAACTGTCCAGCGCCCACAGCCGCGAGCTGATGCAGAATTTGCTGATGCGCGAAGTGGATGTCGCCCTGACGCTGCAAGCGCCGGATCACCCGGGCCTGAAGGCGCAGCCTCTGGCCAGTGGAATGCTGGTGGCGCTGGCGCCGAAGGGCTATTGGGCCGACGACACTCACGGCAAACCACTGCCGTTAATCGAACTGGCCGGTGCGCCGCTGATCGGCCTGTCCAGCGCCGACCCGCTGGCCGCCAGACTCGACAGCTACCTTGAGGCGGTCGATCCGCCGCCAAAGGTACGCATCGCCGTGCAGACCTATTCGCTGGCGCGGGCAATGGTTGAATCCGGTGCAGGGTTGGCAGTGATCGACCCGTTCACCGCACTCGGCGCGTCCCCCGCCACCACGGCGATTCGCCCCTTGGCGCCGGCGCTGCCGATCACCCTGTACGCGGTGACCCGCGCCGACGAACCGCCACCGCACACCTTGAGCGATTTGTTGCAAGTATTCAGCCGACGGGCGCAGGCGCAACTGGATCGCTTGATCCTGTAAAGGCCTTAAAGCACGTAGAACCAAATCGCCACAAAGTGCAGCAAACTCCCGGCGATCACGAACAGATGCCAGATCCCGTGGGCATGGCGCAGACGATGATCGAGGGCAAAAAAGATAATTCCCACGGTATAAAACACCCCGCCCGACGCCAGCCAGGCGAAGCCGACAGGGCCCAGTGCCGCCAGTAACGGCTTGACTGCTACCAGCACGATCCAGCCCATCACCGCATAAATCACGATCGACAGAATCCGCGCTTCCGAGCGGGGTTTGATTTCTTGCAAAATGCCGATCAGCGCCAGCCCCCAGACAATCCCGAACAGCGTCCAACCCCATGGCCCGCGCAGGGTCACCAGGCAAAACGGTGTGTAACTGCCGGCAATCAGCAGGTAGATCGAAAAGTGATCGACCTTCTGCATGATCGCTTTCTTGCGCCCGCGCACGCTGTGATACACGGTCGAGGCGCTGTAAAGCACCAGCAAGGTGAAGGCGTAAATCGCCACGCTGACAATCTTCCACGGACTGCCGTCCATACTGGCGATCACCAGCAGCCACACGCCCCCGACAAACGCCGCCACCGCCCCGAACAAATGCGTCCAGGCGTTCAATCTTTCCCCGTGATACATGCGTTGCTCACCTCAAAATTCATTGCCGCATCGCGCAAGGCTCAGGCCTCAAGGTTAAAAGCGCAATGTTTCCGTATAGCGCCGCTCCTACAAAAAGCCATCGAGCCAAACGTCAGCCAATTGGGCACAATCGAACGATTCGAATAAGAGTCTGGCCCATGCTGATCGATGAAGAGTTGACCCTGAAAAAACTCGAGGTGTTCCTGGCCTTCATGCGCACCGGCAACCTGGCCCGCGCCGCCGCCGAGTTGCAAACCAGCAACGTCAGCGTGCACCGCGCCATCCACTCTCTGGAAAGTGCCCTGCGTTGCCCGCTATTCAAACACGAAGGCCGCAACCTGACCCCACTCGAAAGCGCTTATGTGCTGGAAGAGCGCGCGCAGAAGCTGATCCAGGACGTGCTCGAAAGCGTGCGCCTGACCCGCGAAGCCGCCGGGTTCTCGGCTGAGCGTTTCAAGCTTGGGTCACTGTATTCACTGACGGTGAAGACCGTGCCGCAGCTGATCATGGGCCTGAAAATCCGCCGCAGTGAACTCAATATCGACCTGATCCTGGGCTCGAACATCGACCTGTTGTACAAGCTCAAGAACATGGAAGTCGACGCGATCCTGGTGTCGCTGGACGACAGCGTCAACGACCCGGACTGTGAACAGATTCCGCTGTTTTCCGATGACATCTTCCTCGCCACCCCGGCTGACTCGCCCTTTGCCCAGCGGGCCGAAGTCGATCTGGCCGAGGTGCGTGACGAGACATTCATCACCTTGACCCAAGGCTTCGCCACGCACCAGGACGGTATTCGGGTGTTCAAGCAGGCGGGGTTCGAGCCGAAGGTGGCGATGCAGGTCAACGACATCTTCACCCTGCTGAGCATGGTCAGCTCCGGGGTGGGTTATGCGTTGCTGCCGGGAAGGATTGCGGCGGTGTATGAGAACCGGGTGAAGCTGATCCCATTGCAGGAAAAGTACCGGTTGCAGCAGCACATTGGCGTGGTGTTTCTGAAGGCCAAGGAGCGTGACCCGAATTTGCTGGCGTTGTTGGCGGAGTGTCGGATGTATGCCAATCGGCAGGCCACCCAATGATCGTTCCCACGCTCTGCGTGGGAATGAATCAATGGACGCTCTGCGTCCGCTTTGGGACGCGGAGCGTCCCGGGCTGCATTCCCACGCGGAGCGTGGGAACGATCAGTCAGCCGACAATTCCGCGAACAATGAAGTACAGCAACGAAGGCCCAAGCAAGCACCCAAGCCCGGTGTGGAACGTCGCCGTCAGCGCGCCATACGGCACCAACCGCCGATCCGTCGCCGCCAACCCGGCGGTCACACCGCTGACAGTCCCGGCCAACCCGCCAAACACCATCGCCGAGCGCGGGTTATCCAGTCCCATCCAGCGCGCCGCCATTGGCGTACCGACCATCACCAGAATCGCCTTGATCAGCCCGGTGGCAATCGACAACGCCATCACATCGGACGTGGCACCGATCGCTGCCCCGGTCACTGGCCCGACGATGTAGGTCACCGCGCCTGCGCCAATGGTGGTCATGCTGATCGCATCGCGATAACCGAACACCCAGGCCATGCTCGCCCCGACAATGAACGGCAGAATCGTGCCCAGCAGCAGTGCGATGACGCCAATCATCCCGGCCTTTTTCGCTTCGGTGGCCTGCACCTCGAACGCGGTGGCGACAATGGCGAAGTCACGCAACATCGCGCCGCCCATCAAACCAATGCCGGAAAACAGCGTCAGGTCCGCCAGGCCTTTTTGCCCACCGGTCATGGTGCCGCCGACCCAGGCCAGCACCAGGCCTATGACGATGGCAATCGCCGAGCCGTGAATTCGTCCGAAGGTCAGGCGTTTGGACAACACCACCGACACCCACATGATCACGCCAACGAACGCGAACGCCGTGATCAGACCGTTATGTTCCAGACCTTTCTCGATGAGTTCCCACATATCAGCGACCTCCTGCCGGTGCGCCAACCGGCGTTATGTCCGCAGGTTCATCGGGCAAGGGTTCGCCTTTGTGGGTCCGGCTGATCAGGGCAATGGTGCAGCCGCAGAGCACCACCGAACCGATCGCCGCCAACACCGCCACCGGGCCGCCGTGCAGAGCGGTAACGACGTTCTGTTGCGCGGCCATCGCCACCACCACCGGAATGTACATGGCGCCCCAGAAGCCGACGCCCATCTCGCAATCCTTGGTCATGCCGCCGCGTTTGTGCATCCACAACCGCGCGCAAATCAGCAGGATCATTGCGATCCCGACCCCGCCGACATTGGACTTCACGCCCAGCAACGCGCCAAGCATGTCACCCATGATCACCCCTGCCAGCGTACAGATCGCCAACAGCGCCACACCGTAAATAATCATTGCTGTAGTCCTCAAAGTGCATCGTCGGAATTGTTGTTTTTGTAGTTCGCAGCCTGAGTCGGTGATCTAGGGTTGTCGGCTTCCCTCCTCACGCAACAGCGCCTGCAAGGTATCGAGCCGCGCACCGTCGAAGGCAATCACGGTGCCTTGCTCGAACACCCGGCGCGCCAGCCCGGTCAACACCGCACCGGGCGGCAGTTCGATCTGTAGGCGTACGCCACGCTCGTAAGCGCTTTGCACCGTGCCGCGCCAATCCACCACGCGGCACATGTTGAAGGCCAGGTCGTCGCGCAAGGCGTCGGGCTGGGTGACAGGCCGGGCGCGGCTGCCGCTCAGATAACCCAGCGTCGGCGTTTTCAATTGCACCTTGGCGAAGGCTTCGGCCAGGGTTTTCGCCGGTGTTTCCAACAGCGGGCAATGGGACGGCACGCTGACCGCCAGACGCTTGGCCAGCCCGGCGCCACACCCTTTCGCCAACTCGGCAACGGCTTTCATCGCACCATCGCTGCCAGCGATGACCATCTGGTTATCGGCGTTGATATTGGCCAGATAGACTGGTGTGTCGACGCTGTGAACCTGCGCCAGCAACCCTTCCACCGTCGCCAGTTCCAGACCGATGATCGCCGTCATCCCGTAGCCCTGAGGATAAGCCTGCTGCATCAGTTCACCGCGCAGGCTGACCAGATGCAGCGCATCGCTGAAGCTCAAGGCCCCCGCGATCACCGCTGCCGGATAAGCACCGATGGACAATCCGGCCACGTAATCCGGCGCCATTGCTAACTGACGTGAAGCGGCAACTCCGGCAATCAGCAGGCATAGCTGAACCGCCCTCGTCGACTGCAACGCCTCGGCGGAGTCAAAAAGCAAAGCGTCTTCACCGAGGACTTCACTTGCTTCGTTAACCGTTTCCCGAGGCAAACGATGGAGCATGCCCGGTTGCTGCGCGCCCTGGCCGGGGAACACCAACAAGCTGCTCACGCTGCTTGCTCCTGTGGGTTCCACGGATCGCTGACCAGACACGCTTGATTGGCGTTTTTGAGTAAAACCCGATGTGAAGGACCGGCCCATTCGCGCAGAGCAACAGCGCCGTAGGGCGTCTGCAACTGCATGTCCACCTGGCACTCAGCGGTGCCGAGAAGCGTCACCAATTCTTGCGCTTGAAGTCGGCTCAGCGGTTGCGGAGTACGCAGGATCAAATCGAGATCGCTACGCTCATGCAACGCCGCAAAACCGCTGGCCAATTCAAACCCGGCGCTGCCGCTGACACCCCACACCCAATCGCAGGTGTCGAGCATTGGTCGCAATTGCGCCAGCGCTCGCAGGGCCGGCAGATCCCGAGTCGTCTCGACATGACACAGCTCTTCCGGCCTTACCCGACGTGAAATCGCCGTGATCGCCATCGACGTTGCATAACGCTGCTCGCGCAAGCGTCCGCGCACCCCGACCGCAATCTGATCCGGCGCAGTCATCGCACGCCGAACCACCACCGGCTGACCCGCGCTGATCGACTCGACCACCCACGCAGGCGCATCCGCAGGCAACTGCTCCGGGGTCATCCCCCACAGCAGGTCGTGGGCCAGAAACGTATTCACCACTGCGCTCTCAGCAATTGGCGAACCTTGCTCGACGCGGCGCGATTGTTCGCACCCAAGCGGCCGCTCAAATCGCGACGACCGGCCTCGACATCTTCAATCGCCTGAACCAGACACTCGTTCACCCGCGCCAGATCCGCCGTCGTCGGCTGCTCGATCTGCTCTACCGACAAGGTTTCCCAAAGCAAACCCAGGCTAGCAAAGCTGTCGATGTCATACGCCATCGGCGGCACGCTGGCGGCCAACGCCTCCAGTTCTTCGACGCTGCGCAAGGTCACCCGCGCCGCCGACGCCTTGCCCATCGCATGCACCATCACGCCCGGATCGCGCAACGCGATCAGCCGGTTGGCCTGATAACCATGAGCGAGAAACGCCCCGGACATTGCTTTACCCACCAGCAAACCGATCACTGCGTGGCCGGCCAACCGGGCACGGGCATAACTGTCCGCCGCACCGGCCAGGGCCTGATGAATGCCGAGGGCTTCTTCGCGCCGGCCGTAAGCCTGGCTCGGCACATCGACAATGGCGATCAAGGCGCGTTTTTGAGGTTTGTCGTTATCCGCGGCAATGACGTCATCCACCGCTTTGGCCAGGCCCCAGCCTTCCAGCAAACCGACCTCGCCATTGCGGGCACGGACGAAACGGTTGTCAGGATCGGCCACCACCGCGATAAACCGCACGGGCTGCCCACCCAACAAGCCGTCAGCGACTTTCAACGACGCCGGCAAACCTTCGACCGGTTTCGCGCCGGCACTCAAGGCGTTGAACCAGTTCAAGCCTCTCAGGGAATACGAACTCATGAGCGCTCTCCTTGATACAGATCGCGAACCGTCGCCGGCTCGATTTGCGGTTCGGCGTCCAGGCTGGCCAGCCGTTGCAGAAACCATTCGGCCTGGCGGCTACGTTGCTGCGCCGGCAAACCCTGCTGGAGCAACTCGCTAACCTGCTGCTGAATCTGCGCCACGTCGTCAGCGACATAGCGATCCACCAACCCACTGGCGAAACGTTGCTCGCCACCGGTCAGGCTCCAGATAAACGGACGATCGCGGGAGTCGTATTCTTCAAGCCCGGCTTCCTGCTCGATCACCTGCGGGCCATTGAGACCAAGGCGCGCTTCCTGGGTCACCAGCAAATAACTGCACAACCCGGCGGCAATCGACATCCCACCAAAACAGCCGACGCTGCCGGCGACCACGCCGACTACCGGTTGGTACTGGCGCAAATCGACAATCGCCGCATGAATATCGGCAATCGCCGCCAGCCCGAGATTGGCCTCCTGCAAACGCACGCCACCGGTTTCCAGCAGCAACACGGCGCGCGTGGGAATGCCTTTGCGGTTGTCCTCGGCGGCCAATTCCAGCGCACCGGCGATCTTCGCCCCGCCGACCTCACCCAGGCTGCCGCCCTGAAACGCGCCTTCGATGGCCGCGATCACCACCGGCAAACCACCGATGTTGCCTTTGGCGATCACTACACCGTCATCGGCTTGCGGCACCACGCCCTGGCGCGAGAGCCATGGCGACATGACCCGCTGAAACGGGTCGAGCAGTTCACGAAAAGTACCCGCGTCGAGCAAGGCTTTCGCTCGTTGCCGAGCGCCGAGTTCGACGAAGCTGTGTTTGTTGAGAAGCGCTGCGCTATCAGTCATGACCGATCTCCTCAAAGCCCTGTTCCAGACGCAAGCGCACTACGCCGGGGGTAGCGCCGAAATCGTGGATATCGATCGTCATCGCCGGCGGCGTCTGGCCATCGAACATCCGCGCGAACAGATGCTGCCAGCGTTGTTCGCTGCCATTGACCGAGGTCTGCACCTGGATCGTCAATTTGCCCGCCAGCCCCGGCTCGATCAGCACTTCCAGATCGCCCGACCCCACGCAGCCCACCAGCGCCCTGCCCCGTGGCGGCTGCCCGGCGGGGAATTCAAAGGATAAGGTTTCCATCAAAACGCTCCCTGGAAGATGCCGTCGCCCGAGTCGATACGGTCGATGAACAGGCAGGCTGCGAGCAAGTCCGCAGCGCCGCCGGGCGAGGCATTCAACGCGATTAATTGTTGGTCCAGCTCATGCAAACGGCGGCGACCGGCGAGGCTGGCACTGCCGCCGGCGTCGAGCACCGCTTGAGCGCCAAGTTGCATGGTGTGCAGGCCAAGCTCGCCTGCGCGGTAGAGCACGCAGGTGTCAGACAGTGTCGTCATGATCGCCAGCAAGGCGTCGAGCCGGGCGTTCTGTTCGCCGTGGCCGGCGGCGCGACTAAGCTTGAGTTGCGGCAGTGCGCGTTGAATCACTGCAGGGAAACCAAGCTGCGCCTCTTCACGAGCACCGCGTGCGCCGTAGCGTTGGGCGACCTGGACACCGTGGCTTAAAGGACGTGGCGAGTAACGGTCGTCGAGCAAGGCCAAGCGCGCAGCGCGCAAAGCGATTGAGCTTGCGGCACAGGATTGAGGTTCCAGCGCGACGGCAGTGACCAAAAGACCCAACGCCCAGATCGCCCCACGATGGGTGTTCACGCCGTTGGTGGTGACGAGCATTTCTTGCTCGCCTTCACGACCAATCCGCCCAACGGTTTCGCGCAGTGATAAACCGACTTCGCCAAACTCGATGGCCGCGTCCGCCATTGCCTTGAACGCCGGCCACAGGGACAACGCCGAAGCGTGCATCAGCCCGAGGTGCAAATCGGTGTGCGCACCATTGCCGCGACGGTCCACCAGCGCCGGTTTCGGCGACAGATCCGCTTCGTCGATCAGCGCGTCCACCGCGAGATCCGCCAGCCGCTCAGCCAGGGTTAAAGGTTTCGGTTGCAGGTTGAATGCGTGCATTACCAGCTCCTGAACTTTGCGGGCGGGTTGTAGAGGCCACCGGACCACTCCACCAGATCGGCCACGCTTTTCGCTGCGAGCAACTCACGGGTGGCGTCGGTACGGCGGATGCCGAGGTCTTCGGGCAAGGCGATAAGGCCTTCGCGGCGCATGCGCGCGGTGTCTTTGGGGTTATGGCGCAGGCCGATGGCGGTCACCCCGGCCACGGCCGCGATCATCGCCTGACGTTCTTCGAGGGAACGGGCCTTGTACAAATAGGCGATGCCTTCCTCAGTGAGCAGGTGGGTGACGTCGTCGCCATAGATCATGATCGGCGCCAACGGCATGCCGCTTTTCTTCGCCACCTCCACCGCGTCGAGGGTTTCGACGAAGGTCGGTTTGCCGCCCTCCTGGAAGGTCTCGACCATCTGCACCACGAGTTTCTTGCCGCGCTCCAGCAACGCTTCGGGCGCATCGTCGTGACGCATATCGAGCCAGGCCGGCGTGCCATGGCGGCGACCGCGCGGGTCGTGGCCCATGTTCGGCGCGCCACCGAAACCGGCCAGACGACCGCGAGTCACGGTGGAGGAATGACCGTCGCCATCCACTTGCAACGTCGCGCCGATGAACAGGTCCACTGCGTATTGCCCGGCCAGTTGGCAAAACATCCGGTTGGAACGCAGGGAACCATCGCGCCCGGTGAAGAACACATCAGGCCGGGCGGCGATGTAGTTTTCCATGCCCAGTTCAGTGCCGAAGCAATGCACGCTTTCGACCCAACCACTTTCGATGGCCGGGATCAGGGTCGGGTGCGGATTAAGCGTCCAGTTGCGGCAGATCTTACCCTTGAGGCCGAGGGACTCGCCGTAAGTCGGCAGGATCAATTCGATGGCGGCGGTGTTGAAACCGATGCCGTGGTTGAGCGACTGAACGTTGTGTTTTTCGTAGATCCCGCGGATCGCCATCATCGCCATCAACACGTGCACAGGCTTGATGTGCCGAGGGTCGCGGGTGAACAGCGGCTCGATGTAGAACGGCTTGTCGGCCACTACCACGAAGTCGACCCAGGACGCGGGGATATCCACGCGAGGCAGGTCGCTGACATCGTCCACCAATTGATTGACCTGGACGATGACGATGCCGTCACTGAAGGCCGCTGGTTCGATCAACGCGGGCGTGTCTTCGGTGCTTGGGCCGGTGTAAATGTTGCCGGCACGGTCGGCCATGAAACCGGCCGAGAGTACGACGTTGGGGATCAAGTCCACCACCAGCCGCGCATAGAGCTCGATGTAGGTGTGGATCGCGCCGATTTCCAGCAGGCCATCTTCGAGCAACTGGCTGATGCGCAGGCTTTGGGTGCCGGCGAACGAGAAGTCGAGCTTGCGCGCGATGCCGCGCTCGAACAGGTCCAGGTGCTCGGAACGCCCGACGCTGGGCATGATCATGTGCAAGTCATGCAGCTTGCCCGGATCGGCCTTGGCCAGGGAGCGAGACAGGAAATCCGCCTGCTTCTGGTTATTGCCCTCCAGCACCACACGGTCGCCGGGCAGAATCAACGCCTCCAGCGCCGCAACGATCTTGTCGGTGGGCAGCACCACACCGTCGGCAAGCCCCTTCACCAGCTCGAGACGCCGCTGCTTTTCGCTGCGCCGCCGCGTCCATCGCGAGTCGGGGGATATTGTTGTTGTCATGACCACTCCACGGGTTCGCTGTCGTGGGGTCACCTTAGGAGTGTTGGGTGGGGGGCATCAATCAAGCAGCGTGTTGGATTGTTACGGTCAGGGTAATGGTTGGTTATGGAGTCTCATGATCGTTCCCACGCTCCGCGTGGGAATGCAGCCCGGGACGCTCTGCGTCCCAAAAAGCCGAACGCGGAGCGTCCGTTGAGGCATTCCCACGCAGAGCGTGGGAACGATCAGCGAATCCTGAGCCACCCACAAGACCTGTGGGAGCGGGCTTGCCCGCGAAGGGGCCAGAACAATCCCCGTAGCTCATGGCAGAGAGTAAACAACCGAGAAGTCCCAAAATAGGACCGAACGGTCCCTTTTTGGGAATCTTCAACCTGACGCATAAACCTTTGTGGCGAGGTCCGACAGCCTGGGGTTTTGTGTTTAAAAGTTTGTCTGTAGGAACGGTGTGAGGCTACGCAGTCTGGCGTCGCTGCCTACAGCAATGCCGGAACCCGCTGACTGGTGCGGTTTTGCGTTGATCTTTATCGTTTGGGGGTCGCTGCAAACTCAGCGACCGGGATTGGAACCCCGTGGTGTTAACGAGGCAAAAGCGCCTTTCATAACGTATGCTTGCGCACCTTTAATGTGTGCACTCCGTTATGGCGGCTGTGCGCGGGAGACCTTAGTGTCTGTCGGGTTTTGTCCGTTTGCCCGGGTTCCAGCCCGCGTACAGCTGCCACCCCTTCGATTGGAACCCGATGGAGCAGCTGAAACTCATTAAATGGAGCTTCACTATGTTCAAAGCTACTCCCAATCCCCCGGAAACCGACGTCGATTCCCAAGCCTCCCTCGATGCAGAAAAAATGAAGGAAGCCGCCGACCGCGCCTTCTCCCATTACTTCCCCCCACTCCACGAAAAACCGGCCAAACGCCGCAAATCCCAGCTCTTCACCGTCTCCCCCGATATCGACACCGAAGCCCTTCTGGCCAATGCCTCCGAAGACCTGCTGTCCATCAGCGCCATTGCGGCCGATCTGGCGGACGATGTGGAAGGCTCACGCCGCTCCGTAGCCTTGGCGCTCAGCCGTTTGGCCGATGGCGTGCAGTTGTTGGTGGAGCGCGTGCTGGATCATCATGAGTCGTTGCAGATGAAGGCTCGGGCCGGGGTTTAGCGCACAAACGATCGTTCCCACGCTCTGCGTGGGAATGCAGCCCGGGACGCTCTGCGTCCCTTTCGCGAGATGGAACGCGGAGCGTCCCTTGAGGCATTCCCACGCGGAGCGTGGGAACGATCAGTGGGCTAACCCTGCTGTAACAAGCAGGTCTTCCAGCGCGAGCAAGTCAGGCACCTTCGCCACTTGCTCACCCACCTGCACCGCCGCCTTCTCCAGCGAACACAACGGTACATCCACATAGCTCAACTGACTGTCGAGCTTGTAAGAACGCGGAATCCCCTGCACCAGCAGCGCAATGAACTTCAGCTCAGGCCGCCCGCCAAGGGCATTGAGAATGACGATCCGCGCCCGTTCCCCGATCGCGACTTTATTGCCACACGCCGACTCGAAACTGAGCAATGGAATTTGCCGTTCCCGCCACGCCACCCGCCCCAGATACCACGGTGGTGTATCGAGATCGAAAGCCCCCGGCTGATAGTCGATCAGTTCAGCGACAGCGACGTTGGGCAGGATCAGGTTGCGGTCGGCCAACGGTAGCAACAGGCCGGTGAGGTTGCTGGAGCGGTGTTCATGCATGGGTTTTGCTCCACCGGGCGATGCTGTCGAGCAGCACCGATTCCTGGTATGGCTTGCCGAGGTAGTCGTTGACGCCGATGGCCATGGCGCGGTCGCGATGTTTCTGGCCGGTGCGGGAGGTGATCATGATGATTGGCAGATGCTGCAAGCGTTCGTCAGCGCGCACCTGAGTCGCCACTTCGAAGCCGTCCATGCGCGGCATTTCGATGTCCAGCAGCATCAGGTCGGGCCTGTGTTCTTCCAGCAATAGCATGGCGTCGACACCGTCCTTGGCGGTCAGCACGTTCATGCCGTGGCGCTCCAGCAAACGGCTGGTGACCTTGCGCACGGTGACCGAATCATCGACCACCAGCACCAGCAACGGTCGTTGCGACTCGGGCTCTACGTCCTGGGTCACCGGCCGTTGCGGCACCCGCGCTTGCATCGCGCGGATCGGCGCCAGCAGGTCGAGAATCAGCACCACCCGGCCATCACCCAGAATCGTCGCGCCGGACAAACCCTGCACCGCGGCGAATTGCGGGCCAAGGCTTTTGACCACGATTTCCCGGGTGCCGGCCATGGCATCCACTTGCACCGCGACATGCCGCTCGTTGCACTGCACCAGCAACACCGGCAACGGCAGGCTCTGGCCCAGTAGTTTCGGACGGGTGCTGGTTTTCAGCAGTTCGCCGAGATAGCACAACTCATAACGCTGCCCGGCGTATTCGTAGGTTGGCGGATCGAGCCGGTAATGCCCTTCCAGTTCGTTGGGCAACACGCGAACGATGCCGTCGATGGTGTTCAGCGGGATCGCGTATTGATCCTCCCCGCATTGCACCATCAGCGCGCGGTTGACCGACACGGTGAATGGCAGGCGAATCCGGAAATGCACGCCCTGACCCGCCACAGAGTCGATGATCATGCTGCCGCCGAGCTGCCGGACTTCTTCGTGAACCACGTCCATGCCGACGCCACGCCCGGAGATCTGGGTGATTTTCTCGGCGGTGGAGAACCCCGGTTGCAGAATGAATTGCAGCACGTCGTGATCGCTGATGTCGCTGTCCGGGTCGAGCAGCCCGCGTTTGATTGCCTTGCGTCGCACGGCGTCCAGCGGCACGCCGGCACCGTCGTCGCGGATGTCGAAAATGATGTCGCCGCCCTCTCGCGACAGGTCGAGGGTGATCTTGCCTTGGGCCGGTTTACCCGCCGCGATCCGCACCTCGGCCGATTCCAGCCCATGGTCGACGGCGTTGCGCAGCATGTGTTCCAGCGGCGCGGCCATGCGTTCGAGGACGTTGCGGTCCATCTCGCCTTCGGCGTTGCCAACGACGAAGTCCACGTCCTTGCCCAGTTCGCTGGCGACCTGACGAACGATACGCTTCAAACGCGGCAGCATTCGCTCGAACGGCACCATGCGCGTGCGCATCAGGCCTTCTTGCAATTCGGTGTTGATGCGGCCTTGCTGTTGCAGCAGGTTTTCCGCGTCGTGATTACGCCGCTCGAGGGTTTCCTTGAGGTCGAGCAGGTCGGAGGCAGACTCGAACAGTGCCCGAGACAACTGTTGCAGCTGCGAGTGACGGTCCATCTCCAGCGGGTCGAACTCTTCGTAGCCCAAGCGCTCGGCGTCGACTTGCTGACGGCTGAGAATCCGCCCCTGGGTTTCGGTATCGAGACGGCGCAACTGGTCGCGCATACGTTCGATGGTGGTTTCCATCTCGCTCAGGGCCACCCGTGCGTCGTTGACCTGTTGTTCGATGCGGCCACGGAAGATTGAAGTTTCCCCGGCCAGGTTGACCAGGTCGTCGAGCAACTCCGCCGAAACCTTGACCGTGTCGGTGCCTTCGGATTGAGGTGCGGTTGGCTCGGTTTTAGGCGCTACAGGCAGCGTCACGGGTGCCGAAGTTTCGGGCACCGCCGGATGGCTGAAATTCTTGATCGCATCGATCAGCCGATCGGCCGGCGGCAATGGCTGACCGGCGCGGGTGGCGTCGAGCATCTGCGCCAGTCGGTCATGGCTGCGTTGCAACAACGAAAATAACTCGGTGGTGGGTTGCAGCACGCCCGCCGACAAGCCTTCGTAGAGGAATTCCAGTTCATGGGCCAGGTCGCCAATCGGCGCAATTTCCACCATCCGCGCGCCCCCCTTGAGGGTATGCAGATCGCGCAGCAGGGTTTCCACTTCCTGGCGATTCGACGGCTCGGCCTGCCAGCGCAGCAGTGCCGCGCCGGAGTTTTCGATGATGTCGAAACCTTCCTCGAGGAAGATCTCCAGAAGCTCGGAATCATGGCTCGCCGAATCATTGCTGGCCGCCGGTTCAATCACGTCCGCACTGCCGGCATTGCCCAAGCGAAACTCACGAATAGCCTGGATCAATTCGCACGGGTCGCCCAACGGACGGTTGTGCCGCAACTGATCAAGGAACATGGCCAGTCGGTCATGGCTCTCTTGCAGCAACTGCGCCAGCGCCTCGCTGTGGCTGTAGCGGCGATCCACCAGGCCTTCGTAAAGGCTTTCAAGCTCATGGGCCAGATCGCCGACCGGCTCGACCTCGGCCATCCGCGCGCCGCCCTTGAGGGTGTGCAAATCGCGCTGCAAGGACGACAGCGGCGCGGCGTTATCCGGGTCACTCAGCCAGCGCTGCAAGGCCTGGCCGGCGCTTTCGAGGATATCCACCGCTTCTTCAAGGAAGATCGAAACGATTTCGTCGTCCAGCTCAACCTGAGTCGCGCTCTGCTCCAGCTCGGCGGTGGCGCTGCCCAGTTCGCGGATGCTCAGGGTGCGACTGCCGTCGCTGCGGATCAGGCCCATGGACGAGGGGTCGAGACTCTCATCGAGCAAGCCACGCAAGGCCCGAACGCGCTCCGGTTGCGCAGTGACTTCCTGGCCGGCAGCCAGTTCGTCGAGCATGTTGATCAGCGCTTCATGGGCACTTTGCGCCTCATGGAAAAACCTGTCGCTGACCGCCAGACTGCTTTCTTCCACGGCGCCATACAGGTCGAGCAACGCTTCGCAGAGCTCATCCACCGGATGCAGATCGGCCAGGTGCGCGCCTTCGCCGAGGGTGGTCAGTTCGTCCAGCAGCGCGCTGAGTTCCTGCCGCTCGCCGGGATGCTGCTGCCAGCGCTGCAACAGGCTTTCGGCGTCCAGCAGGATGTCCATGCCCTGGGCGAGGAAGTTGTTGATCAGTTGCGGATCGCGCTTGATCCGCAGCCCCGTGTTGGGTGCGCTCGACAGGCTTTGCAGTCGCTCGGCCAGCACTGCGTGGGTCCGCTCGATCAATGAGCGGGCATCGGGAATGTCGGCCAACGGGTCGCTCTTGAGCTGTCGCAGCCCAAGGCGGAACAGCCCTTCGGCTTCCAGCAGCAATTCGACTTCGTCCAGGTCGAGGGCAATCCGGTGCGCCTTGTATTCCCGGGCCAGTTGATCCAGCGACGCCGCCAGCTCGGCAATCGGCAGCACGCCGGCCATCGAGGCGCTGCCCTTGAGCGTATGCAACGCCCGCTGCAACTCGTCGCTGGCCTGCAGCGGTACGTGCTCGGAGGCTTGGTCGAGGAAGCGGTTGAGGCTGCTCAAATGGGTTTCGGCTTCGTTGCGGAAGATCTCCAGCAACAGCGGATCGAGCGCCGCGACGTCCTGCACGTCCTCATCGGGCACCGGCTTATCACCCTTGGCGAGGGCATGGGCGCGGGCGGCCAATTGATCGACATCGTTGCGTTGGCGCTGGGCATTAGCGGCAAACTCGGCCACCAGTTCCGGCAACAGCTTCAGTGCATCGCCCACCAGTTGTTGCACCGCCGGCCCTGGGGCGACGCTGTGTTCAAGCACGCGGTTGAGCAGGTTTTCCACCGCCCAGGCCAACTCACCCAGCACCAGCGCACGGACCATCCGGCCACTGCCTTTGAGGGTGTGGAAGGCGCGGCGTAATTCACTCAAGACCGATGTGCTGTCGGGACTGGCCGACCAGCGCGGCAGATACTCCTCGAGAATTTCCAGCACCTCGTCAGTCTCTTCGAGGAAGACGTCTCGCAGCTCATCGTCCACCGGTACTTCACCGGCGGGTGGCGGCAACAGGCTACCCGGCGTGGTCAGGGCTGGCGGGTTGACGGACGACACCGGGCTGGCCAACACATCGGCCAGAGACTGAACAGTTTCGGGGTCGTCCAGTTCCTGCATGTCCTGCATGACCAGGGCTTCACTGGGGCTGAGTACATCCTTGAGCATCGGCACCTGCTGTTCGATGGGGAAGAAGCCGAGAGAGGCCAGGCCTTTTTCGGCGACGTCGAGCAGGTGTTCCCCCGGTGCTTGGGGGTCGTCGCTGAGGCGCTCCAGGTAATACTCGATGCTGGTGATGACGTCGGCCAGGCTGTCCAGTTGCTGCCAGCCGGGCTGGCCGGGGTCCACCAGCAGATGCTCGCGGATGAAGCCGTTGCAGGTCTCGACCAGGCTCGCCGCGCGGGTCAACGGAATCATCGCCAACGCACCGCGCACCTGGGTCAGCAACGCTGGCAAGGGTTGCAAATGCTGGCGGTCCCAGTCGGCGTCGATGTAGTCGACGATCATGTCCTTGGCCTGTTGCAGGCAAATGCGCGCTTCCTTGATCACGATCTGATGGATCTGCGTCAGGTCGGTGGTCGGCAGACGGCTGTCTTCCTGGCTTTCCGGCTCCACGGTACCGACCATGCCGGCCAGGGTCGCTTCGACGTAGAGCAAGGCCCCGGCGACGTCCATGAGGGTCGCGTCGTTGGGCTCACGCTGGCCCTGAGCGAGGCTTAGCACCACCGCCAGTTGATCGATGATGACCTTGCGCGGCTGGCCGAAACCGAGCACCGCCAGGGTGTCGGCGATTTGCCGCAGGGGCGCCAGCAGGCTCTCGAGGTCCGAGGTGTGCTGACGGTCGCTGCGCACGAACAAGTCAAGGCGCTCCTTGACCCGCACCAGCTCTTCGCACAGCGCCGACAATACCGAGCGCATGGCGTCGCGGTCAGGGCCGGCCAGCCGTGCCCGTTCTTCATCGACCATTGCGCCGTCGGGTAGCGCATCGTCAAGTGAGTAGCGATCTTTCATGGTCAGCATCTGCCCGGTGGGGTGTTCGGCCTTGGCAATATAGAACAACAAACTCTTGAGCAGCTCTGGCGGTGCCGGTTGATTGATCCCGGGCATGCCTTGTTCGAGCAAACGCTTGAGCTCTTTGTCGGCGTCCTTGAACAGGCTGCGCAACGCCGGGCTGTTGGCAATCGAGCCATTGCGCATGCCCTCGACCAGCGCCGAAGCGACTTGCCATAACGGGCTCAGGGGCGCATTGCCGCACAGCGCTTCGAGGCGCGCAAACACCCTGGCCAGATAACCGAAGTGGGTTTCGTCATCCTGCTCGCGCAACAAACCGACCAAGGCCATCTGCAACATCTGCCGCAATTTGCGCAGCACATTTGGCAAGTCGGACGGTTCCAGCAGCGCCAGGGCGTCTTGGCTCAGGGGCGGCAGCTCCGGTAGTTGCGGGCTGAACAGACTGGTTTCCGATAACAGGCTTTCGCCACGGGCGCTGCGCAGGTCGTTGATCAGCGGCAACACGACTAAAGGTAAATCGCGACGGGCGCCTTGCACCCGGTCGAGGTAAGTCGGCAATTGCCCCAGGGCGTGCAGCAACAGATGGATCGCCTCGTCACGATGGTTGACGCGGTTCTGCTGCAAGGCGCTGATCAGTTGCTCGATTTCTTCGGCGAGCAGGGCCGCGCCGTAAAACTCGACCATCTGCAAACTACCGTGAACCTGATGGACACAGGCCAGACACTCGCTCAGCGCGTGCGTCGCCTGCGGGTCGTCGATCAGGGTTTCGATTGCCTGATGAGCCTGCTTCAGCGTTTCGGCAATCTCGCCTTTGACCCACTCAAGGGCCACATAGTCGTGCCGATCACCCATAACCACTCCAATCAAGATGCATCCGCCCAGAGGCGGTTCAAGCGTTGTCCGCAGACTTGGCCGGCAAGGTGAAACCGGACACCGAACGTCGCAGCTGACTGGCCATTTTCGCCAGGTTGCCAATGCTCTCGGCGGTGGCGGTGGAGCCGGACGAGGTCTGCGTGGTGATCTGCTGGATCACGTTCATCGTCAGGGAAATCTGGCCGGCCGACGAAGTCTGTTGCTGCGCGGCGTTGGAAATACTCTGGATCAGTGCCGCGAGGGTCTTCGATACACCTTCGATTTCTTCCAGGGCCACTCCGGCATCCTGCGCCAGACGCGCGCCGCGCACCACTTCGGTGGTGGTCTGCTCCATGGAAATCACCGCTTCGTTGGTGTCGGTCTGAATCGCCCGCACCAGTGTTTCGATCTGCCGGGTCGCCGCGGACGAACGCTCGGCCAGGCGCTGCACTTCGTCGGCCACCACCGCAAAACCGCGCCCGGCATCACCGGCCATGGAGGCCTGAATCGCCGCGTTGAGGGCGAGGATGTTGGTCTGATCGGCAATGTCATCGATCAGGCTGACAATGTCGCCGATTTCCTGAGAAGACTCACCCAGCCGCTTGATGCGCTTGGCGGTGTCCTGAATCTGCTCGCGAATATTGTCCATGCCGTGGATGGTGTTGTGCACCACTTCGTTGCCCTTGTTGGCGATCTCCACCGAACGTTCGGCCACCGCAGAGGATTCGGCGGCGTTGGCCGAGACCTGATCGATAGACTGGGCCATGTCGTTGATCGCCGTCGAGGCTTCGGAAATCTGCTGGGCCTGATGCTCCGAGGCCTGGGCCAGGTGCATGGCGGTGGCCTGGGTTTCCTGCACGGCGGCAGCGACTTGGCCGGCAGTGAGGTTGATGGTCGCTACCAGATCGCGCAGTTGGTCGACGGAATAGTTGATCGAGTCGGCGATGGTCCCGGTGAAGTCTTCAGTCACCGAGGCGGTCACGGTCAGATCGCCGTCGGCGAGGTCTTCGATTTCGTCCAGCAAACGCATGATCGCGTTCTGGTTACGCTCGTTTTTCTCGGCGGTTTCACGCAGCTGACGGTTGGTTTCGCGCACCATCACCAGGCCGATGAGGATGATCGACATCAAGGCGAGCAAGCCCAGCACATAGCCGCCGATGGTATCGGTGTTGCGCCCGCCAGCGAGGTTTTCGAAACGGCTGGCCAGGTGCGAGGCTTCATCGAGCAGGGTTTGCGACAGGGTAAAGATGTTGGTGGCCGATTCGCGGACCTTGAACAGCTCCGGCGAGGTTTCGAGGATTTCGTCCACCGAACCCGAGACGAATTCGAACAGTTCGGAAATCTCGGTCAGCCGGGCGCGTGCATCACGGTCTTCGACCTGACTGATTTTCAGTGCCGAATTGCCTTGAAGCATGCCGTTGAGCACCAGGCCGAAACGCGCCGCGTCGCGACCGAAAGCATCGGCCGCCTGCTGCGAGTTTTCATCGCCGGACAGCACGGTGTTCACCGCTCCAAGAATCCGCTCGGCCAACAGCGACTGACGCTGGGCCATCGCCACCTGAGTGGCCGGGGCGCCACGTTGCAGGAGGGTTTCGACGACCTTTTCATACTCGACCTGCAACTGCGGCACGGTTTCGGCCAGCGTCGCGGCGACTTGATGCAACGACAACACGGTCTGTTCGCTGGAGAGAATGGCGTCAGTGTTTTTCAGCAAGCGCTCCCAATCCAGCTGTACGGCGCGCATTTCCGGGCGCACGGTGGACGGTGCCGGCGGCAGGCCGGTGGAAGGATCGCCTTTCTTCAGATAGCCCCAACGCTGGGCGAAGTCGTTGCGCGCATCGCTGAGCAACTTGAACGCCGCGGCCTTGCCAGCGGCGGCTTCAGTGGCGTTCTTGGCGATGCGTTGGGACAGCACGCGCAGCTCACCGGCGTGGCCGATGTACTGTTTGTCGTAATTCGCCTGGGTGTTGAGGTACGCGAAGTTGGCGAACAGCAGCATGATGAAGACGATCAGCGCGATGAACAGCACGATGATCTGCGACCGACTGCGCGACCCTTCTGGCTTGTCTGTTTTAGCTTTTATCATCGGTCCTCGCCTGTTAACCAACACCCTTGTGAGACCTGACAGGAACCCTGTGGGAGCGGGCTTGCCCGCGATGAGGGCGTGTCAGTCGACATTTATTGAACCTGACGCACCGCTATCGCGGGCAAGCCCGCTCCCACAGGTTATGCGGCGACGTTCATGAATCCTTGCGACTGCGCCAACGCAAACGGGCTGAACACCTGCCAATTCTGTTCCCGCTGAAACCGGCCTTTGACGAACGCCGACATCGGCCCTTGCAAGTCATCGGCCGGCACCGGCTCCAGACTGTCCTGGGCAAAGTGCTGCAAACCGAAGACCTCATCGACCATCAACCCTACAAACACATCGTTGTGTTCCACCACCAATATTCGCCGTTGCTTGCGCAAGGCAGGCAGTTCATGGCCGGGCTCATAACCATGAAAAAAGCCATGCAAATCCATGATCGGCAGCAGACGCCCGCGCAGGTTAGCCACGCCCTTGACCCAGGGTTTGACCCCCGGCAATTGTGTAACGCGCGGTTCGTGCAGGACTTCGCTGACTTCGCCCATGGGCGCGACGTACCAATGCTCGCCCAAACGAAAGCCGATGCCGCTCCAGCTGTCCTGGCGGATCGCCTGGGACGGCAGGTCCGCCGCCAGCAGACGACAGC
Source organism: Pseudomonas wuhanensis (assembly GCF_030687395.1). GTDB lineage: Bacteria > Pseudomonadota > Gammaproteobacteria > Pseudomonadales > Pseudomonadaceae > Aquipseudomonas > Aquipseudomonas wuhanensis. The sequence continues at coordinate 443,264 of NZ_CP117430.1, read as the reverse complement.
GCTGGTCAATCTGCAGCAGCAGTTCGAAAGCCGTCAGCGACTCGGTCATGGCCGGACGATCAACCGGCCAGCACGTTGTTCAGGGTCTTGATCAGGGTGTCTTCGTCGACCGGTTTGGTCAGGTAGTCCTTGGCGCCCTGGCGCGTGCCCCAGACTTTGTCGGTTTCTTGATCCTTGGTGGTGATGATGATCACTGGAATATGCCCGGTTTCCGGGTCTTTGGTCAGCTGACGGGTCGCCTGGAAACCGTTGAGGCCGGGCATGACGATGTCCATCAGCACCGCGTCGGGTTTTTCCTGACGGGCCAGGGCCACGCCGTCGGCGCCGTTTTCGGCTTTCAACACCTCATGCCCGTGCTTTTCGAGCATGCCGGTCAGTTTGTACATTTCAGTCGGCGAATCATCGACGATCAGAATACGTGCCATGGTCTTCCCCATTCTTGTCGACACCGGGCCCCATGGCCGAGCATCACTGTGCGTGTCCTACTGCGGCGAAACGGCGGCAAAGCCCGGTACATGGGCCTGAATCGCGTTCAGCAGTTCTTCCTTGCTGAAAGGCTTGGTCAAAAACTGGTCGGAACCGACGATCCGCCCCTTGGCCTTGTCGAACAACCCGTCCTTGGACGACAGCATAATCACTGGCGTGGACTTGAACGCACTGTTGTTCTTGATTAAAGCGCAGGTCTGATAACCATCCAGACGCGGCATCATGATGTCGACAAAGATGATGCCGGGGTGATTGTCGGCAATCTTGGCCAGGGCATCGAAACCATCGATTGCGGTGATGACTTCACAGCCCACATTTTTCAATAGCGTTTCGGCGGTGCGACGAATCGTTTTCGAATCATCGATCACCATGACCTTCAAGGCGCTGGAATGCTGTTCCATAGGGGCTCTACCGTCGCCTTTGTGAATCAATATGTCCGTTTGCCACTCGTCGGTGGCCCGAAACCCTTGATACTCAAGGGCCAACACGGCATGGCAGCCTTTTTAGCACAGTCTCCCCATCCAATCTATCGGGCGACCCTGGCGGTGGTTTTTCCTTGACCGGGAACACACTCAGCGCCACTCTGACGCCACTTTTTCACAACACTTTCCACCCCAATTTCGAGGAAAACCCCATGAGCGTTCGCGTCGGGATTGTCATGGATCCTATCGCCAGCATCTCCTATAAAAAGGATAGCTCGCTGGCCATGCTGCTGGCCGCGCAAAAGCGTGGCTGGGAACTGTTCTATATGGAACAGCGCGATTTGTATCAGGCTGAAGGCGAGGCTCGCGGGCGGATGCGTCCGCTGAAGGTGTTCGCCAACCCGGAAAAATGGTTTGAGCTGGGCGCCGAAAGCGATGCGCTGCTGAGCGACCTGGACGTGATCCTGATGCGCAAGGATCCGCCGTTCGACATGGAATTCGTCTACTCCACGTATTTGCTGGAACAAGCGGAAAATGCCGGCGTACTGGTGGTCAACAAGCCGCAAAGCCTGCGCGACTGCAACGAAAAGCTGTTCGCCACGCTGTTCCCGCAGTGCACGCCGCCGACCATCGTCAGCCGTCGCCCGGATGTGTTGCGTGAATTCGCCGACCATCACGGTGACGTGATCCTCAAGCCGCTGGACGGCATGGGCGGCTCGTCGATCTTCCGGCACACCGCTGGCCACCCGAACCTGTCGGTGATCCTCGAAACCCTGACCTTGCATGGCCGTCAGCAGATCATGATCCAGGGTTACCTGCCGGCGATCGTTGATGGCGACAAGCGCATCCTGATGATCGACGGCGAGCCGGTGGATTACTGCCTGGCCCGGATTCCCGCGCTCGGTGAAACCCGTGGCAACCTCGCCGCCGGTGGCCGTGGCGAAGCCCGACCGCTAACCGAGAAAGATCGCTGGATCGCTGCGCAAGTCGGCCCGACCCTGCGTGAGAAGGGCTTGCTGTTCGTCGGTCTCGACGTAATCGGTGAGCATCTGACCGAAATCAACGTCACCAGCCCGACCTGCATTCGCGAGATCGATAACGCGTTCGGCACCGACATTGGTGGCCTTCTGATGGATGCCATCGATCAGAAGCTCAAGACGCGTTGATCGAGAACAGCCAAGAAACAACCAACATTGCGTTATCATCCCCGGCTTGTAAAAAACGCGATGTTGGTTTTCTTGTTATGACACTCCCGTCCGATCTGCCCCCAGAACTCGCCCACCGTGGCGTGCGTCCGGCTGATCGCCTCGGTTTTACCCTGTTTCTGGCGGCGCTGATTCACCTGGCCTTGCTGTTGGGCGTCGGGTTCTCCATGGTCGAACCCCAGCAAATCAGTAAAACCCTGGAAATTACCCTCGCCACTTTCAAAAGCGAAAAGAAGCCTGAGAAAGCTGATTTTCTCGCCCAGGAAAATCAGGAAGGCAGCGGCACCCTGGAGAAAAAGGCGATTCCCAAGACCACCGAGGTCGCGCCATTCCAGGACAACAAGGTGCAGCAAGTCACCCCACCGCCGGCGGCCAAGCCTCAAGTGCAGGAAGCCGCGCCCAAGACGTCTGTAACCACCGTCGCGCCGAAGCCGAAAAAAGCCGCAACCAAGACCGAAGAACCCAAGCCCCAAACCAAACCCCAAGTGGCGGCACCGACGTTCGACAGCGCGCAGCTGTCCAGCGACATCGCCAGCCTGGAAGCGGAACTGGCCAACGAACAACAGCTGTACGCCAAGCGCCCGCGCATCCACCGCTTGAGCGCCGCGTCGACCATGCGCGACAAGGGTGCCTGGTACAAAGATGAATGGCGCAAGAAGGTCGAGCGCATCGGCAACCTCAACTACCCCGACGAAGCCCGGCGCAAACAGATTTACGGCAATTTGCGACTGATGGTCTCGATCAACCGCGACGGTTCGCTGTATGAAGTGCTGGTGCTGGAGTCGTCCGGCCAGCCGTTGCTGGACCAGGCGGCGCAGCGCATCGTAAGGCTCGCGGCACCGTTTGCACCGTTTACCGGGGATCTGTCGGATATCGACCGTCTGGAAATCATCCGCACCTGGAAGTTTGCGCGCGGGGATCGGCTCTCCAGCAACTGACACCCCACGGATCCCTGTGGGAGCGGGCTTGCCCGCGATAGCGGTCTGTCTGACGCTACTATTTTGGATGTGCCGCCGTCATCGCGGGCAAGCCCGCTCCCACAGGGAACAGGTTGTTTGCTGGGATTCGGGGCATTTCCTGTGCATCCCCGGCTTGTCAGTTCGCCCCTCCAACGCCACACTAGCGCTCATGAAGAACGTCAGCCCCAGCTACCTCAAGCATCACTTCCTGATCGCCATGCCTCACATGGCCGACCCGAACTTTGCGCACACCTTGACCTACATCGTCGAGCATACGGCCAATGGTGCCATGGGGCTGGTGGTCAACCGCCCGCAGGACCTGAACCTGGCCGATATCCTCGAGCAATTACGCCCCGATATCGAACCGCCAGTGCTCTGCCAGCATGTGCCGATCTTTATCGGCGGGCCGGTGCAAACCGATCGCGGTTTTGTCCTGCACCCGTCGGGAAAAACCTATCAGGCCACCGTTGATCTGGACGGCGAGTTGTCGCTGTCGACCTCCCAGGATGTGCTGTTCGCCATCGCCGACGGCGTCGGCCCTGCTAAAAGCGTGATCACCCTCGGCTACGCCGGTTGGGAAGCCGGGCAACTGGAAGCCGAACTGGCCGATAACGCCTGGCTGACCTGCCCGTTCCACGCCGACATCCTGTTCAACACCAGCAGCGAATTGCGCCTCGAAGCAGCGGCCAAGCATTTGGGTATCAACCTCAGCCTGCTCACCAGCCAGGCGGGGCACGCCTGATGGCCCTGCGGTTGATTTTGGGTTTCGACTACGGCACCAAACAGATCGGCGTTGCGGTCGGCCAGGTGATTACCGGCCAGGCCCGCGAGTTGTGCACCTTGAAGGCGCAAAACGGCATTCCCGACTGGAATCAGGTCGAAGCCCTGATTAAAGAGTGGAAACCCGACGCTGTGGTGGTCGGCCTGCCGCTGAACATGGATGGCACACCCAGCGATATGTGCCTGCGGGCCGAAAAGTTCGCCCGACGCCTGAACGGCCGCTACAACCTGCCCTTCTATACTCACGACGAGCGCCTGACCACCTTCGAGGCCAAGGGCGAACGCCTGGTCCGTGGCGGCCAGAAAGGCAGTTACCGCGACAACCCGGTCGATGCCATCGCCGCCGCCCTGCTGCTGCAAGGCTGGCTCGACGAAAACACCGCACTGTTCGAATCCTGACCGCACTAATTCTGAAGAGCCGCTGCGGCGTCTCCCTAAGCTACAACCCGAGCCACCACTCAAGCAGCATCCGGCTCGGGACCAAGAAGGAGCAAACCATGAGCCTGCCCAATCCCGCCGAACTGATCAGCCAGATGGCGACCCGTCTCAAGGCTTATCTGGAAAACCGTGGCATCAGCGAACCGCGTTACATCGGCATTCGGACCGGTGGCGTCTGGGTCGCGCAGGCGTTGCTCGATGAACTGGGCAGCGATTCGCCCCTGGGCACCCTGGACGTTTCGTTCTACCGCGACGACTTCAGCCAGAACGGCCTGCACCCGCAAGTACGCCCATCGGCACTGCCGTTCGAGATCGAAGGCCAGCATCTGGTGCTGATCGATGACGTGCTGATGAGTGGTCGGACCATCCGCGCCGCGATGAACGAACTGTTCGACTACGGTCGCCCGGCCAGCGTGACGCTGGTGTGCCTGCTGGACCTGGACGCCGGTGAGCTGCCGATCCGCCCGAATGTGGTTGGCGCGACGCTGTCGCTGGCAGCCCATGAGCGCGTGAAGTTGTCTGGCCCGGAACTCAAGCTCGAACTGCAAGACCTCGCCCTTTAACTCGCCCTATTGAGAGTCCCCCTCGCGATGACGCCTCTAGAAACCAAGCGCCCGCTGCAGCTCAATGATCAGGGCCAGCTGCGCCACTTCCTCTCACTCGACGGTTTGCGCCGCGAGCTGCTGACGGAAATCCTCGACACCGCCGACTCATTCCTCGAAGTCGGTGCCCGGGCAGTGAAGAAAGTCCCGTTGCTGCGCGGCAAGACCGTGTGCAACGTGTTCTTCGAGAACTCCACCCGCACCCGCACCACCTTTGAACTGGCGGCCCAACGGCTGTCGGCCGACGTGATCACCCTGAACGTGTCGACGTCGTCGGCAAGCAAGGGCGAAACCCTGCTCGACACCCTGCGCAACCTGGAAGCCATGGCCGCCGACATGTTCGTCGTGCGTCACGGTGACTCCGGCGCCGCGCACTTCATCGCCGAGCATGTTTGCCCGCAAGTGGCGATCATCAACGGTGGCGACGGCCGTCACGCCCACCCGACCCAGGGCATGCTCGACATGCTCACCATCCGTCGGCACAAGGGCGGCTTCGAAAACCTCTCGGTGGCCATCGTCGGCGACATCCTGCACTCGCGGGTGGCGCGCTCGAACATGCTCGCCCTGAAAACCCTTGGCTGCCCGGACATCCGCGTGATTGCGCCGAAAACCCTGCTGCCGATCGGCATCGAGCAATACGGCGTGAAGGTCTACACCGACATGACCGAAGGCCTGAAAGACGTCGACGTGGTGATCATGCTGCGCCTGCAGCGTGAACGCATGACCGGCGGCCTGCTGCCGAGCGAAGGCGAGTTCTACCGCCTGTTCGGCCTGACCACCGCGCGCCTGGCCGGCGCCAAACCTGATTCCATCGTCATGCACCCGGGGCCGATCAACCGCGGGGTGGAAATTGAGTCGGCGGTGGCCGACGGTCCGCACTCGGTGATCCTCAATCAGGTGACCTACGGCATCGCGATTCGTATGGCCGTGCTGTCCATGGCCATGAGCGGGCAAACAGCCCAGCGCCAATTCGAGCAGGAGAACGCCCAGTGAAGCTCAGCATTCTCGGCGCACGCGTTATCGATCCGGCCAGCGGCCTGGATCAAGTGACTGATATCCACGTTGAAGCCTGCAAGATCGTCGCCCTTGGCGCCGCTCCAGCCGGTTTCACTGCTGTAGAAACCATCGACGCCAAAGGCCTGGTGGCCGCCCCGGGCCTGGTTGACCTGAACGTCGCCCTGCGCGAGCCGGGCTACAGCCGCAAAGGTTCGATCGCCAGCGAAACCCGCGCCGCTGCGGCCGGTGGCGTGACCAGCCTGTGCTGCCCACCGAAAACCAAACCAGTGCTGGACACCTCGGCCGTGGCCGAACTGATCCTCGACCGCGCCCGCGAGGCGGGCAACACCAAAGTGTTCCCGATCGGCGCTCTGAGCAAAGGCCTCGACGGCGAGCAGTTGGCCGAATTGGTCGCGTTGCGCGATGCCGGCTGCGTGGCCTTTGGCAACGGTCTTGAGAGCTTTCGCAACACCCGCACCCTGTGCCGGGCACTGGAATACGCGGCGACGTTCGACCTGACGGTGATTTTCAACTCGCAGGACCATGATCTGGCCGAAGGTGGCTTGGCCCATGAAGGCCCGACTGCGAGTTTCCTCGGTTTGCCGGGCATTCCGGAAACCGCTGAAACCGTAGCCTTGGCCAGGGATCTGCTGCTGGTCGAGCAAAGCGGCGTGCGTGCGCACTTCAGCCAGCTCACCAGCGCCCGCGGTGTGGCACTGATCGCTCAGGCTCAGGCCCGTGGCCTGAAGGTCACGGCGGATGTGGCGTTGTATCAGTTGATCCTCACCGACGAAGCGTTGATCGACTTCAGCAGCCTCTATCACGTCCAGCCGCCGCTGCGCACCCGTGCGGATCGCGATGGCCTGCGGGCAGCGCTGAAGTCGGGGGTGGTGTCAGCCATCTCCAGCCATCACCAGCCCCATGAGCGCGATGCCAAACTGGCACCGTTCGGCGCCACCGAGCCTGGCATCAGCAGTGTTGAACTGCTGCTGCCGCTGGCGATGACCTTGGTGGAAGATGGTTTGCTCGACTTGCCGACTCTGCTAGCACGCTTGAGCGCCGGTCCTGCCGAAGCGTTGCGTCTGCCAGCGGGCAAGTTGGCTGTGGGTGGGCCGGCAGATATCGTGCTGTTCGACCCTGCGGCCTCGACCGTGGCTGGTGAAACCTGGCTGTCCAAGGGCGAAAACTGCCCGTTCATTGGCCATAGCCTGCCGGGTGTGGTGCGTTACACGTTGGTGGATGGGCGGATCAGCCATCAGGCGTAAAACGCGGTGCTCCAATCGCGGGCAAGCCCGCTCCCACAGGGTATTCGGTTGGCCGCAAGATTTGCGCACAACACATCCACTGTGGGAGCGGGCTTGCCCGCGATGACTTACTGGAAGGCGCCTCTATTCTGAGCGTTGCGAATCGACACTTGGTCATTCAACGTCCAGAAGTCATACAACACCCCCAGAAAGAACACCCCGCCCGTCACCAGGTACAGCAATCCGCTGACCCACTTCCCCTGATACATCCGGTGTACGCCAAATACCCCGAGAAACGTCAACAGAATCCACGCAACGTTGTATTCGATGGGGCCGGCGGAAAAACGCAGGTCCGCTTCACGGTCCATGGAAGGGATCAGAAACAGGTCGATCAGCCAGCCGATACCCAGCAAGCCGAAGGTGAAAAACCAGATCGTCCCGGTCACCGGCCTGCCGTAATAGAAGCGGTGAGCCCCGGTAAAACCAAAAATCCACAGCAGGTAACCGATCACTTTGCTGTGCGTATCTTGCTGTGAAACGGGTTGTCGATAGGTGTTCATGGATGGCCTCGATTCACGCGATAGAGAAATATTCTTGAATTCTTTGTGACTTTTTTACAGGTGGCCGACATACGGCAGATGCTACCTTCGTTCCCGTCAAAGCCTTGTAGGGCCTGACTTCTGTCCGACAATCGCGTCAATTTTCAGCTTGTTTGGTTCCGTTGCCGCCAAAGTGAATCGACCAACGGCCTCGGAAGGGCCAAAAAAGCTGTTATAAAGTTGCGCGTTCACCCATATGAGCCTTGCCTAATGCGTCCATTTTTCAAGACATGGCTAACCATTTGCCTATTATTGCCACTGGCCGCCCACGCCACTAATCGTGAGCAACGTCTTCCTAACGTTAATGGTTACACCCCAAAATCCCACGTTTCTGCTCCTTCGAGCAAAAACAAGCAAATAGTAAAACGCTCCAGCCAACTGAGCAGCGTAAACAGCAAGCTAGTCCCGCCGATGGCGACCAAGGAAAGCAGCAACGTGTTGAGCCGTGCGGTAAACGTGCTCGGTACGCCTTATCGTTGGGGGGGCAGCAGCCCAAGTAAAGGGTTCGATTGCAGCGGTCTGGTGAAATACGCGTTCAACGACGCCACGTTCGACCTGCCACGCACTTCCAATGCCATGGCCAGTGGTCATGGCGAGAAAGTCGATCGCAACGATCTGAAGCCAGGCGACCTGATTTTCTTCAAACTCAAGAGCCGCCGGGTGAATCACGTTGCTATCTACCTGGGCAACGACCGCTTCATCCACGCACCACGTCGTGGCAAGTCGGTGAGCATCGACACCCTGAAGAAACCGTACTGGGAAAGCCACTACGTGGTTGCCAAGCGGGTTCTGCCAAAAGAACAGAACGCATTGCGGATTGTTCAGCGTTGATCCGACACTGATCGTTCCCACGCTCTGCGTGGGAATGCAGCCCGGGACGCTCCGCGTCCCTTTCGAAAGCTGGAACGCGGAGCGTCCCTTGAGGCATTCCCCCACGCAGAGCGTGGGAACGATCAACTTCCTGTCAGAAGTTATCCGGCGACCGCGCCTTCTCCCGCGCATGCTCGCGGCTGATCACGCCCCTGGTCACCAACTCCTTCAGGCACATGTCCAGTGTCTGCATCCCCAGCGACCCTCCGGTCTGAATCGACGAGTACATCTGGGCCACCTTGTCTTCGCGAATCAGATTACGGATCGCTGCGGTGCCGAGCATGATTTCGTGGGCGGCAATTCGCCCGCCGCCGACTTTCTTGATCAATGTCTGCGACACCACCGCCAGCAACGACTCGGAGAGCATTGAACGTACCATCGATTTCTCGTCGCCCGGAAACACGTCCACCACCCGGTCGATGGTTTTCGCCGCCGACGTGGTGTGCAGCGTGCCGAATACCAAGTGACCCGTTTCTGCGGCAGTCAAAGCCAGCCGAATAGTCTCCAGATCACGCATTTCCCCCACCAGAATCACGTCCGGGTCTTCGCGCAGGGCCGAGCGCAGCGCCGTGGCGAAGCTGCGGGTATCGCGATGGACTTCGCGCTGATTGATCAGGCATTTGCGCGATTCGTGGACGAACTCGATGGGGTCTTCGATAGTGAGTATGTGGTGATGGCGATGGTTGTTCAGGTAATCGATCATCGCCGCCAGCGTGGTGGACTTGCCGGAACCGGTCGGGCCGGTCACCAGCACCAGGCCTCGGGGCGCTTCGGTAATCTTGCGAAACACGTCCCCCATGCCCAGATCGTCCATGCTCAGGACCTTCGACGGAATGGTCCGGAATACCGCGCCCGCGCCACGGTTCTGGTTGAAGGCATTGACCCGGAAACGCGCCACGCCGGGCACTTCGAAGGAAAAATCGGTTTCAAGATGCTTCTCGAAGTCCACCCGCTGGAGGTCGTTCATGATGTCGTAGATCAGCTCATGCACTTCCTTGTGATCCAGGGCCGGCAGGTTGATGCGCCGCACATCGCCGTCAACACGAATCATCGGTGGCAAGCCGGCGGACAGGTGCAGGTCAGACGCGCCTTGTTTGGCGCTGAAAGCCAGCAGCTCAGTGATATCCATAGCGCTCCTCAATTCCAGTAGAATGCCGCGAACCTTCAGACCGCTGGCGCCTCTTGATGTCCACGATAGCAGACAACATTCTTCAGGTTAGTTCACGCATCCAGGCAGCAGCCAAAGCCGCCCACCGCGATGAGAACAGCATCCAACTGCTGGCCGTGAGCAAAACCAAGCCCGCCGAGGCCCTGCGTGAAGCCTATGCCGCCGGGATCCGCGACTTTGGCGAAAACTACCTGCAGGAAGCCTTGGGCAAACAGCTCGAACTGGCCGACCTGCCCTTGATCTGGCACTTCATCGGCCCCATTCAATCGAACAAGACTCGTGCTATCGCCGAGCACTTCGACTGGGTGCATTCCGTGGATCGCTTGAAAATCGCACAACGCCTGTCCGAACAACGCCCTGCCGATTTGCCGCCCTTGAACATCTGCATCCAGGTCAACGTCAGTGGTGAAGCCAGCAAGTCCGGCTGCACCCCGGCTGATTTACCCGCCCTGGCCAATGCCATCAGCGCTCTGCCGCGCTTGAAATTTCGCGGGCTGATGGCGATTCCCGAGCCGACTGAAGATCGTGCCGCCCAGGACGCCGCCTTTGCTGCCGTGCAAAGCCTGCAAGCCAGCCTGAATCTGCCACTCGACACACTTTCCATGGGCATGAGCCACGACCTCGAGTCGGCCATCGCCCAGGGCGCTACTTGGGTCCGTATCGGTACGGCCCTGTTTGGCGCCCGTGATTACAGTCGACCATGAACATGGCTGACTCACCTCTCTATAAGGACCTGACATGAGCAAGACTCGTATTGCCTTTATCGGAGCCGGCAACATGGCCGCCAGCCTGATCGGCGGCCTGCGCGCCAAAGGTCTGGACGCCGCGCAAATCCGCGCCAGTGATCCGGGTGAAGAAACCCGTGCCCGCGTGAGCGCCGAACACGGCATCGAAGTGTTTGCCGACAACGCCGACGCCATTCAGGGCGTGGACGTGATCGTGCTGGCGGTCAAACCCCAAGCGATGAAAGCCGTTTGCGAAGCCATTCGCCCAAGCCTCAAGCCGAATCAATTGGTGGTTTCGATTGCGGCCGGCATCACCTGCGCCAGCATGAACAACTGGCTTGGCGCCCAACCTATCGTGCGCTGCATGCCTAACACCCCGGCGCTGCTGCGTCAGGGCGTAAGCGGTTTGTTCGCCACCAGCGAAGTGAACTCCGAACAACGCCAGCAAGCTGAAGAGCTGCTGTCGGCGGTTGGCATTGCCCTGTGGCTGAACGAAGAACAGCAACTGGACGCGGTCACCGCTGTTTCCGGCTCGGGCCCGGCGTATTTCTTCCTGCTGATCGAAGCCATGACCGCTGCGGGCGTGAAGCTCGGCCTGCCAGCGGACATCGCCGCCCAACTGACCGTGCAAACCGCTTTGGGTGCTGCACACATGGCAGTCGCAAGCGATGTCGACGCAGCTGAATTGCGTCGTCGTGTGACGTCGCCTGCGGGCACCACCGAAGCGGCGATCAAGTCATTCCAGGCTGGCGGCTTCGAAGCCCTGGTAGAACAAGCACTCGGCGCCGCTGCGCACCGCTCGGCCGAGATGGCTGAGCAACTCGGCCGCTAATCAGCTCTTACAAAGGAATCAATGATGCTCGGACTCAATGACGCTGCCATTTTTGTGATTCAAACCCTGTGCAGCCTGTATCTGCTGATCGTGCTGCTGCGCTTCATTCTGCAACTGGTGCGGGCGAACTTCTACAACCCGCTCTGCCAGTTCGCCGTGAAAGCCACTCAACCGCTGCTCAAGCCACTGCGTCGGGTTATCCCGAGCATGTTCGGCCTGGACATGTCGTCGCTGGTACTGGCGCTGATCGTGCAAATGGCGCTGTACGCGGTCATCCTGCTGCTCAAAGGCTACGAGGTCGACGTGCTGTTTCTGGCGCCGTGGGCATTGATTGGTATCTTTGCGCTGTTTTTGAAGATTCTGTTCTGGGCGATGATCATCAGTGTGATTCTGTCCTGGGTTGCTCCTGGCAGCCACAATCCGGGCGCAGAACTGGTCCAGCAGATCACTGAACCGGTACTCGCGCCGTTCCGCCGGATCGTGCCGAACCTGGGCGGCCTCGACATCTCGCCGATCTTCGCGTTTATCGCACTGCAGTTGCTGCAAAGCTGGCTGATTCCACGCCTTGCGTACTACGCCCTCATGCCGAAGGAACTGTTCGGCCTGATCTGATGAGTTACTTTCGTTGGGACGGTGATGACCTGATTTTGGAATGTCACCTGCAACCTGCGGCCCGCAGCGATGATTTCTGCGGGCTGCATGGCGATCGCCTGAAGATCCGCCTGACTGCACCGCCGGTTGAAGGCAAGGCCAATGCGTATTTGATAGCGTTTCTGGCCAAGGCGTTCGGGGTTTCCAAGAGTCAGGTGAGCTTGATCAGCGGGGAGCTGAACCGGCAGAAGCGAGTTCGGATTTGCTCGCCGAAGAAGCTGCCGGGGCTACCCGGCCTGACACCACCCTGATCGTTCCCACGCTCCGCGTGGGAATGCATCCCGTGACGCTCCGCGTCACCTCAAAAGCGGACGCAGAGCGTCCATGGCGGCATTCCCACGCAGAGCGTGGGAACGATCGTTGGTCGTCGCTTGCTGCTACGGGCAGCGGTCTTTAGACTTACGCCTCATTTCAATGAGAGCAGGGTCGATGCCAGCTGCCTTTCCCCCCGATTCTGTTGGTCTGGTGACGCCGCAAGTGGCGCACTTCAGTGAACCCCTGGCCTTGGCCTGCGGACGTTCGTTGCCCGCTTATGACCTGATCTATGAAACCTACGGCACGCTGAACGCTACGGCGAGCAACGCCGTGCTGATCTGCCACGCCTTGTCCGGTCACCATCACGCCGCCGGCTTCCACAGCCCCGACGACCGCAAACCCGGTTGGTGGGACAGCTGCATTGGTCCCGGCAAGCCGATCGACACCAACAAGTTCTTCGTGGTCAGCCTGAATAATCTCGGCGGGTGCAACGGTTCCACCGGCCCCAGCAGCATCAATCCGGAAACCGGCAAGCCATTCGGCGCCGATTTCCCGGTGCTGACCGTGGAAGACTGGGTCCATAGCCAGGCGCGTCTCGCTGATTTGCTCGGCATTCACCAATGGGCCGCGGTGATCGGCGGCAGCCTTGGTGGCATGCAGGCCTTGCAATGGACCATCACCTACCCGGACCGCGTGCGGCACTGCCTGGCCATCGCCTCGGCACCAAAACTGTCAGCGCAGAACATCGCGTTCAACGAAGTCGCACGCCAGGCGATCCTCACCGATCCGGAGTTCCACGGCGGCTCGTTCCAGGAAGCGGGGGTGATCCCCAAGCGCGGGCTGATGCTGGCGCGGATGGTCGGGCACATCACGTACCTGTCCGACGACTCCATGGGTGAGAAATTCGGTCGCGGCCTCAAGAGCGAAAAGCTCAACTACGACTTCCACAGCGTCGAGTTCCAGGTCGAAAGCTACCTGCGCTATCAGGGTGAGGAATTTTCCGGACGTTTTGACGCCAACACCTACCTGCTGATGACCAAGGCGCTGGACTACTTCGACCCGGCGGCGAACTTCAACGATGACCTGGCGAAAACTTTCGCCGGTGCCACCGCCAAGTTCTGTGTGATGTCGTTCACCACCGACTGGCGCTTCTCCCCTGCCCGCTCGCGGGAACTGGTGGACGCGCTGATGGCAGCCAGGAAAGACGTCTGCTACCTGGAGATCGACGCTCCGCAAGGCCACGACGCCTTCCTGATTCCGATCCCGCGTTACTTGCAGGCCTTCAGCAATTACATGAACCGTATAGCGCTTTGAGGAAGACATGAGAGCCGATCTGGAAATCATCCAGGAATGGATCCCCGCCGGCAGCCGCGTGCTCGACCTCGGTTGCGGTGACGGCGAGTTGCTGACCTGGCTGCGTGACCACAAGCAGGTTACCGGCTATGGCCTGGAAAACGACCCGGACAACATTGCCGAATGCGTGGCCAAGGGCATCAACGTCATCGAGCAAGACCTGGACAAGGGCCTGGGCAACTTCGCCAGCAACAGCTTCGACATCGTGGTCATGACCCAGGCCCTGCAAGCTGTGCACTACCCGGACAAGATCCTCGACGAAATGCTTCGGGTCGGTCGCCAGTGCATCATCACCTTCCCCAACTTCGGTCACTGGCGCTGCCGCTGGTACCTGGCGAGCAAGGGCCGGATGCCGGTTTCGGAGTTTCTGCCGTACACCTGGTACAACACGCCGAACATCCACTTCTGTACTTTCGAAGACTTTGAAGCGCTGTGTCGCGAACGTGAAGCCAAGGTCATTGATCGGCTTGCCGTGGATCAACAGCATCGGCATGGGTGGGCCAGTAAGCTATGGCCTAATCTGTTAGGTGAGATCGGCATCTATCGCGTCAGCAGCCCCGGTCTGCCGGACCACAAGGTCGCGGTCTGAATCCCGACACTTCGAGGAGAACCATCATGGGTCGTCTAGCACTGTTTTTACTTACTGCCTGCCTGAGCGTCACCGCCATGGCCGCCGATGTCATCAAGGGCGAGCGCAAGGAAACCTTTGGCGACGTGACGGTGCATTACAACACCTTCAATTCCACCTTCCTGACCCCGGATATCGCCAAAGCCGCCGAGCTGACTCGCAGCAAAAACCAGGGCGTGATCAACGTATCGGTCCTCAAGGAAGGTAAACCGCAGACAGCGCAGGTCAGCGGGACGGTCAAGGACCTGATCAGCGCCCCAGTGCCGCTGAAGTTCAAGCAGATCACTGAAGCAGGCGCGGTCTACTACATCGCCCAGTTCCCGGTACCGCAGCAGGAAATCCGCACCTTTGAAATCAAGGTGCAGACCGGCGACAAAATCAACACCATCAATTTCAACCAAGAGCTCTTCCCCGGCCAATGATGAATTTCACGCAACTCGTATTGGCCAGCCATAACGCCGGCAAACTCAAGGAACTCCAGGCCATGCTCGGCGAATCGGTGCACTTGCGCTCGATCGGCGAGTTCAGCAGCGTCGAGCCTGAAGAAACCGGCCTGTCGTTCGTCGAGAACGCCATTCTCAAGGCGCGCAATGCCTCACGCATTTCCGGCCTGCCGGCCTTGGCCGACGATTCGGGGCTGGCGGTGGACTTCCTCGGCGGTGCGCCGGGTATCTATTCGGCCCGTTACGCCGACGGCAAGGGCGATGCGGCGAACAACGCCAAACTGCTCGACGTGATGAAAGACGTGCCACAGGCCGAGCGCGGCGCGCAGTTCGTCTGCGTATTGGCGCTGGTGCGTCATGCCGATGATCCGCTACCGATTCTCTGCGAAGGCCTGTGGCATGGGCGCATCCTGACCCAGGCCAGCGGCGAACACGGTTTTGGCTACGACCCGCTGTTCTGGGTGCCATCGCGCGATTGCTCCAGCGCCGAGCTGAGCCCGAGCGAAAAGAACCTCATCAGCCACCGCGCCCGTGCAATGGATCTGCTGCGCCAGCGTCTAGGCCTGATATGACCCTTGAATCATCCGCGTCGCCGCTGATCTTCGGCGGCGCCGCACAATCGCCTCGAGCGGCCCTGCCCGTGCTGCCGCCCTTGGCGTTGTACATCCACATCCCGTGGTGTGTACGCAAATGCCCCTATTGCGACTTCAACTCCCACACCGCCAGCCCGGTGCTGCCGGAAGAAGAGTATGTCGACGCCTTGCTGGCCGACCTCGATCAGGATCTGCATGCGGTCTATGGCCGCGAACTGAGCTCGATCTTCTTCGGTGGCGGTACGCCGAGCCTGTTCAGCGCCGAGGCTCTGGGCCGTTTGCTCAAGGGCGTCGAACAACGCATTCCGTTTGCCAGTGACATCGAAATCACCCTGGAAGCCAACCCCGGAACGTTCGAGCAGGAGAAATTCCGCGCTTACCGGGCGCTGGGCATCAATCGCCTGTCGATCGGCATCCAGAGCTTTCAGGAAGAGAAACTCAAGGCCCTGGGGCGGATTCACAACAGCGACGAAGCCGTGCGTGCCGCCGGCATGGCCCGTCAGGCAGGCTTCGAGAACTTCAATCTGGACCTGATGCACGGTTTGCCCGATCAGTCCCTGGATGACGCTCTGAACGACCTGCGCCAGGCTATTGCCCTGAAGCCGACGCACCTGTCCTGGTATCAGTTGACGCTGGAGCCGAACACGGTGTTCTGGAACCAGCCGCCGACGCTGCCGGAAGATGACACCCTGTGGGACATTCAAGAGGCCGGTCAGGCGCTGTTGGCCGAACACGGTTACGCGCAGTACGAAGTCTCGGCCTATGCCCAACCCGGCCGTCCGGCGCGGCATAATCTCAATTACTGGAGTTTCGGCGACTTCATCGGCATCGGCGCCGGTGCCCACGGCAAGCTCAGCCATCCGGACGGGCGCATCGTGCGCACCTGGAAGACCCGCCTGCCGAAGGATTACCTCAATCCGGCCAAAAGCTTCAAGGCTGGCGAGAAGGCGCTGACCAACGAAGAACTGCCGTTCGAGTTCCTGATGAACGCCTTGCGCCTGACCGAGGGCGTCGAAGCGCGGTTGTATCCGGAGCGCACCGGACTGCCCCTGGAAAGCCTTGCCGAAAGCCGCCGCGAGGCCGAACAAAGCGGCTT
Source organism: Pseudomonas wuhanensis (assembly GCF_030687395.1). Classification (GTDB taxonomy): domain Bacteria; phylum Pseudomonadota; class Gammaproteobacteria; order Pseudomonadales; family Pseudomonadaceae; genus Aquipseudomonas; species Aquipseudomonas wuhanensis. The sequence goes on along the minus strand of NZ_CP117430.1, from coordinate 426,919 downwards.
AATGCAGGTCGAACCGTCACGTCTGGCGGCCACGATGCGCGGACAACTCTTTCTCAATGACTTGCTGCAGAAATTTCTGACATAAGGAAATCGAATGGATCTGGTACTCGACCTGCTCGCCACCGTGTCCCGCTGGAGCCGTAGCAACCTGTCGGAAATCTCTCTGGCGCTGGTGGGCTGCCTGCTGGTGCTGTTTGGCGCCGACATCAAAGGCTGGGTCGACCAACGCCTGGGCAGCATCGCCGGCGCCTTGCGCGTCCCGCTGATGGCCCTGCTGTGCATGGTCGGCAGCGGCGTGGCGCTGATCTATGCCACGCCATGGATCATCAAAGGCCTGAGCCAGTTCAACAACTACAGCCTGGCGCCGGTATTGTTGGTGGTGCTGGTGCTGATCGGCGTCGTAGCCGACCGCCGCTAAATTCGAATAGCACACAAAACAATGTGGGAGCGGGCTTGCCCGCGATGAGGCCATAACATTCAACATCTCTGTTGACTGTCAAACCGCCATCGCGGGCAAGCCCGCTCCCACAGGTTTTACGCCAGTTTTTCGAACTTCAAATCCCACACGCCATGCCCAAGACGTTCGCCGCGGCGTTCGAACTTGGTGATCGGGCGTTCGGCCGGGCGCGGCACGCATTTGCCGTCTTCGGCCAGGTTGCGATAACCCGGCGCGACGTTCATCACTTCCAGCATGTACTCGGCGTACGGTTCCCAGTCGGTCGCCATATGCAGAATGCCGCCGACCTTCAGCTTGCTGCGCACCAGTTCAGCGAACGATGCCTGAACGATACGACGCTTGTGGTGACGGCTCTTGTGCCACGGGTCCGGGAAAAACAGCATCAGGCGATCAAGGCTGTTGTCGGCGATGCAACGGTTGAGCACTTCGATCGCATCGCAATCGTAGACACGCAGGTTGGTCAGGCCCTGAGTCAGCACGCCATTGAGCAGCGCGCCGACACCCGGACGATGAACTTCAACGCCAATGAAATCCTGCTCCGGCGAAGCTGCGGCCATTTCCAGCAGCGAATGGCCCATGCCGAAGCCGATTTCCAGGGAGCGCGGTGCCGAGCGACCGAATACCTGGTCGAAGTCCACCGGCGCGTCCGCCAGTGGCAGCACAAACAGCGGCGTGCCTTGGTCCAGACCGCGCTGTTGGCCTTCGGTCATGCGCCCGGCGCGCATCACGAAACTCTTGATGCGGCGGTGTTGGCGCTCTTCGCCTTCTTCCGTCTGGATAGGCGTGTCGTTTGATTCAGTCATCAATGGCTCTTACTTGATCAGACCATCCAGCGGCGAGGAGGCGCTGGCATAGAGTTTTTTCGGCATGCGGCCGGCGAGGTAGGCCAAGCGACCTGCAACGATGGCGTGTTTCATGGCTTCGGCCATCATGATCGGCTGCTGGGCATGGGCGATGGCCGAGTTCATCAGCACCGCTTCACAGCCCAGTTCCATGGCGATGGTGGCGTCGGAAGCCGTACCGACACCGGCATCCACCAACACCGGAATTTTCGCTTCTTCGAGGATGATCTGCAGGTTGTACGGGTTGCAGATCCCCAGGCCGGAACCGATCAGACCGGCCAGCGGCATGACCGCGATGCAGCCGATTTCCGCCAGTTGACGGGCAATGATCGGGTCATCGCTGGTGTACACCATCACGTCGAAGCCTTCCTTGACCAGCACTTCGGCGGCCTTGAGGGTTTCGATCACGTTGGGGAACAGGGTTTTCTGATCCGCCAGCACTTCCAGCTTCACCAGATTGTGGCCGTCGAGCAGCTCACGGGCCAGGCGGCAGGTGCGCACGGCTTCAATGGCGTCGTAGCAACCGGCGGTGTTAGGCAGGAAGGTGTAGCGATCCGGCGACAGGACTTCGAGCAGGTTCGGTTCGCCCGGGTTCTGGCCGAGGTTGGTGCGGCGCACGGCGAAGGTGACGATCTCGGCACCCGAGGCTTCGATGGCCAGACGGGTTTCTTCCATGTCGCGGTATTTGCCGGTGCCTACCAGCAAACGCGACTGGTAAGTACGACCGGCCAGGACGAAGGGCTTGTCGCTACGAACGATGCTCATGGGAAATCCTCTGTAGGGGTGAGGTTCTTGCAGAATATTCTGTGGCCGCTCGGGCCGGGCAGCTAGCCGCCGCCGATGGCGTGGACCACTTCGACGCAATCGCCGTCGTTCAGCGTGGTGTCGGCATGCTGGCTGCGCGGGACGATATCCAGATTGAGTTCGACCGCCACCCGGCGCCCGGTCAGTTCCAGACGGGTCAGCAGGGCCGCAACGGTTTCACCGTCGGGCAGTTCAAGGGATTCGCCGTTCAATTGAATGCGCATGCCGAATGCCGCCATCATTTTTAGGGGCTGGCATTCTAGCCCGATCAGTCAGGCCGACCCAAGCCATTCGTCACGAAATGGACCGCGTGGTCAGCTCAACCGCCAGGCGGCAAGCCCCAGGCAAACCCAGCCGACCAGGAACGCCAGGCCACCGAAGGGTGTAACGATCCCGAGCTTGCTGACGCCGGTCATCGTCAGCAGGTACAGGCTGCCGGAAAACAACACAATACCAATGGCAAATGACGCTCCGGCCCAGGTAATCAGGCGACAGGGAATCTGCGCGGCCAACAGCGCCACACCCAGCAACGCCAAGGTATGCACCAGTTGATAAGTGACGCCCGTATGGAAAATCGTCAAATACTCAGGCGCCAGGCGGCTTTTCAGGCCGTGGGCGGCGAATGCGCCCAAGGCTACGCCGGTGAAACCGAAGAAAGCAGCCAACATCAGGAAGCCACGCAACATGAAGAACTCCAGTCAGACTCGATCAACAGGGTCTGTATAATGGCCGGCTCAATGGGTTCGGCCAAGCCATCTCTATGCTGCAGTTAATTTTCCGTCGTCTCACAAAGGCCCTGCTCTGGTTCGCGGGCGGTAGCGTATTGCTGGTGTTGCTGTTTCGGGTGGTGCCGCCACCGGGAACGGCGCTGATGGTCGAGCGCAAGATCGAATCCTGGTTCGACGGCGAGCCGATTGACTTGCAGCGCATCTGGAAACCCTGGGATGAAATCTCCGACAACCTGAAAGTCGCGGTGATTGCCGGTGAGGACCAGAAGTTTCCCGAGCATTGGGGCTTTGATATCGGCGCGATTCAGGCGGCGTTTGCGCATAACGAACGCGGCGGCTCGATTCGCGGTGCCAGCACCCTGAGCCAGCAAGTGTCGAAGAACCTGTTTCTGTGGTCTGGCCGCAGCTGGCTGCGCAAAGGCCTGGAGGTCTGGTTTACCGGGCTGATCGAGGTGTTCTGGCCCAAGCAGCGGATTCTTGAGGTGTACCTCAACAGCGTCGAGTGGGATGAAGGGGTGTTTGGCGCCGAAGCGGCGGCTCGGCATCACTTTGGTGTCGGCGCTCGCTCGATATCCCGACAGCAGGCGAGTTTGCTGGCTGCGGTACTGCCGAACCCGCGGGTGTGGAGCGCCAGCCATCCAACCTCTTACGTTGCAAGACGGGCCGGGTGGATTCGCCAGCAGATGAGTCAGTTGGGTGGGGACAGTTATCTGCTCGGGCTCAACGATTCGCGTCGGGCACCTTGGTCTCAGTAACCGCTCACGATTTTTTGGGCACTATAGAACCCTATGGGAGCGGGCTTGCCCGCGATGACGGCTGATCATTCAACATTGATGTCGACTGACACTACGCCTTCGCGGGCAAGCCCGCTCCCACAGGGACCAAGGCGAAGCTGAAAAATGGGCCCAAACAAAAACGCCCCGATCAAATGATCGGGGCGTTTTTTATTGCCTTCGCGCGGGTTACGCAGCGATCGACAACTTGAGCTTGTTCATCGCGCTCTTCTCGAGCTGACGAATACGCTCGGCCGACACGTTGTACTTCTGCGCCAGGTCGTGCAGCGTGGCTTTTTCTTCTGCCAGCCAGCGCTGGTAGAGGATGTCGCGGCTGCGGTCGTCCAGCACTTCAAGCGCTTCGTGCAGGTTGTGGTTGGAGTTGTCGCTCCAGTCGGCGTCTTCCAGTTGACGGGCCGGGTCGTACCGGTGGTCTTCCAGATAGTTGGCCGGCGACTGGAATGCACTGTCGTCGTCCGCTTCCGCGGCCGGGTCGAAAGCCATGTCATGGCCGGTCAGGCGACTTTCCATCTCGCGCACTTCCCGCGGCTCTACGCCGAGGCTTTCCGCCACGCGATGGACTTCCTCGTTGTTCAGCCAGGCCAGACGTTTCTTCTGGCTGCGCAGGTTGAAGAACAGCTTGCGCTGAGCCTTGGTGGTCGCGACTTTCACGATCCGCCAGTTGCGCAGGATGAACTCGTGGATTTCCGCCTTGATCCAGTGCACCGCAAAGGACACCAGGCGAACACCCATTTCCGGGTTGAAACGCTTGACCGCTTTCATCAGGCCGACGTTGCCTTCCTGGATCAGGTCAGCCTGGGCCAGGCCGTAGCCGGAATAGCTACGGGCAATGTGTACGACAAAACGCAGGTGGGCGAGCACCATCTGCCGAGCCGCCCCCAAATCCTGCTCATAATAGAGACTCTCGGCCAGTTCACGCTCCTGCTCCGGCGTCAGCAATGGAATGCTGTTCACCGTGTGCACATAGGCCTCCAGGTTCGCACCCGGGACCAGAGCATATGCAGGCTGCAAAGAATTGGTCATACGAAAAAACCTCCGACTTACATAACTCGTGCAGTTCAGCACTGCGAAAATTGACCGGAAACCAAAAAACAAGTTCCCATAAACGCTGAAAGGTCAATACGAGCAAAATGATATTACTTTGGCGCAAGCTCCCGCAGGTGGCGTGCGACTGCAATCCATGCACCGATATACCCCAACAGCACCGCGCCAAGCAAGAGCGATAGACCGTCGGCAACTGGCACTCCGGCCAGCGCAAAATCACTGCCGTACAAACCGGCCAGTCCAACTACCGCGTCGTTCAGCCAGTTCAGGCCGAACGCCAACACACCCCAGGAAAGAATCCCTGCACCAAAGCCATAAAGCGCACCCATATACAGAAAGGGCCTGCGCACATAGCTGTCAGTGCCGCCGACGAGTTTAATCACTTCTATCTCTGTGCGGCGGTTTTCAATATGAAGACGAATGGTATTGCCTATCACCAAAAGTAATGCAGAAACCAAAAGCACGGTCAGACCGAAGACAAAACGGTCGCCCAGCTTGAGGATGGCTGCCAGACGCTCGACCCAGACTAGATCAAGTTGCGCTTGTTGTACCTTCGGCAATTCGGAAAGTTTTTGTCTCAATGCTTCAAGCGCGGGTTTGTCGACCTCATTCGGGGTCACCAGGACCACGCCCGGCAGCGGGTTTTCCGGAAGTTCCTTGAGCGCTTCGCCCAGTCCAGACTGCTGCTGGAACTCTTCCAGCGCCTGATCGCGACCCACGTATTCGGCGTCGGCCACGCCCGGCATGCCCTTGATCTGCTCGCGCAACGACTCGCCTTGTTCAGGACTGGCATCGAGTTGCAGGTACAGGGAAATCTGCGCCGCACGCTGCCAGGAACCACCGAGGCGCTCGACGTTATTCAGCAAAAGTGACAGACCCATCGGCAAACTGAGGGCAACCGCCATCACCATGCAGGTGAAAAAGCTGCCGATCGGGTGTTTGCCCAAGCGGCGCAAGCTGTCCAGCAGACTCGCACGATGGCTTTCGACCCAGGCGCGGAACAGCGTAGAGAAATCCGGACCATCGTCATCGTCGCGCTTTTTCTTCTGCTGCGGTTGCGGATCGGCGGCCTTCGGGGCCACGCGCTCGGAAACCTTGGGGCTACGTGTTGCACTCATACGCCAGCCTCCCCGTCACCAATCAATCGGCCACGCTGCAGCGTGAGCATGCGATGACGCATGCGGGCAATCAATGCCAGGTCGTGACTGGCGATCAGCACACTGGTGCCCAGACGGTTGATGTCTTCGAACACGCCCATGATTTCTGCCGCCAGACGCGGGTCGAGGTTACCGGTGGGTTCGTCCGCCAGCAGCAAGGCTGGACGGTGAACGATGGCGCGGGCGATGCCGACGCGCTGTTGCTGGCCGGTGGACAGGTCGCCGGGGTAGAGATCGGTTTTGTCCGAGAGCGCCACGCGCTCCAGGGCCGAGTCCACGCGCTTGGCGACTTCGGCCTTGGACAGGCCAAGGATCTGCAACGGCAACGCGACGTTGTTGAACACCGTGCGATCGAACAGCAACTGGTGGTTCTGAAACACCACGCCGATTTGCCGGCGCAGGAACGGAATCTGCGCATTGCTGATGGTGCTCAGGTCTTGCCCTGCCAGCAGCAATTTGCCGGTGGTCGGACGCTCCATGGCCAGCAACAGCCGCAACAAGGTGCTTTTGCCAGCGCCGGAATGGCCGGTGACAAACAAGAATTCGCCCCGACGGACTCGAAAGCTCAGCTCATGCAAGCCGACGTGACCATTCGGGTAGCGTTTACCGACCTGTTCGAAACGAATCATGAACGCTCCCGCTCGGCAAACAATGCCTGGACAAAGGGTTCTGCTTCAAAAGTACGCAAATCGTCGATGCCTTCGCCGACGCCGATATAGCGAATCGGTAAGCCAAACTGCTTGGCCAGGGCGAAAATCACCCCACCCTTGGCGGTGCCGTCGAGTTTGGTCAGCGCCAGGCCGGTCAATTCGACGGTCTGGTTGAATTGCTTGGCCTGGTTGATGGCGTTCTGGCCGGTACCGGCGTCGAGCACCAACAGGACCTCGTGCGGTGCATCGGCGTCGAGCTTGCCGATTACCCGACGAACTTTTTTCAGTTCTTCCATCAGGTTGTCTTTGGTGTGCAAACGACCGGCGGTGTCGGCGATCAGCACGTCAATGCCACGGGCCTTGGCGGCCTGCACGGCATCGAAGATGACCGAAGCCGAATCGGCGCCGGTGTGCTGGGCGATGACCGGAATCTTGTTGCGCTCACCCCAGACTTGCAACTGCTCGACCGCTGCGGCGCGAAAGGTGTCACCGGCGGCGAGCATGACTTTCTTGCCTTCCAGTTGCAGCTTCTTCGCCAGTTTGCCGATGGTGGTGGTCTTGCCGGCACCATTGACGCCCACCACCAGAATCACGAACGGCTTGTTCTGTGAGGTGATTTTCAGTGGCTGCTCGACCGGTTTGAGCATGGCGGCCAGTTCGGCCTGCAGGGATTTGTACAGTGCATCGGCATCGGCCAATTCTTTGCGGGCGACTTTCTGAGTCAGGCGCTGAATGATCACCGACGTCGCTTCGACGCCGACATCGGCGGTCAGCAGACGGGTTTCGATGTCTTCGAGCAACTCGTCATCGATGATTTTCTTGCCGAGGAACAGACTGGCCATGCCCTCGCCAATGCTGGCGCTGGTCTTGGACAAGCCTTGCTTGAGGCGGGCGAAGAAACCGGCCTTGGTCTCTTCGGTACGCACAGGCTCGACCGGAGTTTCAACTGGAGCAACGGGCGTGGCGACAACCGGAACGATGACCGGTGCAGGTGCAGGTGCTGGCTCTGGCTCTGGCTCTCGCGCTTGAACAACCGGAGCAACCGGAGCAACCGGAGCGGGAGCAACAAATGCCGGCACTACAGGCTCTGGAACAACCGGCGCAGGCTCAGCCACGAACACAGGCTCAACAACCGGCGCAACCACTGGCGCCCGAACCGGCTCAGGAGCGAACGCAGTCGGGGCCGGAATCGGCGGCGTGATATGAGCTGCTTGCTCATCTTCGACCAGTGCCACCGGCTCTTCCGCCACCGGCAACGTCAGCCACGGCTCGGCGACGGGCGTCAGCGGCAATGGGGCCACGATTACGGTTTCAGAAGCAGGCTCGGCCGCGGATTGCAGCACCGGCTCGGCGATCGGCAGGGCAATCGGCGCGGGCACTTCTTCCATGACTGGCGCAGGGGTTGCCTCAGAAAGTGGCTGTGGCTGTTCGACAACGGGTTCCTGCGGCTTTTTGCGCAGCCATCCGAACAGGCTTTTCTTCTCGCCAGCCGCAGCTGGGGTCTTCTTGTCGTCGTTGGAACCAAACATGGAGGACGGCTATCTCACGGTAGCGACGCGCCAAAGGGCGCCTCGGCAATAAATAATTCGATGCAGAACAGACTGCGATTCATCCAGCTTGTTCACGCGCAACATTTTGTCGAGGTACCAACGGCACCTCAAAGTTTGATCAATACGAAGGACTGGAACGGCATCGTCGGCGAAAACGCAGAGTTTAGCTGACAAACTCAAAGCCCAAGCCGCAAACCCAAACAACCTACTGACCGATCAAAGGCCTGATAGGCGTGGCCGCCAGTAAAACGGATCAGTATCCTAGCACCTCCTCGCCCGCCTAGGCTAAGACCAAGCGGGCAGCCCCAAAGGTTTAAAAACGAATGAATGCTTTAGCCCGCCGCGCTGCAGGCCTGCTGTTCAGCACAGTTTGTCTGCCACTTTCAGCCCTGGCTGCCGATCCACAACCCACCCACGAATTCACCCTCGACAACGGCCTGAAGGTCGTCGTGCGCGAAGACCATCGTGCGCCGGTCGTCGTTTCCCAGGTCTGGTACAAGGTTGGCTCAAGCTATGAGACCCCGGGCCAGACCGGGCTGTCCCATGCGCTGGAACACATGATGTTCAAGGGCAGCGAGAAGGTCGGCCCCGGTGAAGCCTCGCTGATCTTGCGCGACCTCGGTGCCGAAGAAAACGCCTTCACCAGCGATGACTTCACCGCCTATTACCAGGTGCTGGCCCGTGATCGTCTGGGCGTGGCCTTCGAGCTGGAAGCGGACCGCATGGCCAATCTGCGCCTGCCAGCCGACGAGTTCACCCGCGAGATCGAGGTGATCAAGGAAGAACGTCGCCTGCGCACCGACGACAAGCCGATGTCCAAGGCCTATGAACGCTTCATGGCCATGGCCTACCCCGCCAGCGGTTATCACACGCCGACCATCGGCTGGATGGCGGACCTCGACCGCATGAAAATCGAAGAACTGCGCCATTGGTATCAGTCCTGGTATGTACCGAACAACGCCACCCTGGTGGTGGTCGGTGACGTGACCCCGGATGAAGTCAAAACCCTGGCCCAGCGTTACTTCGGCCCGATCGCCAAGCGCGACGTGCCATCAGCGAAAATCCCGCTGGAACTGGCCGAGCCCGGCGAACGGAAGATCACCCTGCATGTGCAGACTCAATTGCCGAGCCTGATGCTGGCCTTCAACGTGCCGAGCATCGCTACCGCCGAAGACAAGCGTTCAGTTAACGCTCTGCGCCTGATCTCCGCCCTGCTCGACGGCGGCTACAGCGGCCGGATCCCGACGCAACTGGAACGCGGCGAAGAGCTGGTGTCCGGCGGTTCGTCGAGCTACGACGCCTATACCCGCGGCGACAGTCTGTTCACTTTGTCGGCCACGCCGAACACCCAGAAGAAGAAAACCATGGCCCAGGCGGAAGCCGGCCTGTGGAAACTGCTCGAACAGCTGAAAACCACCGCGCCGTCCACTGAAGAGCTGGAGCGGGTGCGAGCGCAGGTCATTGCCGGCCTGGTCTACGAGCGTGACTCGATCACCAGCCAGGCCACCGCCATCGGCCAACTGGAAACCGTCGGGCTGTCCTGGAAACTGATGGACACCGAACTCGCCGATCTGGAAAGCGTGACCCCGCAAGACATCCAGAAAGCCGCCAAGCTGTATTTCACCCGCGCACGTCTCAGCGTCGCCCATGTACTGCCAGAGGAGACGACTCATGAGTGAGCGTAAAAAACCGCGCCTGGCCCTGATCGGCCTGGTCGTCATTGCATTGCTCGGGGCTGCCGCCTTTTATTTCTCCAAGTCTGACGAAACCAGCGCCAGCGAAGCCCTCGACAAAGCCAAGGCGAGCCAGAAGCTGCAATCGCTGGCAGAACTCGACGGCAAGGCCCCAAGCCATCGCTCGCTGAACGTGCAGACCTGGAACACGACCGAAGGCGCCAAGGTGCTGTTCGTTGAAGCCCGTGAGCTGCCGATGTTCGATATACGCCTGATCTTCGCCGCTGGCAGCAGCCAGGACGGCGATGCATCCGGCCTGGCCCTGCTGACCAACGCCATGCTCAATGAAGGTGTGGCTGGCAAAGACGTCAGCGCTATCGCCCAAGGCTTCGAAGGCCTGGGGGCCGACTTCGGTAATGGCGCCTATAAAGACATGGCGATTGCGTCGCTGCGCAGCCTCAGTGCCGCGGACAAACGCGAGCCTGCCTTGAAGCTGTTCGCTGAAGTCGTCGGCAAACCGACCTTCCCCGCCGACTCATTTGCGCGCATCAAGAACCAGATGCTGGCCGGCTTCGAATATCAGAAACAGAACCCCGGCAAACTCGCCAGCATCGAGCTGATGAATCGCTTGTACGGCGATCACCCCTACGCGCATGCAAGCGACGGCACGGCGAAGAGCATTCCACCCATCACCCTGGCGCAATTGCGAGCCTTCCATCAGAAAGCCTACGCCGCCGGCAATGTGGTGATTGCGCTGGTGGGCGACCTGTCGCGCGCTGAAGCCGAGGCGGTTGCCGCCCAAGTGTCCGCCGACCTGCCCAAAGGCCCGGCCCTGGCGAAAATCGAACAGCCGACTGACCCCAAGTCGAGCATTGGCCATATCGAGTTTCCGTCCAAGCAGACCAACCTGATGATCGCGCAACTGGGCATCGACCGTGACGATCCGGATTACGCAGCGCTGTCCCTGGGCAATCAGATCCTTGGCGGCGGTGGTTTCGGCACTCGCTTGATGAGCGAAGTGCGCGAGAAGCGCGGCCTGGCCTACGGCGTGTATTCGGGTTTCAGCCCGATGCAGGCTCGCGGCCCGTTCATGATCAACCTGCAAACCCGCGCCGAGATGAGCGAAGGCACGCTGAAACTGGTGCAGGACGTGCTCGCCGATTATCTTAAGACCGGCCCCACCGAGAAAGAACTCGACGACGCCAAGCGCGAACTGGCCGGCAGCTTCCCGCTGTCCACCGCCAGCAACGCCGATATCGTCGGGCAGCTTGGCGCCATGGGTTTTTACAACTTGCCGCTGACCTATCTGGAAGACTTCATGCAGCAGTCCCAGAGCCTGACCGTCGAGCAAGTCAAAGCCGCATTGAACAAACACCTGAGCACGGACAAACTGGTCATCGTCAGCGCTGGCCCGACCGTGCCACAAAAGCCGTTGCCGGCCCCATCTGACAAACCTGCCGAGCAACCGCTCGGGGTTCCGGAGCACTAATGGCCAGTCCATCGCGTTCTAAAAAACCTGTTCACAACGTGCACAACGGTGTGAATCAACTGCGCATCATCGGCGGTGAATGGGGCAGCCGAAAGCTGAGCTTCCCCGATGCGCCAGGCTTGCGTCCAACGCCGGACCGAGTCCGTGAAACCCTGTTCAACTGGCTCGCGCCTTATGTCGCCGGGGCCAAGGTGCTCGACCCATTTGCCGGTAGCGGCGCGTTGTTTCTCGAGGCTTTGTCCCGTGGCGCAGCCATGGGCCAGGCACTGGATGCGAGCAACATCGCAGTAGCGAGCATCAAGGAACATCTGGGCACCCTGCGCTGCACGACCGGTCAGGTACAGACTGCCGACGCCTTGCGCTATCTGGAAACCCAACCAGCCACGGCGTTCGATCTGGTGTTTCTCGACCCGCCGTTTAATCAGAATCTGTTGCCTGCCGTTTGCACTTTGCTCGAAGAGCGTCAGTGGCTGAGTGACGATGCGTGGGTCTACACTGAAAGCGAAACGGCACCGTCGATATTGGGTTTGCCAGAAAATTGGCGCCTGCATCGGGAGCAAAAATCAGGACGGGTGTACTACGCGTTGTGGCAACGTATGGCAGGGAACGCCGGTTAGTCCGGCCTGTAAAAACGGTGCGAAGCTCAGTCAGTTAACGCTGCGGGTAAGCACCGCTGCATCGAGAGCAATCGTGTCCCATCTGCCAGAACGTTTCACTCCCGCCTTCACGCCCGCCTACGGTCTGGGCAATCCGCACTTACAAACCTTGTGGGGACCGCTATGGCGCAAAACCACACATATCGAGCGTGAGCGCGAGCGATTGTGGCTTGAAGATGGCGATTTCCTTGACCTGGACTGGCACGGCCCCCACAGCGCGAATGCACCGTTGGTGCTGGTATTGCACGGCCTGACCGGCTCGTCGAATTCGCCTTATGTGGCCGGGATGCAGAAGGCGCTCAGCACCCAGGGTTGGGCCAGTGTCGCGCTGAACTGGCGAGGTTGCTCCGGCGAGCCCAATCTGTTGCCGCGCAGCTACCATTCCGGGGCCAGTGAAGATTTGGCGGAAACCATCAAGCACCTGCGCACCCAACGCCCCCTCGCGCCGTTGTATGCGGTCGGTTATTCCATGGGCGGTAACGTGTTGCTCAAGCATTTGGGCGAAACCGGTAGCAACAGCGGGGTGCTCGGCGCCGTGGCGGTGTCGGTGCCGTTTCGCCTCGATCACTGTGCCGATCGCATCAGCCAGGGTTTTTCCAAATTCTATCAAGCGCATTTCATGCGGGAGATGGTCGCCTACATCAAGAACAAGCAGCGCAGGTTCCAGTATGAAGGGCATCAGGATGGCCTGGCGGCATTGGCGGCGCTGGGCTCGCTGGAGAACATGCGCACCTTCTGGGAGTTCGATGGCCGGGTCACCGCACCGCTGAATGGTTTCGCCGATGCCGCGGATTACTATCGCCGCGCTTCGAGTCGTTATTTCCTTGGAGAGATTCGCACACCGACCTTGATTATCCAGGCGGCGGATGACCCGTTTGTCTTTCCTCATAGCCTGCCGCAAGCCGACGAGTTGTCTGCCTGCACGCAATTCGAGTTGCAGGCCAAGGGTGGCCATGTCGGCTTCGTCGAGGGCTCGTTCCGGCAACCGGGTTACTACCTGGAAAGGCGCATTCCCCAATGGCTCGCCACCACAGGGCGCAAGTAACCCATGGATTCCGCTCAGGGCGAGTCGATTCACTTCTGGCAAACGGCGCCGTTGGCCGGGGTCGAGTTGTTGTCCGCGCGCTACATCGAGCACCGCTTCGCCCCCCATGTGCATGACGGCTATGTGATCGGCATGATCATGGCCGGGGCCCAGCGTTATCGCTATCGCGGCGCCGAGCATCTGGCCGGCAGCGGCACGCTGGTGCTGATCAACCCGGATGAACTGCACACCGGCCACAAAGGAACGGAAGACGGTTGGTTGTACCGGGCGTTTTATCCCGACAGTGGACAGATTCTTTCACTGCTGGACGAGCTCGAACTGCCTACCGATACCTTGCCGGCATTTAGTGCCACGTTGTATCGCGATCCAGACCTGGTGAAGGGGTTCTGCCAACTGCATCGGTTGCTGGAAAGTCCGTCCACGGCGCTGCAACAGCAGACGGTCTGGCGGGAAATGATGCTGTCGCTGTTGCAACGTCACGCAGCCGTCCCGGTCGCCGGTAAACCAGGCAAGGAGCACCGGGCGGTGACCCTGGCCAAGGAACTGCTGCAATCACGCTTGGCGGCGCCGCCCTCGCTGGAGGAACTGGCGGCGACGGTGAACCTGTCGCCTTTCCACTTCGCCCGGGTGTTCCGCAGAGCCACCGGCATGCCGCCACACACCTGGTTGATGCAGCAGCGTATCGCCCGGGCACGGGCGCTGTTACAGCGCGGCTGCCTGCCGCTGGAAGTCGCGACGCAGTTGGGTTTTGCCGACCAGAGCCATCTGAGTCGGCAGTTCAAACAGGTTTATGGCGTAGGACCGGGGGCGTATCGCAGTGCGCGGCAACTACCCGGTTATGGATGACTACAAAGATCCAAATGTGGGAGCGGGCTTGCTCGCGAAGACGGTGGGTCAGTCGATATCAATGTCGACTGTTACATCGTCTTCGCGAGCAAGCCCGCTCCCACAATGGATAGGGGATTATTCGCCCTTGGCGACGCCTCGCGCGGGATCGTTGATCCACTCACTCCACGACCCGGCATACAACGACCCCAACGGATAACCCGCCAGGCACAGGGCGAACAAGTTGTGGCAGGCGGTCACACCGGAACCGCAATACGCGACCAACTCCGTCGGTGAACGATCACCGAGCTTTGTGGCAAACCGCTGCTTGAGCTGTTCGGCCGGCAGGAACCGCCCGTCGCTGCCCAGGTTATCGGTGAACGCGGCACATTGTGCGCCGGGGATGTGCCCGGCAATCGGATCGATCGGCTCTACTTCGCCCTTGAAGCGCGGCAAGCCGCGGGCGTCGAGCAAGGTCAGCGAGGGCTGGCCGAGACGTTGCTGGAGTTGTTCGGCGCTGAGCACCAACGAAGCGTCCGGCGTCCCGGTGAAGGTGCCACGGGTGATCGACGGCGCATCAAGACTCAGGGGCAATCCGGCGGCGTGCCAGGCTTTCAACCCTCCATCGAGAATGAATACGCCATCGCGCTTGCCCAGCCACGCCAGCAACCACCAGGCCCGCGCCGCGTAGGCGCCGGGACCGTCATCGTACAAAACCACTTCGCTGTCGGCGTTGATGCCCCAGGCTTGAAAGCGTTCGATCAAGTCGACGGGTTCAGGCAATGGATGACGCCCGGTAACCCCCTTGACCACTGCACCGCTCAAATCACGCTCAAGATCGGCAAAGCTCGATCCGGCAATATGCCCTTCGGCGTAGCTGCGTTGACCGTAATCAGGGTCTTCGAGGGCAAAACGACAATCCAGAATCACCAGCCCCGGCGTCTCCTTTTTCAGGTCCAACGCTTGCGGGCTGATCAGTTGCGCAATGGGCATAACGGGCTCCTGTGATTTTGTCGGCTTCAATCCTGCTGCACTCTTTATCCCACTTCTTCCAGCGCCTGGGCCAGCGGCACATAAAACTCTTCGAACAGTGCATTCACCGCATCGTGAGCTTGATCGGTGACGAATCCGGCCTCCAGCACCAGTACCTGATACACGCCCCGTTTGATGGCCTGTTCGCTCAGATGATTGGAGTTTTCCCGCGTGGTGCACAGAAAACGCACCCACGATGTGAGGATGATCCAGGCATTGAGGGTCAGGGATTCGATCTGAACCTTGTCCATGCACAGAATGCCGGCCTCGACGAAGCCCGCATAGATGTGGGTACCCTGGATCAGGCAGCGCTGGGAAAAGCGCCGGTAACGGGCGGCCAGCTCGGGATCGCTGTCGAGCAAATGCTCGAGGTCACGATGCAGGAAGCGGTAGCGCCACATGGCGGAGAGCAATTCCTTGAGGTAGAAGCGCTTGTCTTCGACCGTTGCGGCGCGGCCCTGGGGCGGGCGCAGGAAGCTGTCCACCAGGTTTTCGTACTCACTGAACAATACGGCGATGATCGCCTGCTTGTTGGGGAAGTGGTAGTACAGGTTGCCCGGGGAAATCTCCATGTGGGCAGCAATGTGGTTGGTACTGATACTGCGCTCGCCCTGTTGATTGAACAGCTCCAGGCTGTTCTGCACGATGCGCTCGCTGGTTTTGATCCGAGGGGCCATGGCTTGAGCTTTAATTCAGAGTGCGATGAGGGGCATCTTACGACCTATCCGCGCATGGATAAAACAAAGCTGTGTCAGAGTGCCATTTGACTTTCTAGAGCATGGACTCTAAAAAGTTCCTCATTACAATAAATCCGGAGCGACCATGCCTGCTGACATCGCCTACTTGAAGAACCTGCAGCAGCCTCTGGACGAGCTCCAAACCCTGTTCGACGCTCAACGCGCGGCGTATGCAGTCAACCCGATGCCACCCGCGGCTCAGCGCCAGCAATGGCTAAAAGCGTTGCGGGACCTGCTGAGCAATGAGCGCCAGGCCCTGATCGACGCCATCAGCCAGGACTTCAGCCACCGCAGCGCCGATGAAACCCTGCTCGCCGAGTTGATGCCCAGCCTGCACGGCATTCACTACGCCAGCCGGCACCTCAAAGGCTGGATGAAAACCTCGCGACGCAAAGTCGGCCTCGCCTTTCAGCCAGCATCGGCCAAAGTGGTTTATCAGCCGTTGGGCGTGGTCGGAGTGATCGTGCCGTGGAACTACCCGCTTTACCTGGCCATCGGGCCGCTGGTGGGTGCGTTGTCGGCGGGCAATCGGGTGATGCTCAAACTCAGCGAATCGACCCCCGCCACTGGTTTGCTGCTCAAGGAATTGCTGGGCCGGGTTTTCCCTCAGGACTTGGTCTGCGTGGTGCTGGGTGAGGCCGATATCGGTGTCGCGTTCTCACGGCTGCGTTTCGATCATTTGCTGTTCACGGGCGCCACCAGCATCGGCAAACACGTGATGCGCGCGGCGGCCGAGAATCTGACGCCAGTGACCCTCGAACTGGGTGGCAAGTCCCCGGCCATCGTTTCCCGCGATGTGCCGCTTGAGGACGCCGCCGAACGCATCGCTTTCGGTAAGACCCTCAACGCCGGGCAAACCTGTGTCGCCCCGGACTACGTGCTGGTGCCGGAAGACCGCATCGGCTCTTTCGTCGAAGCCTATCGCCAGGCGGTTCGCGGGTTTTATCCGACGCTGGCCGACAACCCGGACTACACCGCTATCATCAACGACCGGCAGCTGGCGCGGCTCAACGGTTACCTCAGCGACGCCACCAGCAAGGGCGCGCTGCTGATTCCGCTGTTCGATCAGGGCCAGGGCCGGCGCATGGGTCATAGCCTGCTGCTCAACGTCAACGACGACATGACGGTGATGCAGGACGAAATCTTCGGCCCGTTGCTGCCGATTGTGCCGTACAAAGACCTCGACGAAGCGTTTGCCTACATCAACCAACGCCCTCGCCCACTGGCGCTGTATTACTTCGGCTACGACAAGCGCGAGCAAAACCGCGTCCTCAACGAAACCCATTCCGGTGGCGTTTGCCTCAATGACACCTTGCTGCACGTTGCTCAGGACGACATGCCGTTCGGCGGCATCGGTGCCTCGGGCATGGGCCACTACCACGGCCACGAAGGTTTCCTGACCTTCAGCAAGGCCAAAGGCGTGCTGATCAAACAGCGCTTCAATGCGGCGAAGCTGATCTATCCGCCGTACGGCAAGTCCATTCAGAAACTGATCCAGAAGCTGTTTATCCGCTAACGATCATCACCGCCGGGTAATAACAATAATGAGCCCAAGCCTGTCCGACACTCCCGCGCTATCACGGCGCGGCTTGCTTAAATTCAGCCTCGGCGCCAGCGCTTTTCTAGCGACGGCCGGATTAGGCGCGAGCCTCAGCGGCTGCTCATCGAGCAACCCGGCCAGCGGTTTCGCGATTCTTCGCAACAGTGACCTGCTGTTTCTGCGGGCAGTGATTCCGGTGATGCTCGACGGCGCCGTGTCCATCGAAAAAATGCCGGCTGCCGTCGCCGAGACCCTGTACAGCCTGGATAACGGCCTGAATCACCTGTCGCCGGAAATGCTCAAACTGACCCGGCAATTGTTCGATGTGTTGGGGATGGCCGTGACTCGCGGGCCACTGACCGGAATCTGGGGCAGCTGGGAAAACGCCAGCAGCGAACAGATCCGGCACTTTCTCGACCGTTGGGAAAACAGTTCGTTGAGCCTGCTGCGCATGGGCCACAGCTCGTTGCTGCAAATGGTGATGATGGCGTGGTACAGCCGGGCTGAATCGTGGGCGCATTGCGGGTATCCGGGGCCGCCCACCGTTTGAGACCGAGTCGACCCTATCGCGGGCAAGCCACGCTCCCACAGGGTTTGAGTCGCTCACAAAAGGGTGGTCCATCTCAAATCCTGTGGGAGCGTGGCTTGCCCGCGATGGCGTCAGCCGCATCACCACCGAATCCAAAATAATAAGAGAACCCGAACATCATGCCCGTACCCGATCCGTTCCGCGAAGGCCTGGCCCGTGGCTGGAAAACCTACAACGGCGCCCGACTGACCCAGGACCTGACCCTCGAAACGGACGTGGCAATCATCGGCAGCGGCGCCGGCGGCGGGACCACCGCCGAAATCCTCAGCGCCGCCGGCTACAAGGTGTTGCTGATCGAAGAAGGCCCGCTCAAGACCAGCAGCGATTTCAAGATGCTCGAAGACCAGGCCTACACCAGCCTCTATCAGGAAGGCATCGGGCGCATGAGCAAGGACGGCGCGATCACCATCCTTCAGGGCCGTGCAGTGGGCGGCACCACGCTGATCAACTGGACCTCAAGCTTTCGCACCCCGGACCCGACGCTGGAACACTGGGCCAAAGAGCACGACGTCATAGGTCACACGCCGGCCGAAATGACGCCCTGGTTCGAGCAAATGGAACAACGCCTGGGCGTCGCCCCGTGGCCGGTGCCGCCCAACGCCAACAACGACGTCATCCGCAAAGGCTGCGAAAAACTCGGCTACGCCTGGCATGTGATTCCGCGCAACGTGCGCGGTTGCTGGAACATCGGCTACTGCGGCATGGGTTGCCCGACCAACGCCAAGCAATCGATGCTGGTCACGACCATTCCGGCGACCCTGGAAAAAGGTGGCGAGCTACTCTATCTGGCCCGCGCCGAAAAGCTGTCGATCAAAGACGGCAAGGTCACTGGCTTGCAATGTGTGGCGATGGATGAGCGTTGCGTTGCGCCTACCGGACGCACGATTACGGTCAAGGCTCGGCATTACGTGCTGGCCGGCGGCGGGATCAACAGCCCGGCGCTGCTAATGCGCTCCGAAGCGCCGGATCCTCACGAGCGGCTGGGTAAACGGACCTTCCTGCACTTGGTAAACATGTCCGCCGGGCTGTTTGATGAGGTGATCAACCCGTTCTATGGCGCGCCGCAGTCGATCTATTCCGACCATTTCCAGTGGCAGGATGGCACCACCGGCAAGATGTCTTACAAACTGGAGGTTCCACCGCTGCACCCCGCGCTGGCCAGCACCCTGCTTGGCGGCTTCGGCACGGAAAGCGCCCGGCATATGGAAAACCTGCCGCACACCCATGCCATGTTGGCGTTGCTGCGGGACGGTTTTCACCCGGACAGCCCTGGTGGCAGCGTCGAATTGCGCGGTGACGGTACACCGGTGCTCGACTATCAGGTTTCACCGTATACCTGGGACGGGGTGCGTCGGGCTTTCCACAGCATGGCCGAGATCCAGTTCGCCGGTGGCGCCAACGCCGTGATGCCGATGCACGCCGACGCTCGTTACGTGAAAACCCTCGCCGAAGCGCGCGCATTGATCGACGATTTGAGACTTGAGTTGTATCGCACGCGTCTGGGCAGTGCCCATGTGATGGGCGGTTGTGCCATGGGTGAAGATCCGAAAAGCGCTGTGACCGACAGCCTTGGTCGACATCATCAACTGCGTAATCTGTCGATTCATGACGGCTCGCTTTTCCCCACCAGCATTGGCGCAAACCCCCAATTGTCGGTCTACGGACTGACGGCGCAATTGGCCACTTCGCTGGCCGAACGTTTGAAAAACCCATGAAAACGCGGAATATTCCCATCGTCTATAGTGCTTTCTTACCCAACAGGCGACTTGGCCGACCGGGAAGGCTGCGATACCATCCGACTCCCCAACGGACTCCCGCCAGGACGACGCGATGAACCGAGTGTTGTACCCAGGTACCTTCGACCCTATTACCAAGGGCCATGGCGATCTGGTCGAACGCGCCTCGCGCCTGTTCGATCACGTGATCATCGCCGTCGCCGCCAGCCCGAAAAAAAACCCGCTGTTTCCCCTGGAACAACGTGTGGAGCTGGCCCGCGAGGTCACCAAACATTTGCCGAACGTTGAAGTCGTCGGTTTCTCGACGTTGCTCGCGCATTTCGCCAAAGAGAAGAACGCCAACATATTCCTGCGTGGTTTGCGCGCGGTGTCGGACTTCGAATACGAATTCCAGCTGGCCAACATGAATCGCCAACTGGCACCGGATGTGGAAAGCCTGTTTCTCACACCGTCCGAGCGTTATTCATTCATTTCCTCGACGCTGGTGCGTGAAATCGCGGCCCTGGGCGGCGATATCACCAAGTTCGTCCACCCGGCGGTGGCCGACGCCCTCACCCTGCGCTTTAAAAAGTAGGAGCTGCCGAAGGCTGCGATCTTTTACGGCTATCGCAATCTTCGATCGCTGCACTTGATCGCGCCCGCGTGCACTGCGGGCGCCAATGCGGCACAATTGTGCGCATTGATTTATTGCGCCCGGGCCTGCCGCCCCGGCTGGAGTTAGCATGTCCCTGATCATCACCGACGATTGCATCAACTGCGACGTCTGCGAACCCGAGTGCCCGAACGCCGCCATCTCCCAGGGCGAAGAGATCTACGTGATCGACCCGAACCTGTGCACACAATGTGTCGGCCACTACGACGAACCGCAGTGCCAGCAGGTCTGCCCGGTGGATTGCATCCCGCTGGACGAGGCTCATCCGGAGACTGAAGAACAGTTGATGGAGAAGTACCGCAAGATTACCGGCAAGGTTTGAGTCATTCGGCAACTTCGAAGACGCCATCGCGGGCAAGCCCGCTCCCACAGGGTTTACGCGGTCCTTGTGGGAGCGGGCTTGCCCGCGATGAGGCCATCAGCCACACCGTAGATGTAACTGACTTCACTCCCGCTGCTCAAACCCCTCCCCGATGCACCCCAGGCACCGCACAAATGCGGCTTTCGCCGGATCGACCACCAACGCCTGCCCCGCATCGCCAATACCGCCACCGAACGCGGTAAACGGCAACGACACCACAAACGCCCCGGCACCGATCACTGTCGCCGCTACCAACAATGGTCGGGCAATCAGTAAATCGCCAAGCATGGCGTAGGCCGGTGGGTTCTGGATGGTGTAACGCGGATCGCCGCTGCCGTTCTCAGCCGCCAGCGCGGGCGCACCGGCGCTCAGCAGCAGCGCAACGACAAGGGTTCGAAACAAATTCATGGCACGGTCCTTCGGCTAGGCAGTAAGAACACTGACTATAGACCGTAGCCGATATCAGCTCTGACAGCGCGGACAAAAGACGCTGGCGCGCTGCCCAAGCTTGACTTCCCGCAGCCCCGTGCCACAGACCTTGCAGTGCTCACCGCCACGGCCGTACACGAACAGTTCCTGCTGGAAGTAACCCGGCTGACCGTCGCCGCCGATAAAGTCCCGCAACGTGGTGCCGCCGCGCTCGATGGCGAGGGCAAGGATGCGCTTGATCTCGATCGCCAGTTTCAAATAGCGCGCCCGGGAAATACTCTTGGCTTCACGGCGAGGGTCAATGCCGGCCGCAAACAACGCTTCGGTCGCATAGATATTGCCGACGCCGACCACCACCGCGTTATCCATGATGAACGGCTTGACCGCCATGGAGCGTCCGCGCGATTGCTGGAACAGTCGCTCGCCGTCGAACAGGTCAGTCAACGGCTCCGGCCCTAGGCGAACCAGCAGTTCGTGGTTCAGCGGGTCCAGACTCCAGAGCATCGCGCCAAAGCGTCGCGGGTCGGTGTAACGCAAGGCCAGGCCCGATTCCAGCTCAATGTCCACATGCTCATGCTTGGCCGCCGGCATGCCGACTTCCACCAGCCGCAGATTCCCCGACATCCCCAAATGACTGATCAGCGTGCCGACTTCGGCGTTGATCAGCAGGTACTTGGCACGCCGTTCCACCAGCACGATGCGCTGACCGGACAGCCGCACATCCAGGTCTTCGGGGATCGGCCAGCGCAAACGGCGCTCACGCACGATCACCCGGCTGACGCGCTGGCCTTCCAGGTGCGGTGCAATCCCGCGGCGGGTGGTTTCGACTTCCGGCAGTTCAGGCATGGGGCTCTCGAATCAGGCGAGGTTCGACACTCAACGCGTGGCGAGGTCGCGAATTTCTTGTTTCTGGGTTTCGAAATCGTATTCCGACAGACCGATGTAATCGAGCACCAGATGCCCGACATTGTTCCATTCGTGGTCTTCAGACTGGTTGCCCAGCACCCGATAGGAAGCGCAAATGTGCTCGGCCATCTTCAGGATTGCCAGCAGGTTTTTCAGCGGCGTATTGCGGCATGACTCATCGCTGAAAATGGCCAGGGCATTGTGATGGTTGGCAATAGCCTGGGTGACATGTTCCGGCAGACGCCAGGACTTGGCGGTGTAATACCCGACCACGGCGTGGTTGGTGTTGTATTGCTTGTTCTCGGTATCCACCACGCGGCATTCGGCGCTGGCATTGCCATAGGCCTGTTCCAGCACTTTCATGTAGTCGGGGAATTTCTTGAGCATCAACGGGATGCCGCAATCGTGGAACAGGCCCAGTGCATAGGCTTCATCGCCGGCCTGGATTCCGACACGCTTGGCCAGGGTCAGGCATGTCATCGCCACGTCCTGCGCCGTGTCCCAGAAACGGTTGAGGGTGACGATGGCGTCGTCGTTCAGCTCGCCCTTGATCGACTGCGCATTGATCAGGTTGATGATCGAACGGCTGCCCAACAGATTCACTGCCCGCTGGATCGCGGTGATCTTGTTACTCAAGCCGTAATACGGCGAGTTGACGATTTTCAGCAAGGCGCCGGACAGGCCTGGGTCCTGGGAGATCAGCTTGGCGATCACTTCCAGGTCCGGGTCGGGCATGTACTGCTCCATCTGCAGATCCACCATGATCTGCGGCTGGGCCGGCACGCTGATGCCTTGCAGGGACTGTTGAATCTGTTCGCTCGTCAGCTCTTGGGACATAAGTACACACTCCGGGTCAGGCGGGGATTCTAACCCTTAAGAAGATGGATCCGACAGTCAGTCAAGCGCATTCATGTGGGAGCGGGCTTGCTCGCTCCCACAGGTTCCGCACCTTACTGACTCCGCGTTTCATCGACCACCAAACCCGCCACTCCCTCAACACGCTATACTCCCGCTCTTTTTTCCGGAGCGACGTCATGTCCCTGCCTAGCCTGCGCCTCAAAGCCAACGCCGACCGTCGCCTGCGGAACGGCCACTTGTGGGTCTATAGCAACGAAATCGATGTAGCCGCTACGCCTTTGCACGGTTTCAAGGCCGGCGACCAGGCGATTCTCGAAGCCGCCAGCGGCAAACCGCTGGGCATCGTTGCCATGAGCCCGAACAACCTGATCTGCGCCCGCCTGCTGTCGCGCGACATCAAGTTGCCGCTGGACAAGTCGCTGCTGGTGCATCGCCTGAACGTTGCCCTGTCCCTGCGCGATCGCCTGTTCGACAAGCCGTTCTATCGCCTGGTCTACGGCGACTCCGACCTGCTGCCAGGCCTGGTGGTCGACCGTTTCGGCGACATTCTGGTAGTCCAGATCGCCTCGGC
Source organism: Pseudomonas wuhanensis (assembly GCF_030687395.1). GTDB lineage: Bacteria > Pseudomonadota > Gammaproteobacteria > Pseudomonadales > Pseudomonadaceae > Aquipseudomonas > Aquipseudomonas wuhanensis. The sequence continues at coordinate 403,794 of NZ_CP117430.1, read as the reverse complement.
GACCATGGAAGCTCACAAAGATGACGTGATCGCGGCACTGACCCAAGTGCTCAAGCCAAGCGGCATTCTTTTCAAGAACGACTCCGCTGCCCGTGATGCCGAAGGCCTCAACCGCTACGTCGAAACCGTGTTCGGCCTGGTGCCGGAATGGGTCGCTCTGGAAGAGAATGGCGTGAAATTCGAAGCACCAGTCATCCAGGGACAGAAAACCGGCTGGTTCTACGACCACCGCATGAACCGCGCGCGTCTGGCACCTTACGCCAAAGGCAAGCGCGTACTGGACTTGTACAGCTACATCGGCGGCTGGGGCGTTCAAGCGGCTGCCTTCGGCGCCAGTGAAGTGTTCTGCGTCGACGCTTCGGCCTTCGCCCTCGACGGCGTCGAGCGCAACGCCGCACTGAACGGCGTCGCCGAAAAAATGACCTGCATCGAAGGCGACGTGTTCGAAGCCCTGAAGGAACTGAAAGCCAGCGAAGAGCGTTTCGACGTCATCGTGGCCGACCCTCCTGCCTTCATCAAACGCAAGAAAGACATGAAAAACGGTGAAGGCGCCTACCGTCGCCTGAACGAGCAAGCCATGCGCCTGCTTAGCAAGGACGGCATCCTGGTCAGCGCTTCGTGCTCGATGCACCTGCCGGAAGACGACCTGCAGAACATTCTGCTGACCAGCGCCCGTCACCTGGACCGCAACATCCAGATGCTGGAGCGCGGCGGTCAGGGCCCGGATCACCCGGTACACCCGGCCATTGCCGAGACTCGCTACATCAAGAGCATCACCTGCCGTCTGCTGCCAAACAGCTGAGTACGCTGGTTTGACGGGGAGCCAACAGGCTCTCCGTCAGCCGTTTTAACGCCACGACATCCACTCTTCAGCCTCTGCTTCTTACTCTTGCGGTCCTACTGACTTGCAGGACGTTTCCCTGCATCTTTTATTTAAAAGAATATAACTTACAAACTTGCCCCTACCCCCAGACCGCTCCGACAAAATTACTAGAATATTCCTACTTAATATCTCCTTGATAAGGGCTCATTACCGCCTATGATTGAGTTGTCACCGCGAAGTGACACTCACTATCAATGACAAGGAGTCAAAAACATGAAAGCAATTACTCTGGAAACAAACAAAATCGCCAACCTGGCTTTTCTGGTTGTGCCAAAAACCCGCTAAGTAAATAAAACGCTGGGGAGTGCCGGCTACCCAGCGTTTTCTATGGCACAGCCCAGAGCGAACCGCCCATCATGCAGATAAATCCATACCTGTTCATACTTCCTCGTACGCCCGGCCAAATAGTCTGGGATTACAAGAATCACAAACAATTTGAACTTAATCTGGAATACTCAACCCGGCTTGCACAACTCATCAGCAATCCAAAACTGTATAACGACAGCAACATAGTAGACACTCAACTTCTGAACTCCGGAATACTGACCACCTCCATACAAGACACTATTGAATGGGGCTGGGATGAACTATCGAAAATATTCCATATCGGCACCAAGAACATTCCCTGCGAACATATTCCTCAGAATATTCATGAATGGTCGAGACACTATCTGGACCATTGCACCGAAGTACTGGACTCACCCGCGCCGGACGCCAGGCTCACAGAACGCCAGGCACACTCGCTGATTGCCCTGCCAGAACCTTCCTGCCTGCCGGAGGGCTCTCTTGCCAACGTCCTGATCGGCCGCAAAACCTGCCGCACCTTCACGGATGAAGCGATTTCACTGGAAGAGGTCGGCACACTGCTTTACCTGTCCCTGGGCTACTTGCATGAGCGCGAAAATGACGTCGACGAAACCATTGTCGAAGGTCTCGGTGCCCGACGCAGCAGCCCGTCCGCCGGCGGGTTGAATGCCTGCGAAGGCTTTCTTCATGTGCAAAACGTCAACGGCCTGAAACCCGGGCTCTACGCCTACCATCCCACCGACCATGCACTGAGCTTCGTCAACCCGGCACCTGACTCGCCACTGGGGCAGTTGCTGTGTGGCCAACATTTCATCAATAACCTGCCCGTAGGCCTGTTCATTACCGCTCGCTTCGACAAGTTGTGGTGGAAATATGAACACTCGCGAGCCTACCGAATGGCCTTCGTGGAGGCGGGGCATATTTCCCAGACCTTTCAACTGGTGGCCACTGCACTGGGGTTGAACACGTGGCTGACCGGAGCACTGACGGACGATCAGGTCGAAACATTGCTGGGGCTCGAGAACACCGCAGAACAACCCTTGTTTTTCGTTGGCTGTGGTCACAGCGACGGACAAGTGATGTGCAAGGAATTGAAGGATCTGCTGAGCAGTCGGGAGCCGCAACAATGACCGCCCCCATCATTGCTCCGTCAGACCTCCCCGTTTCCTGGGCGCTGCGTTTCACCCTCGGCGACTGGAATACCCGCGCGTCGGTGCGAACCAGCGAGCACGACTATCTATTACCGACAGACCTGGAGCAGCAACTGGAAACACGTCACTGGTTTCCCCCAGGCTTGCTGGCTTACCTGAATCACCCGGCTATCAAAGTGCTAGGTCCAACCGTCAACCATCGGCTGTCGGCCAATCATCTGGTGTACTTCCTCGACTACACCACCGTGCTCGAACACCGCATCGTCAACCGTTCCGTGGAAACCATCATCCACGGTGAATTGAAGGTCAACATTCCCCCGCGGATGAAGACCGCCGCGCTTCAGCTTTACACCGACGAGGGTTATCACGCCCTGTTCTCCAATAACCTCGCCGAGCAGATCGCCGGGGTTTACGGGATCAACCTGCGCCCGGTCATGCCCTACCGCATCACGCGATTGAACGCCCTGCTCGAGCGCACACCTGACAAACACCGGGCGCTGGCCTGGTTTCTCGTCGGGTTCGTATCGGAGACGATCATTGCCAGGGAACTGCTCGACGTCTGCCGTGACGACCTGGTGTCCAGCGTCCAGGCAATGCTCAGGGATCATCTCGCGGACGAGGCGCGCCACAGTCGCTATTTCTCTGAAGTGTTCCATTACCTGTGGCTGACGCTGAACAGCCGTCAACGCCTATTCGCCGCCAGGTTGCTGCTGGACAGCATCCGGATTTTCTTCGAGGCCGATGAGCGATGGCTGCGGGAAAGCCTGCTCAGCGCGGGTATCGGCGACATCGCCATCACGCAAGTGCTTGGCGAACTGACCAGCCCCCAAGCCACCCTTCGGCGTGCGCGATCTGGCGCCGGTGCGACGCTTCAGGCGTTGAAAAAAGCCGGTTTCTTCGACCTGCCTTACAACCAGCAACTGTTCATGAAGGCAGGGCTTGTCGATGGATGAAGGACGCCCTGCGGCAACCGTCAGACAGCGTCGGGGGGCGGTCAGCCTGTTGTTGTCAATGGTACTGCTTGGCGTGTTCCCACTGGATGTCCTGCTTCCCTCGTTCCCCGCCCTGGCTGACCACTTTCGCAACACGCGCGCCGATATCGCGCTGTCGGTCAGTCTGTTTGCCGTCGGTATAGCGGCCTCTCAACTGCTGATCGGGCCGCTGTCGGATGTGATCGGGCGCAAAGGACTGTTGCTCGCCGGAATAACCGTTTCGATGCTGGGTGCAGTGGGCTGCCTATTGACCACGGACTATGCCTACTTCCTGCTATTCCGTGTCATTCAGGCCCTGGGCTGCGGGTGTTTCGTGCTGTCACAAGCGCTGGTTCAGGATTTGTTCGAGGGTGAGGAACGTATCCGGTTGCGGATCCTGATGGTCACCGCCAGCGGCATTTTCATCTCGGTCTCGCCGCTGGCCGGTACATTCCTGCAAGCCACGCTGGGCTGGCAGGGCAGCTTCTGGGTGTTTATCGCACTGGCTGGTGTGGTACTGCTCAAAGCCTGTCTGTTTCTCGAAAACACCCGTCCGGTGGCAACCGGCGCCCGGCCGAATATCCTCCAGTCCTATGGTCGGGTCCTGCGTGATGCTGACTTCCTGCCCTACTGGTTGATCTCAGCCTTTGCCTTCGCCTGCCATTTTTCGTTCATCGTCATTTCGCCGCTGATTTTCATGGATCAACTCCAACTATCGGCCTATGACTTCTCGCTGATTCTGTTGATATACGGCGGCGCCTACATTGTCGGCGGCATGGTGGCGACTCTATTGGGTAAACACATCAGCCCCGGTCATCAAATCATCAGCGGGTTGAGCCTGATCCTGCTGTCCGGCCTCATGTTGCTTTACCTCGCGAGCCACTTTGCGCTGTCCCCGATCACCGTCCTGGTACCGATGCTTATCTGTACCGCCGGCACCACCATCACTCGACCGGCCTCCAGTTCCCAAGCCATGAGCCTGTTCCCTGAAAATGCGGGAACCTCGGCGTCGGCCGGCAGCACGGTGACATTCATCTGCGGCGGGTTGATCAGTGCGCTCATCAGCCTGAGCCCGGCCAACCTGCAATCCACCCTTGGATACAGCTTCATCCTCTTGAGCAGCGTGGCGCTGGCGCTGAACAGTCGCATCAATCGCCGAGCCAAAAGCCCAAGAGCCAGTCCAAGCGTCGAATAATCCCGCCGATCGTCACTCCATACGCGCCATCAGCGCTGGTTCAACACTTTCCGGCATTCCCTCCTGACGCCAGCGGTGTAGAATCGCGAGATTCATCGCCAGTCATCCCCCGGCGGGTTTATGAGCTCAAGCTGAAGCGCGCGGCGATCCCGCAAAGTTATCGGCAACTTCCGGACACACGGCCATTTCTGAGTGTTCCAGACGTCAATAGAAGCTCACTTCCCTTTTGATACCTGATTAGCCGCCCGGAGTGCTTCATGCCTGATTACCGCTCGAAAACATCCACCCACGGCCGCAACATGGCCGGTGCTCGCGCACTATGGCGCGCCACGGGGATGAAAGATGACGACTTCAAGAAGCCGATCATCGCCATTGCCAACTCCTTTACCCAGTTCGTACCGGGCCATGTGCACCTCAAGGATCTGGGGCAACTGGTCGCTCGCGAAATCGAACGGGCCGGCGGCGTCGCCAAAGAATTCAACACCATTGCTGTGGATGACGGCATCGCCATGGGTCACGACGGCATGCTCTATTCGCTGCCGAGCCGCGAGATCATCGCCGACTCCGTCGAATACATGGTCAACGCCCACTGCGCCGACGCCATCGTCTGCATCTCCAACTGCGACAAGATCACCCCTGGCATGTTGATGGCCTCCTTGCGGCTGAACATCCCGGTGATCTTCGTGTCCGGCGGCCCGATGGAAGCCGGCAAGACCAAACTGGCCAGCCACGGTCTCGACCTGGTTGACGCCATGGTGATCGCCGCAGACTCCAGCGCCTCTGACGAGAAGGTTGCGGAGTATGAGCGTAGCGCCTGCCCGACGTGCGGCTCCTGCTCCGGCATGTTCACCGCCAACTCGATGAACTGCCTCGTTGAAGCCCTGGGTCTGGCATTGCCGGGCAACGGTTCGACCCTGGCCACCCATAGCGACCGCGAACAACTGTTCCTGCAAGCTGGCCGCACCATCGTCGAGCTGTGCAAACGTTACTATGGCGAGAACGATGAGTCGGTGTTGCCGCGCAACATCGCCAACTTCAAGGCGTTCGAAAACGCCATGACCCTGGACATCGCCATGGGCGGTTCCACCAACACCATCCTGCACTTGCTGGCCGCAGCCCAGGAAGCCGAGATCGATTTCGACCTGCGCGACATCGACCGCCTTTCTCGCCATGTACCGCAACTGTGCAAGGTCGCGCCGAACATCCAGAAGTACCACATGGAAGACGTGCACCGTGCCGGCGGGATCTTCAGCATCCTCGGTTCCCTGGCCCGTGGCGGTCTGTTGCACACCGATCTGCCGACCGTGCACAGCAAGTCCTTGGCTGAAGGCATCGCCAAGTGGGACATCACCCAGACCACCGATGAAGCCGTGCACCACTTCTTCAAGGCCGGCCCGGCGGGCATCCCGACGCAAACCGCGTTCAGCCAGTCGACCCGCTGGGAAACCCTGGATGACGACCGTGAAAACGGCTGCATCCGCAGTGTCGAACACGCTTACTCGAAAGAAGGTGGCCTGGCCGTTCTGTACGGCAACATCGCCCTGGATGGCTGCGTGGTGAAAACCGCCGGCGTCGACGAATCGATCCACGTGTTCGAAGGCAACGCGAAGATCTTTGAAAGCCAGGACAGCGCCGTACGCGGCATCCTCGCCGACGAAGTGAAGGCCGGCGACATCGTGATCATTCGTTACGAAGGCCCGAAAGGCGGCCCGGGCATGCAGGAAATGTTGTACCCGACGTCTTACCTGAAATCCAAAGGCCTGGGCAAAGCCTGCGCCCTGCTCACCGACGGCCGTTTCTCTGGCGGTACTTCGGGCCTGTCCATCGGCCACGCTTCGCCAGAAGCGGCTGCCGGCGGCGCGATCGGTCTGGTGCAGGATGGCGACAAGGTGCTGATCGACATTCCGAATCGCTCGATCAACCTGTTGATCAGCGATGAAGAAATGGCAGCGCGCCGTGCCGAGCAGGACAAGAAAGGCTGGAAACCGGTGGAAGTGCGTCCACGTAAAGTGACGACTGCGCTGAAAGCGTATGCCCTGTTGGCCACCAGCGCCGACAAGGGTGCGGTACGTAACAAGGCGATGCTCGACGGGTTGTAAGCGTCAGTCGCAGAAACAAAAATGCCCCGCCAAGTGCGTAATGCTGTTCACTTAAGCGGAGCAGCCTTACGGTCTACTGGAAACCGGGTCTTTGATATTTTCACCGTCCTTGGCCTTGAAGGTCTTGGACGGTGATCCAGAAACAATCCTCCGATACCTGCCCTTAACTCTGCCAATCGTCTGCCTGTGGCTGAAATCGGGTTGGCCGCTGCCATCACTATCAGTTGCACGGCAATGTACTGGCAAGCCGGTTTGAAACGAATGTCCGAGGGGGCTCGGCCAAACGCCACCGCCGCCTGGCTGGCTTCCCGACGAATCACGTTATAAGCCAACAAAAGTCCCCAAACCTCCTGATAGACCAAGTCGACTTTTTTGCTACGCAAGGTCACTGCGTTCTGCTGCATCGAGCTCTTGATGTCCCTGAAGCCCAATTCGATCTCCCAGCGTTCCTGATACAGCTTGGCCACGGCCTTGGCGTTGTAGGCGTTAGCCGGCAATGACGTCATGACGGTCTTTAGCTTGCCTTGAATTTCATAACTGACTTCGCGGGCCTCCCAATGCGTTGGAAGGGTCGGGTTTCGCTTCCTGGCCTGCGGCGAGACTTTCATGCGCACCCAACGATCGTGCTGGCTGTAGCGGGTCACTTCTTCGCAGACCATTCCTTTTTTTGCCGGGATCAACCAATGACGGTTGCTACCAGCACTGCTCAGGCTCGACAGCAGTTCGGCCCCCCAGAATCCTTTGTCGAACAACGTCACCGAGTGATCGGGGATCTGCTGCAGGAACTCGTCGGCCAAGCGCATTTCACTGCGTCGGTAAGGGCTCAATTGCGCATCCAGGATCACGTGCGAACGTACATTCATCAACGCCACCAGGCGCAGCATGGGAAACGGAGTCTGGCGGTCGCTCGGGGTGTTTCCCGACCCGAAGTGGTCCCGAAGCTCGGGCGTATCCGGGGTGCGCAAGAGTGCTCCGTCCACTGCGAACACCTGCAGTTCATGCCAGGCGTCACCGTCATAGCGCTCCGCGCCCCATTGGTTCCCGTCTTGCGGAACAGCCACTCAACGGGATCGGCGCCGAGCCGCTTACGCGCTTCGGTCAGACCGCTACGGGCCAACAGGTGGTCAGAGGCCAGGCCTTGGGCGCAGATGTTCAAACGTCTGGCCACTTCGTGAACCGGTTCATCACGAAACAGCGCCATGCCGAGCACCAGCCAAAGCACTTGGTCAGCGGGCAGGCGACGTCGACGAATGGTGGCCTGACTGGAAAGATCCAGCGCAGACGCGACCCACTCTATGGGGATGTTTTGGGTGAAGGTGCTCAGGTCGCAGAAGTTGAAAAGGTCGCCGAGGTCGAGCAGGTCCTGTTGAACAGACATAAAAAATCCGATGCCAGATATCTGGCATCGGATTTTCGGATAAGCCCAGCTGAGACTCAAATGCTTAAGTGAACAGCATTACGCCAAGTGCGGGGCATTTTTTTTGAACACGGTTAAATGTGGGAGCGAGCCTGCTCGCGAAAGCGGTGTGTCATTCAACATTAATGGTGAATGTCATGGCCCCATCGCGGGCAAGCCCGCTCCCACAGGGGATCTTCGGTGCTCATACAATCTATGTATCACCTCAGACCCTGTGGGAGCGAGGCTTGCCCGCGATGGGCGCGACTCGGTCTTACTGAATCTCTTCAGGCTTCACGATCACCCAGTTCTTATCCGCCGTCACCGCCAAGCCTTCTTTCGCCTGGGCTGCTGCGTTCTTGGCCATCATGCCGTTAATCTGGGTCATGTACTTGTCTTTGCGGTTAACCCACAAATGGATGCCGCCCTTGGACACGTCGACGCTGTGGAACAGCATGTAGCCATCGCTGGTCGGGGTATCGCCGCCCACCAGGACCGGTTTTTTCCATTCATCGATGTACGTCAGGATCGCCGACTGTTTACCCGCCATCCAGGTGGCCGGGGTCCACAGGTACGGGGTCAGTTCGAGGCCCAGGTTGGCCTTCTCGTCATACTTGCCCGCGGTGACTTGCTTGCGTGCCGTGGTCAACTCGCCGGTCTTGCGGTCCTTGAGCAGCAGGCTCACGCCGATCACGTTCTGCGGTTTGACGTTGTAGCCGTACTTCGGATCGGAGGCGACCATGCGCACCAGTTCTTCGGAGGCGGCGGTCATCACATAGACCTCGATGCCGTTCTCCATCAGCTTGTTGTAGAGCTCTTTCTGACCGGTGAAGATTTTCGGCGGGTTGACGTCGATGGTCTTGACCACGTCGCCTTCGTAATAAGTGCTCGGCACCGGTTTGCCAGACGCCATCAACTCATCGACGTTGCCCTTGAGCTCCTGAAGCGTGAAGCCGGAAAACACTTGGGCGACCCATGGATAGCAAACCATGTCGTCGATTTCGCAGAGGCGATAGTAATAGCTGAACAGGCTTTCCTTATGGTCGGCCGTGTCCTTGAACGGGATCAGTTTCAGGGAGGGATCGAGGCTCTCGCGGGTGATCAGGCCCTTGTTTTCCATGAACGGCAACAAGGACTCTTCAAGGTCGTAGCGGTAACTGGTGTTGTCCATGTCGAACACCGCGAAGTTACCCTTGTTGGCATTGGCCGCGATCATCGCGTCCAGCGCCTTGGCCTGATCGGCTGGCCAGTGTTTCAGGTCAGTAGCGAACGCTTGGCCGGCAAGGCCCAAGCAGAGTACGGCAGCCAGCATTTTCGGTGCGAACTTCATCTGCGTTTCTCCCTGATTCAAAGATATCGACGCTAACAAATCTGTATGACAGTCCCCGCCTGCCCGCGACCGCTTGCATCCTGATTCCGTCAGCGGCATTCCCCACAGCGTCAGCGGCTTATTCCAAAAACGACAGTTAATCGTTGTTTTTGATATTAAATCATTACATATCAAGCTGTTAGGCTTGCCGGTTCGCAGCTGCCCCGGAATGCAGCTGGCACAAAGTTATTGGAGCTTTTATGAATCTGCCGCTGATCCTCAATCTGCTGGTGTTCCTCGCCTTGCTCTTTGGCCTGGCGCAAACCCGTCACACCACCTGGAGCCTGGCCAAAAAGGTTCTGCTGGCGCTGGTCCTGGGCGTGATCTTTGGTGTCGCTCTGCACACGATCTATGGTGCGGGCAACCCGGTACTGAAAGCCTCGATCAGTTGGTTCGATCTGGTGGGCAACGGTTACGTGCAGTTGCTGCAAATGATCGTGATCCCGCTGGTGTTCGCCTCGATCCTCAGCGCCGTGGCGCGCCTGCACAACGCTTCGTCGCTGGGCAAGATCAGCTTCCTGACCATCGGCACGCTGCTGTTCACCACCGCTATCGCGGCGCTGATTGGCATCGGTCTGACCAACCTGTTCGACCTTACCGCCGAAGGCCTGGTCGCCGGCACCCAGGAAATGGCTCGCCTGCAAACCATTCAGAGCGACTACGCGGGCAAGGTCGCTGACCTGAATGTGCCGCAACTGCTGCTGTCGTTCATCCCGCAGAACCCGTTCGCCGACCTCGCTCGCGTCAAGCCGACTTCGATCATCAGCGTGGTTATTTTTGCTGCATTCCTTGGGGTCGCAGCGCTGCAACTGCTCAAGGATGATGTCGAGAAAGGTCAGAAAGTGATCAACGCCATCGACACCCTGCAAGCCTGGGTGATGCGTCTGGTACGTCTGGTGATGAAGCTGACCCCGTACGGCGTATTGGCGCTGATGACCAAAGTGGTCGCCGGCTCCAACCTGCAAGACATCATCAAGCTCGGCAGTTTCGTGGTGGTGTCCTATATCGGCCTGGGCTTGATGTTTGTAGTCCATGGCCTGCTGGTGTCGGCGGCTGGAATCAACCCGCTGCGCTTCTTCCGCAAGATCTGGCCGGTGCTGACGTTTGCTTTCACCAGCCGCTCCAGCGCCGCCACCATTCCGCTGAGCATCGAAGCCCAGACCAGCCGTTTGGGTATTCCACAGTCCATCGCCAGTTTCGCCGCCTCGTTCGGCGCGACCATTGGCCAGAACGGCTGTGCCGGTCTGTACCCGGCAATGTTGGCGGTGATGGTCGCGCCGACTGTGGGCATCAACCCGCTGGACCCACTGTGGATCGCGACGTTGGTGGCGATTGTGACGCTGAGTTCGGCCGGCGTGGCCGGGGTCGGTGGCGGCGCGACCTTCGCCGCGTTGATCGTGCTGCCGGCCATGGGTTTGCCGGTGTCACTGGTGGCGTTGCTGATTTCGGTTGAGCCGCTGATTGATATGGGTCGTACGGCGTTGAACGTGAGTGGTTCGATCACGGCGGGTGCGATTACCAGCCAGATGATGCAGCAGACCGATAAAGATCTGCTGGATGCGGATGAGCATGGGGCGTTGGCTCACGTTTAAGATTTTCATCGTCTGAGCGGGCCTCTTCGCGGGCAAGCCCGCTCCCACAGGTTTTTTGGTGCTTACACAATGTGTGTTCCACCTTGATTACTGTGGGAGCGGGCTTGCCCGCGATGCTTTTAGGCTTTTTCCCAGACTTCGAAGTTGTAGGCAGGCTTGTCACCCTCCGCCGGATTCGGAACATTCGACACCAGTTTCCACTGATTCAAATCAAACTCCGGAAACCACGCATCCCCTTCGGGGCTCAGCGCTACGCGCGTCAGATACAACCGATCAGCCTGCGCCAACCCCTGCGCATACAACTGCGCCCCGCCAATCAACATCACCTCATCGACGCCCTGCTCGTTCGCCCATTGCTGAGCGCGAACCACCGCGGCCTCCAGCGACGGATAAACCTCCGCACCTTCCAGCTGCAGATCCGCCTGACGGCTGACCACGATGTTCAGCCGGCCCGGCAGCGGACGACCGAGAGAATCCCAGGTCTTGCGACCCATGATGATCGGCTTGCCGAGGGTGGTGGCCTTGAAGTATTTGAAGTCCCCCGGCAAGTGCCAGGGCATGCTGTTGTCGACGCCGATCACGCGGTTTTCACCGAGGGCTGCGATCAGGCTGAGAGGGAGTGATTTAGTCATGTCGGCGAGGATACCAGAGCCTCCCTTACCCCGATAAGCGTCACAGCGGTTATGCTCACCGCTCAATTAAGCGACGGGATGCCGCGTGACTGAACTGACTCCACTGCAAAGCCTCTGGCTGAGCGAAACCATACGCCTGCGTGAAGAACACGCAGGCCCCTTGGATGATCTGGAAGCCAACCGAATCGCCCGCAGCGCCGGCGGCGACCTGCCGACGCGCATTCAATGCCGCGCCCGGTGGCTGGCCGAGCGCGACGGGCAGACCCGCGCCCTCAAACACTGGCTGCAAGGCGCACGACTGGCGTTGATCGTGCTCGCCGTGCTGGCCGTGATCAGTGGCGCCGGCCTGGCGTTTGCCGCGCTGGGCGACGGCCAGTCCCCGGTCAATGTGTTCTGGGCCTTGGGCAGCCTGCTGGGGCTGAACCTGATTCTGCTATTGAGCTGGGCCCTGGGCCTGGTGTTCGCCGGCGAACAGGGCGCCGCCCTCGGACGCTTGTGGTTGTGGCTCAGTGAAAAACTCGCCCGCGATGCCAACGCCGCGCAACTGGCGCCGGCACTGCTGCTGTTGCTGCAACGGCAGAAACTCAATCGTTGGGCGCTGGGTGTGCTGGTCAACGGATTGTGGTTGCTGGCGATGCTCAGTGCCTTGGTGATGGTGCTGACGCTGATGGCGACCCGGCGCTACGGTTTCGTCTGGGAGACCACCATTCTCGGCGGCGACACCTTCGTCGCCATGACCCAAGCCCTCGGCGCCCTGCCGGCCTTGCTCGGCTTCAGTGTGCCGAGCGTGGAGATGATTCGCGCCAGTGGCGACGCCGCGCTGAACATCGAAAGCGCTCGCCAGGCCTGGGCGGCGTGGCTGGTTGGGGTGCTGCTGGTGTACGGCGTTTTGCCGCGCTTGCTGCTTGCATTGTTCTGCCTGTGGCGCTGGAAAACCGGTCAAGCAGCCCTGCGTCTGGATTTGAACCTGCCCGGCTACGCCCAACTGCGCGAACGGCTGATGCCCACCAGCGAACGCCTGGGCATCAGCGATGCCGCGCCTGCGCAACTTCATCGGGTTGAAAACACTGCCAGCGATCTGCAAAGCGATGGCGCGCTGCTGGTGGCCATCGAGCTGGACGACCAACGCCCGTGGCCGCCGCAGTTGCCGAAAAACGTCAACAACGCCGGCGTCCTCGACAGCCGAGAATCCCGGCACAAACTGCTCGAACAGCTGAGTCGTTTTCCCCCGGCTCGTCTGGCCATCGCCTGTGACCCACGGCGTTCGCCGGACCGTGGCAGCCTGGCGCTGATTGCCGAACTGGCTCGCAGCGCTACCGCCACCCGTGTGTGGTTGCTGCAAGCGCCGCCCGGCGAAGCGCTGGATGCCGAACGCCTGGGCGACTGGCATGTTGCGCTACAGCAACTGGACCTGCCATTCGCCGATTGCGCGCCATTGAACTGGCTGGAGACGGGTCATGATTAATCCCCTGAAACTCGCTGTGGTCGGCCACACCAACGTCGGTAAAACCTCGTTGCTGAGAACGCTGACGCGAGATGTCGGCTTCGGCGAAGTGTCCCATCGCCCCAGCACCACTCGCCACGTCGAAGGCGCGCGATTGTCGGTAGACGGCGAGCCGTTGCTTGATCTCTTCGACACTCCAGGCCTGGAAGATGCCATCGCCCTGCTCGACTACCTTGAGCGCCTGGAGCGACCCGGCGAACGCCTCGACGGCCCGGCACGATTGGCGCGTTTTCTGGAGGGTAGCGAAGCCCGGCAGCGCTTCGAACAGGAAGCCAAGGTGCTGCGGCAACTGCTCGCCTCGGACGCCGGCCTCTATGTGATCGACGCCCGGGAGCCGGTGCTGGCCAAGTACCGCGACGAACTGGAAGTGTTGGCCAGTTGCGGAAAGCCGCTGCTGCCGGTGCTGAATTTTGTCAGCAGCGCCCAGCATCGCGAACCGGATTGGCGTGAAGCCCTGGCGCGATTGGGCTTGCATGCATTGGTGCGTTTCGACAGCGTCGCCCCGCCGGAGGATGGCGAGCGTCGACTCTATGAAAGCCTCGCGCTGCTGCTGGAAAACTCCCGCGAACAGCTGGAGCGCTTGATCGCCGACCAGCAGGCCCAACGCCTGGCCCGTCAGCAAAGTGCAGCGCGGCTGATTGCCGATTTATTGATCGATTGCGCCGCCTGCCGCCGCAGTGTGGTCAGCGAGGCGGCGCAGGAACAGCAAGCGATCAGCGAACTGCGCAAAGCTGTGCGTCAGCGTGAACAACGCTGCGTCGAGGCCTTGCTCAAGCTCTATGCCTTCCGCCCACAAGACGCGGCGGCCAGTGAACTGCCGCTACTTGATGGCCGCTGGGGCGATGACCTGTTCAACCCGGAAACTTTGAAACAGCTCGGTGTGCGGGTCGGCGGCGGTATCGCGGCTGGCGCGGCGGCCGGAGCCGGTGTCGATTTGCTGGTGGGTGGCCTGACCCTCGGCGCCGCAGCACTGGCCGGAGCGATTGCCGGCGGCGCCCTGCAAACTGCCCGCAGCTACGGCAGCCGGCTGCTGGGCAAGATCAAAGGGCAGCGCGAACTGACCGTCGACGACGGCGTGCTACGACTGTTGGCCTTGCGCCAGCGGCAACTGCTGCAGGCCCTGAATTCCCGTGGGCACGCGGCGATGGACAGCATTCAGGTCGCCACGCCGCAAGACAAAACCTGGCGCGAAGGCAAACTGCCGGAAGCGCTGAACAAGGCGCGGGCGCATCCGCAGTGGTCGTCGCTTAATCCGAATTCGAAGTTGAGTCAGGGGGAGCGGCAGGAGCAGGTTGAGGTGTTGGCGCAACAACTTTAAAGACCCGCAATCTGCGGTGTCAGCTCTGGCCTCATCGCGGGCAAGCCCGCTCCCACAAGGTCTTGGGTGATACAGAAATTGTATGAACACCGAAGATCCCTGTGGGAGCGGGCTTGCCCGCGATGGGCGCGACTCGGTTGTGAAACTTTACTCTGCCAACAGCCGCAACGCCTTTTCCTTCAAGATGCCCAGATCCATCACCGGCACCCACATCTCCTTGGCCAACTCATCCCACTGACGCATCCGCAAACTGACGGCACACAACGGATCCTGCTCGAACGCCTCGGCCTCGGTAGCCGTCATCACCCCGCCCTGATACTCAAGCGTGCGCCGACTGGCTTCGCTCAAACGCTCGTAGTACCCAGACTCTTTGAGCGTCAGATAACGCTTGGCCTGCACGTGATATTCCACCAGCCACGCCATGCGTTCGCTGAAGCCAGCGCGGCGTAAATAATCAGCGCCCAGTCGCTCGTGGCTGACGATCCCAAAACCACCCATGTTCTCGGCACCCACGGCGCAGAGGTGCCCGATGTCGTGAAAGAACGCCGCCAGCACCACTTCATCATCGAAGCCCTCGGCCATCGCCAGTTCGGCGGCTTGCGACATGTGCTCGATCTGCGACACCGGTTCGCCGATGTAATCGTTGTCGCCAAAACGCTCGTACAGACCGAACACCTTTGCGATCACTTGCTCATGGTGGTCCATCAACTGTCTCCCAATAAGGTCGCGACGTTACGCTCAGCCAGCGCCGGCCCGACGCTCATGCCGACACCGGTGTGCATCAGCGCCACGCTCACACCTGGCATCGGCCGCAGAAAGGAGAACGGCCCCGGCCCGCGTGAACCATAGACGCCCTGCCAGCGTTCGACCACTTGCACCTTGCAGCCCAACGTCTGCTCGGCCAGTTCAATCATCCAGTCATCCACCTGCTCGGCATTGAACGGTGATGGATCGCTGCCGTAATGGTGGGAGTCGCCGATGATCAATTCACCGTAAGGCGTCGGACTGATCAGCAGGTGAATGCCGTTTTCATGCAGATGGGGTGCGTCGCGCAGAATCTGCGCCCGTATCGCGGCGGCTTCCGGCAAATCGGCGAAGGCGCCGTAATGCACGCAACTCAGACCGGTGAGCAGCGCGTGTTGCAGGTTGAGGTTGATCTGCGGGCGGGCGCGGAGCATTTGCAGACGGCAGATTTGCGGATCCAGTTCGGCAATCGGCTCGGCCAGCAAGGTTTGATAATCGTGGCCGGAGCAAACGATGATCTGCTCGGCGCTGAAGGTACCGGCGGTGCTGTGCAAGCGCCCCGGTTCGATGTCGCGCACCAGCGTGGAGAAATGAAACTCGACGCCCAACTCGCAACGCAGGTAGTCGATCAACGCCGGAATCGCTTCGCGGGAATACAGCTGCTGGTCGTCCATGCCGTGCAACGCGGCGCGGTGATGGCTGAACTGGCCACCGTATAAATCGCGCAATGCCGCACCGCGCAGCAGCTCGACGCGGTAACCGTGCTCCATGGCGCGACCGGCGCAGAAGGCTTCCAGCAGGTGCTCTTCCGCTTCGGTGCGGGCGAACAGGTATAAGCCGTTGCGCTTGAGTTGCAGGCCGACAAGTTCTGCCCATTGGCCCCAGATGTCGCGGCTGGCCCTGGCCAATTCGAGCATCGGCCCTGGTGGCTGGCCGGTGACCAGTGCCTGGCCGAAGTTACGCACCGACGCGCCGAGCGGCGTTTCGCTGCGTTCGAAAACGGTGACTTTCAGACCGCGTCTGGCAGCAGCATAGGCGTGGGACAGGCCGAGAATGCCGGCGCCGACGATTAGCATGTCGTTGTGGTGTGTCATGGGGATTTGTCCCTGAATTTGAGACCGCTATCGCGGGCAAGCCCGCTCCCACAGGTTTTGTGAACGCCACAGACCCTGTGGGAGCGGGCTTGCCCGCGATGGGGCCCTGTCAGCCTACGAAGATTTACTTGGCAGCCACTTTCTCGGACTTACCGTCATAGCGCTTGCGCCACTCGGTCAGGATCTGGTCGCGATTCTTCGACGCCCAGGCAAAGTCGTTCTTGATCAAACGCTGCTCGTAGTCGGCCGGCAGTTCAGTCTGCGGCTTGGCGATACCCGGTTGCGCGAGCACTGCGAAGTTCTCTTTATAGAGCTCCATCGCCGCCGGGCTCGCGGAGAAGTCAGCCAGCTTCTTCGCCGCGTCTTCGTGCGGTGTGCCTTTGATCACGGCGGTGGCTTCGATCTCCCAGCCCAGGCCTTCTTTCGGCAGGATGATGTCCAGCGGCGCACCCTGGCGCTTCAACTGAACGGCCGGGTATTCGAAGGAAATACCGATCGGGAATTCGCCGGCGGCGGCGAGTTTGCATGGCTTGGAACCGGAGTGAACGTACTGGCCGATGTTCTGGTGCAAGTCGTCCATGTACTGCCAGCCCTGCTTCTCGCCGAAGGTTTGCAGCCAGGCGCTGACGTCGAGGAAACCGGTGCCGGACGAGGCCGGATTGGGCATGACGATCTTGCCTTTGTACTCAGGCTTGGTCAGGTCCTGCCAGCTCACGGGTTTGCTCAAACCCTGCTTTTCGGCCTCGACGGTGTTGAAGCAAATGGTCGCCGCCCAGACGTCCATGCCTACCCAGGCTGGCGGGTTAGCGGCGTCGCGATAGTTGCCGCCGATCTTGCCGAGGTCCTTTGGTGCATAGCTTTGCAGCATGCCTTGCTGATCGAGGATCGCCAGGCTCGACGCTGCCAGCCCCCAAACTGCGTCAGCTTGCGGACGGGCTTTTTCGGCCAGGAGCTTGGCGGTGATGATGCCGGTGGAATCGCGCACCCATTTGATCTCGACATCCGGGTTGGCCTTTTCAAAGGCCTCTTTGTAGGTCTTCAGTTGTTCGGCTTCGAGGGCGGTGTACACCGTCAACTCGGTTTTTGCCGCGTAAGCGTTCAGGCTGAAAGCGGTGAGGACAGCAGCGGCCAGGGCCAAAGGCTTGAACATGGTGCAATTCCTGTGTGAGTTGAAGGTGTGAATCAAAGACCGGGCGCGGTCTGCCGCCAGGCCTGGGAGCGACGCAACAAACCGCGCGAGGCCCAGGCCAGCAGCAGGGACACGCCCGCCGAGGTGAACAGAATCAGGGTCGACATCGCCGCCGCGCCGCCGACGTTGCCGGCGTCGTCCATGTTCAGCACCGCCACCGCCGCGAGGATGGTGTCGGGGCTGTAGAGGAAGATCGCCGCCGAGACGGTGGTCATGGCCGAGACGAACAGGTAGCGCACGATGTCCAGCAACGCCGGCAGGCAGATCGGCACGGTGACCCGCAGGTAGTGCCGGTACAGCGGCGCCTTGAGCGACAGCGCGGCAGCTTCGAACTCGGCATCGAGTTGGCGCAGCGCGGTGGTGGCGGTCATTTGCGCAGTGGTCAAATAGTGAGCAATGGTGCAGACCACCAGCAGGGTCATGGTCCCGTAGAGCACATGCAACGGGTTGCCGCTGAGGTTGAAGAAGAAGACGTAACCCAGCCCCAGCACCAGACCCGGCACCGCCATCGGGACGAAACTGAGCATGCGCAGTGTCAGATTCAATCCGCGCTGGCCCTTGGTTTTTTCCATCAGGTAAGCACCGGTGAAGATCAGCACGCTGCCGATCAACGCCGTACACAACGCCATCTTCACGCTGTTGCCGTAGGCCAGCCAGCCGCCGCCCGCCGTGTCGTTGAACTGGTAATGGTTGAGCGACAGCGACAGGTTGTACGGCCAGAATTTCACCAGCGACGAGTACACCGCCATGCCGAACACCAGCAGCAATGCCGCGCAGATCAACAGCACGATGGCCAGGTAGCAGCCGTCCCGCAGTTTTGACGCCGCCGGTTGAAAGACCTGCGCCCGACCGCTCATGGAGTCGCCGTGACGCCGACGCAGCCAGGCATCAACGCCGAAGCTGAACAGCGCCGGCAGCAGCAAGACCATGCCGATCAGCGCACCGCGACCGAATTGTTGCTGGCCGACCACGGCTTTGTAAGCTTCCAGCGCCAGCACTTGGTAGTCGCCACCGACCACCACGGGCACGCCGAAGTCGGTGATGGTCAAGGTGAACACCAGACAGAACGCCGCGAACACTGCCTGACGGGTCGCCGGCCAGGTGATGCTACGAAAGGCTTTCGCCGGGCTGGCGCCCATGCTTGAAGCAGCATCGAACAGTCGCGCGTCCGCCAGGGACAACGCTGACAGCAAAATCATCAAGGCGTGTGGGAAGGTGTAGATGACCTCGCCCAGAACAATGCCCCAGAAGCCGTAGATATTGTCCGAGAGCAAACCGCGCAACATGCCCTGATTGCCGAACAGGTAAACCAAAGCGATCCCCGGCAGCATCGACGGCGCCATTAGTGGCAATAGCGACATGCCGCGCCAAATGCCTTTACCGGGAATCAGCGTACGTTGCAGAGCGTAGGCAAACAGATAAGCCAACGGTACGACAATGGCCGCGACGCTGAGAGAGACTTTCAGGCTGTTGCCCAGCAGCCAGTGGAAATTGGCGCTGGTCAGCAGTTCGCGAGCGGCGATCAGACCGCCACCCTGTCCAGCTTCGGAGCTGAAACCACGCCAGAAAATCGCCAGCAATGGCATCAACACCGCGACGCCGAGCAATCCCAGCAGCAGGATTTTGCCGCCGACTACGAACAGCCGGTCGCCGATCTCGGCACGGGAGGTCTGCCGAACCTGCTTGTGCGGTATCGGCAGCGCGACGTTCGCGCTCATCAGGCAAACACCTGCAGGCTGCGCGGCGGCAAGGCGACCATGATCTGTTGGGCACCGAGACGCGGCATGGCTTCCGGTGCCAATTCCGCCAGTAGCGCATGGCCCGGCAGTTGATCGAGTTCGAAGCTCATGCGGCAGCGGTTGCCGAGAAAGGTGATCTCGCGAACCTTCGCCGGGAACAGGTTTTCTTCATGCACCGACGGGTTGACGTTGATGGCCTCGGGGCGGCAGAACAAACGGCCCGAGGCGGTTTTAGCGCTGCCTTCGGCCAGGCGCATGTTCATCCCGCCAACCTGGGCATGACTGTCGCTGCTCCGGTGGAATGGCAGCCAGTTACCCTGACCGACGAACTCCGCCACAAAGGGTGTGGCCGGGCGGTCGTAGATTTCCTGCGGCGTGGCGTACTGCTCGACCTTGCCGTTGTTCATCACGGCGATGCGGTCGGCCATCAGCATGGCTTCGTCCTGATTGTGGGTAACCATCAGGGTGGTGATGCCGAGATTGCGCTGCAATTGGCGTAACTCGGTGCACAGATGCTCGCGGACCCGGGCGTCGAGCGCCGACATCGGTTCGTCCAACAGCAACAAGGACGGTGCCGGCGCCAAGGCTCGAGCCAGTGCGACACGTTGCTGCTGACCGCCGGATAACTGGCCAGGGTATTTTTTCTCACTGCCGATCAGGCCGACCAGTTCCAGCATCTGACCGACGCGCTGGCGCACTTCATCGCGACCACTGCCGGCGAGGCCGTAGGCGATGTTCGCCTCGACGCTAAGATTGGGGAACAGCGCGTAGGACTGGAAGAGAATGCCGTAGTCCCGTGCCTGAGGTGCCAGGTGGGAAACTTCGCGATCGCCGAGGTACAACTCGCCACTGTCTTGTTTCTCAAGGCCGGCGATGCAGCGCAGCAAGGTGGTTTTGCCACAGCCCGACGGCCCCAACAGGCACACCAGTTCACCGGCCGCCACGTCGAGGGAAACGTTATCCAGCGCGGTGAACGCGCCGAAGCGTTTCTGCACGCCGCGCACTTTCATCGGCGCGCCGGGGTTGGTCAGGGCAGTTGCGATCGAGTGGTTCATGGGCAGGCCTCATCAAGCAGATGAGGGCCATCCTAGGTTTGCAATGCGTCGGTCATGTGGCAGTGAGGCAAAAACGGCCGATAGTGGTATTCGGGGATTTGGGTTGAAGTCATGCTGTGACTGAACTGACGCCATCGCGGGCAAGCCCGCTCCCACAAGGACAGGTTGTGCTACTCAGATTATGTTCACACCACGGAAACACTGTGGGAGCGGGCTTGCCCGCGATGAGGCCAGTACAGGCAATGGAGATTTCAGGCCGGAGCCATTTCCTGCGCTAACCCCAGAAACGCCGCCGGCAGCCGCGCACCTTTTCGCTCCTTGAGGCAGTACAGATATTCAGGAATCTGCGGCGCATTCTCGATGGTCAGCACCCGCAATTGCGGATCGTGAGGCACTTCCTGCCGAGCAATGATGCTGATACCAATGTTGCGCAATACCGCCTCTCGAATCGACTCACGGCTACCAATCTCCAGCAACGGTCCAAAACTCACCCCCGCGCTGGCCAGCAATTCTTCGGTCAAACGCCGGGTGGTCGAGCCTGATTCACGCATCAACAAGGTGTGCCCCGCCAATGCACTGAGCGGTACATGATCATGCACCGCCAGCGGATGATGGCGGTGCACCGCCAGCACCAGCGGATCGCTGCCGAGCACCCGGCGAATCAGCCGCGCATCGTCCAGTAACTGTGAAGATGCGGCGACATCGACCCGATAATCCTCCAGCGCTTCGAGCACCTGTTGAGAATTGCCAATTTCCACCGACACCTCCACCTGCGGCAAACGTTCGCGAAAGGTCTTCACCAGATCGAGAATGTAATACGGCGCCGTGGCAGCGATGCGCAACGTGCCCTGGACCTGACCACTGTTGCGCAGGAAAAACTCGATGTCGGCTTCCTGCTGCAACAGCGCCTTGACCATCGGCAGCAACCGCGCGCCTTCGTCGCTGACGCTGAGGCGGCGACCGCCACGATAGAACAGTTCAACCGAGTACTGGCTTTCCAGATGCCGAATCTGGGTCGTCACCGTCGGCTGGCTCAGGCCGAGCTTTTTCGCCGCCAGGGTAATGCTGCCCAACCGGGCAACCATGTAAAACGCCTTCAGCTCGGCACTCAGCACACCCTTTCCTCATCGCTTATTTACGCAACAGGCGCAAACCATTGAACACCACCAACAGGCTCACGCCCATGTCGGCGAACACCGCCATCCACATGGTGGCGATCCCGGCGAAGGTTACCCCAAGAAAGATCGCTTTGATGACCAATGCCAGGGCGATGTTCTGTTTGAGGATATTGGAGGTCTGCCGCGACAGGCTGATGAAGGCCGGGATCTTGCGCAGATCGTCGTCCATCAGGGCGACATCGGCGGTTTCGATGGCGGTGTCGGTCCCGGCGGCCGCCATGGCAAAACCGATCTCGGCCCGCGCCAGTGCCGGGGCGTCATTAATGCCGTCGCCGACCATCCCGACCCGATGGCCTTGGGCATACAGCGCTTCGATGGCTTGCAGCTTCTCGGTTGGCAACAGATCGCCCTGTGCCTGATCGATGCCCACGTGGGCGGCGATGACTTGGGCAGTGTGAACGTTGTCGCCGGTCAGCATCAGGGTTTTGATGCCCAGCTCATGTAACTGCCGGATCGCTTCGCGGCTGGACGCTTTCACGGTGTCCGCGACGGCAAACAGCGCCAAGGGACCCGACTTGTCGAGCAACAGCACCACCGACTTGCCCTGTTTTTCCAGAGCAAACAGTTTCTCTTCCAGCGCTGGAGAACACAGGCCCAAATCTTCCACCAAGCGGTGGTTGCCCAAGTGGTAGAGCTCACCGTTAATCTCGCCGCGCACACCGCGACCGGCCAGGGCTTCGAAGTTATCCACAGTCAGTGGTGCGCGTTGGTTATCCACAACTGCCGCATTGGCGATAGCCAGCGACACCGGATGATCCGAGCGACCAGCCAGTGCCGCCGCAATGGCCGGAGCTATTCCATCAGCGGTTGGGTCGAGGGACAAATAATCGGTCTGCACCGGTTTGCCGTGAGTGAGGGTGCCGGTCTTGTCGAGGGCCAGGTAATCGAGTTTGTGGCCGTGCTCCAGATAGACGCCGCCCTTGATCAAGATCCCTTTGCGCGCCGCTGCCGCGAGGCCGCTGACAATGGTCACCGGGGTGGAAATCACCAACGCGCACGGGCAGGCGACTACCAGCAGCACCAGCGCCCGGTAGATCCAGTCGAACCACAGCGCATCCATGAACAGCGGCGGGATCACTGCCACGGCCAGGGCCAGGATGAACACCGCCGGGGTGTAGATTTTCGAGAAGGCGTCGACGAAACGCTGGGTCGGAGCGCGTGCCCCCTGAGCCTGTTCCACAGCGTGGATAATCCGCGCCAGGGTCGAATTGTTCGCCGCCGCGGTTACCGTGTATTCCAACGAACCAGACTGGTTGATGGTGCCGGCGAACACTTTGTCGCCGATGGTTTTCTCCACCGGCAGGCTTTCACCGGTGATCGGCGCCTGATCGATGGTCGAGTTGCCGGACAGCACTTCGCCGTCCAGACCGATCCGCTCGCCGGGACGCACCCGCACCCGCGCACCCAGTTCGATGTTTTTAACCGGTTGGGCGACCCAGCTGCCGTCGGCCTGCTGCACCGTGGCCTGCTCGGGGGCCATCTGCATCAGCCCGCCGATGGCGTTGCGCGCCCGGTCCAGAGACCTGGCTTCGATCAACTCGGCCACGGTGAACAGAAACATCACCATCGCCGCTTCCGGCCATTGGCCGATCAGGATCGCGCCGGTCACTGCGATGCTCATCAGCGCGTTGATGTTCAGGTTGAGGTTTTTCAGGGCGATCCAGCCCTTTTTGTAAGTGCTGAGGCCACCGCTGAGGATCGAGATCAGCGCGATAACTGCCACCACCCAGTTTGGTGCCGCATCGGTGAAGTGGATAAACTCGGCGGCCAGCGCGCCGACGCCGGACAGCGCCAGCGGCCACCAGGGCTTTTTCGCAGGTACAGGGCTCGACGCTGGCGCTTCAACGCCCTGCTCCATCGGCTCGGCGTGCATGCCGAGGGACTTGATTGCGTCGATGATCGGCATGGTGCTTGGCAGGTCATGGGTCACGCCCAGCACCCGATTGATCAGGTTGAATTCCAGTTGCTGCACACCCGAAAGCTTCCCGAGTTTGTTCTGGATCAGCGTCTGCTCGGTCGGGCAGTCCATTGCCTCGATGCGAAAGCTGCTCAGCCGCGCACCGGCGGTCGGCGTCTCGCTCAACTTGATCAGCGACGGCGCTGCTGCTTTGGAGGAACAGCAGGAATCCCCGTGGCCGTCATGGCTGTGCTTCTGCACAGGCTGCAGCTTGTGGCTGTGATCGTGCCCGGCCTCGGGTTTGTGGGTGTGAAGAGAATCGCTCATTGGTCGCGTCCATGAAGGTGCCTGTTGCCAAGTAAAGACCCTGTAGCCACTATAGGGTCAAGCACCCTTTTGGAGATTGTCGCGATGAAAATAGGAGAGCTGGCGAAACTCACCGACTGCGCCGTGGAAACCATCCGTTACTACGAGCGCGAAAACCTGCTGCCGGAGCCGGCCCGCAGCGACGGCAATTACCGCGTCTACACCCAGGCCCACGCCGAGCGCCTGACCTTCATCCGCAACTGCCGCACGCTGGACATGACCCTCGAGGAAATCCGCAGCCTGCTGGCCCTGCGCGACAGCCCGCAGGATCAATGCGAAAACGTCAACGCGCTGATCGACGAACACATCCACCATGTGAAGGCGCGTATCGATGGTTTGCTGGCCTTGCAGACACAACTGCTCGACCTGCGCCAACGCTGCAGCGAAGGGCCGGATATCGATCAATGCGGGATTTTGCAGCGGTTGGAAGTGAGTGGCGGGGTTGTGGCGACGGAGGTTGAGCATTCCCATGTCGGGAGAAGTCATGGGCATTAGCAACACCACAAAACCTTGTGGGAGCGGGCTTGCCCGCGATAGCGGTTTGTCAGTCACATCAATGTTGGATGTGACGCCGTCATCGCGGGCAAGCCCGCTCCCACAGGTTTAGTGGCGAGCTTTAGACCGCCATCGGCGCGGTCATCGGCGCGTGGTGCTCATAGCCTTCCAGCGAGAAGTCACTCGGTTCGATCAACTCCAGCCACTCCGGCTGATAAACACCGGTCTTGGCAAACTCCGGCACCCGGTCGCTAATCACCAGTTTCGGCATCGGGAACGGCTCGCGCTTGAGCTGTTCGTTGAGCATGTCCAGGTGGTTCTCGTAGACGTGGGCATCGCCGATGAAATAGGTGAACCAGCGCGGTGTGTAACCGGTCAGGCGACCGATCAGGCTGAGCAGCGCGGCGCCTTCGGTGAGGTTGAACGGCGTGCCCAGGCCCAGGTCGTTGGAGCGGATGTAGAGGGTCAAAGAGATCTCTTTGGTCTCGACATTCGGGTGGAACTGGTACAGCAAGTGGCACGGCGGCAGGGCCATTTCGTCGAGCTGGGCGACGTTCCAGCCGTGGAACAGGATGCGACGGCTGCCTGGATCCTTGATGATGGTGTCGACGCACTGGCGGATCTGGTCGATCGCCTTGTACAGCACCACATAAGCCTCGCCGTCTTCTTCGCCTTCGGCAATCTGACGATAACCCTGGCTCAGGGTCTGCTCGATGGCGGCCTGATTGCTGACCGGGATCTGCTTGTACGCCGGCCATTTGCGCCATTGCACGCCGTAGATCTCGCCGAGGTCGTCTTCGCCCTGACGGAACGGGTTGGCCAGCCACTGGGCGTTTTCGTTGGCGTTCTGGTCCCAGACCTTGCAGCCCAGCGCACGGAATTCGGCGGCGTTGTTCACCCCGCGCAGAAAACCGCACATCTCGCCGATGGCCGATTTGAAGGCCATCTTGCGGGTGGTGATTGCCGGAAAACCTTCCTGCAGATCGAAGCGCAGCATCGCGCCCGGAAAGCTGATGGTGTTCACGCCGGTGCGGTTGGCCTGTTTGGTGCCGTTCTTGATGACGTGGGCGACCAATTCGAGATATTGCTTCATGAATTACCTGTGTCCTTGAACCCGGGGCCAAAACCCCGGGGTTCGAATTTATAGCGCCTGCGCTTTATACAGCCGCCGCGGGGGCCGCCGGGGCGCGTCGATAAGCCAGCCAGATCAGGAACAGCCCGCCGACAATCATCGGTACGCACAACACTTGGCCCATGGTCAGCCAGTTCCAGGCCAGATAACCCAGTTGCGCATCCGGCACGCGAACGAATTCGACGATGAAGCGGAAGATGCCATAGAACAGCGCGAACATCCCGGACACCGCCATGGTCGGCCGCGGCTTGCGCGAGAACAGCCAGAGGATCGCGAACAGCGCCAGGCCTTCCAGCGCGAACTGGTACAGCTGCGAAGGATGACGCGCCAGTTGCGCCGGATCGGTCGGGAAAACCATCGCCCACGGCACGTCGGTCGCCTTGCCCCACAACTCGGCGTTGATGAAGTTGCCAATGCGCCCGGCACCCAGGCCAATCGGCACCATCGGCGCGACGAAGTCCATCAGCTGGAAGAACGACTTGTCGTTCTTTTTACCGAACCACAGCGCCGCCAGCATCACACCGATAAACCCGCCGTGGAACGACATGCCGCCCTTCCACACTTCGAAGATCAGAGTCGGGTTGGCCAGATAGGCGTTCAGATCGTAAAACAGCACATAACCCAAGCGGCCGCCGACGATGACACCCATCGACATCCAGAACACCATGTCGGAGAGTTTCTCCTTGGTCCAGGTCGGGTCGAAGCGATTCAGCCGGCGTGACGCCAGCCACCACGCACCGCCGATGCCGATCAGGTACATCAGGCCGTACCAGTGGATTTTCAGCGGACCGATGGCCAGGGCCACCGGGTCGATCTGCGGGTAAGGCAGCATTGCGACTCCTCGTTAGAGTTGAAACCTTCAAATTCCCGGGCGACGCTGTCACGCCAGGATTAAGCCAGGATTGCGCTACGCGTCAGAGCAAGAAGCTCAAGCCGACGCAAAACAGCAAAGCGGCAAACAATCTTTTCAGCAAGCGCGGCGACAGCGTGTGGGCCAGTCGCGCACCGAGGCGGGCGAAAACCATGCTGGTCAGGGCAATCCCCAGCAGCGCCGGCAAATAAACAAAACCGAGACTATGGGCCGGCAGCAGTGGATCGTGCCACCCCAAAATCATGAAACTTAATGCACTGGCCAAGGCGATTGGCAGGCCACAGGCCGACGAAGTGGCCACCGCCTGCTGCATCGGTACGCTGCGCCAGGTCAGGAACGGCACGGTCAACGAACCGCCGCCAATCCCGAAAATCGCCGAGGCCCAGCCAATGACACTACCAGCCACGGTCAGACCGACTTTTCCCGGTACCGTTCGGCTGGCCTTGGGCTTGAAGTCCAAAGCGAGTTGAACGGCAATGATCAGCGCAAATACACCAATGATCTTCTGCAAATTCGGCCCGGAAATCGCTTCGGCAGTCAGCGCGCCGAAACCGGCACCGAGCAGAATGCCAAGGGTCATCCAGGCAAAAATCGGCCAACGCACAGCGCCACGGCTATGGTGCTCGCGAACCGAATTGATCGACGTAAAGATGATCGTCGCCAGGGAGGTGCCGACGGCCAGATGCGTCAAAATCGATGCATCGAACCCCTGCAAGGTGAAACTGAACACCAGCACCGGGACGATAATGATCCCGCCACCCACCCCGAACAGCCCGGCCAGCACGCCGGCACAGGCGCCCAGCGCCAGATAAAGCAGAAATTCCATGTCCGCATCCCCAGTCATCCCAAAACAGGAGCGGCATGGTAACGGATGCATGGCCTCGGGCTCCACTGCGGATGGCGATGGATCGATGAGCGATGTCTGCGTAGAGTGAGCAAAAAACACACAAGGACCACCTTATGTGCCTGATTGTTTTTGCCTGGCGGCCGGGTCATGCCCAGCCGCTGATCGTGGCGGCCAACCGCGACGAATTCTATGCCCGACCCAGCCTGCCCCTGACGCAATGGCCGCAAGCCCCGCACGTGTATGCCGGTCGCGACCTTGAAGCTGGCGGTACGTGGCTCGGTGTCGGCGCCAACGGGCGTTTCGCCGCGCTGACCAACATCCGTGATCCCCTTCAACCGCCAGCGCCCAAGTCGCGAGGTGAACTGGTGGCGCAGTTTCTCAGCGGGAACATGTCGATTGACGAATATTTAAAGGACATTGTCGGACGTTCGCCTCAATATGCCGGATTTAATCTGTTGGTCGGCAATACCCACGAGCTTTGGCACTTCAATGCCCGGGAGACCGAGGCGGTCATGCTCCAACCGGGCATTTATGGGTTATCGAACGCGGGGCTGGATACACCGTGGCCAAAAGTGCTCAAGGCCAAGGCAGCATTGAGCGAGGTGTTGGGCGATCCGCAGCCGCAGGCGTTATTGGCCTTGCTGAGCGACCCGCAGACGGCGCCGCTTGCCGAGTTGCCGGACACGGGTGTGGGACAGGCTACCGAGACGTTGTTGTCGAGTGTGTTTATCAAGAGCCAGGCTTATGGGACACGGGCGAGCACGGCGTTGATTGTTCAGGCGGACGGGGTGCGGCATATGGTCGAAAGGAGTTTCGGGCCGTATGGAGGGCATCTTGGGGAAGTAGAGATTTTGGTTTAGGCGGCGCCTGGCCTGACGTCATCGCGGGCAAGCCCGCTCCCACAAGGTTCTGCTGTGTGGCATAGACAGCATTCACACCAGAGATCCCTGTGGGAGCGGGCTTGCCCGCGATGGGGCCATTGAATGTTTAAAGGGTCTTGACCGAAGCCGGATTAATCATCCGCGCCAACCCAAGGTTCTTCAGCGCCAGTTGCAGCGAGCTGTGGATAACTTGCGGGTTGTCGATGGTCATCAGTTCCGCCAGCAATTCCTTGGCCTTGCTCAGGTTGATCTGACGCAGCATCCACTTCACTTTCGGCAAGTTGGTGGCGTTCATCGACAAGCTGTCGAAACCCATCGCCATCAACAACACCGCCGCCGCCGGGTCACCGGCCATTTCACCGCAGATACTCACGGGCTTGCCTTCTGCATGGGCATCGCGCACCACGCTCTGCAACGCCTGCAACACCGCCGGGTGCAGGTAGTCGTAGAGATCGGCCACCCGCGGGTTGTTGCGGTCCACGGCCAGCAGGTACTGGGTCAGGTCGTTGGAGCCGACCGACAGGAAGTCCACTTGTCGGGCAAGCTCCTTGGTCTGATACACCGCCGCCGGAATCTCGATCATCACGCCAATCGGCGGCATCGGCACGTCGCAGCCTTCGTCGCGGACTTCGCCCCAGGCTCGGTGAATCAGGTGCAGGGCTTCTTCCAGCTCGTGGGTGCCGGAGATCATCGGCAGCAGAATCCGCAGGTTGTTCAAGCCTTCGCTGGCCTTGAGCATGGCGCGGGTCTGCACCAGGAAAATTTCCGGGTGGTCGAGCGTGACGCGAATACCGCGCCAGCCGAGAAACGGGTTGTCTTCCTTGATCGGGAAGTACGACAGCGACTTGTCGCCGCCGATGTCCAGACTGCGCATGGTCACTGGCTGCGGGTGGAACGCGGCGAGTTGCTCGCGATAGATCGCCAGCTGCTCTTTTTCACTCGGGAAGCGCTGGTTGATCATGAACGGCACTTCGGTGCGGTACAGACCCACGCCTTCGGCACCGCGCTTCTGCGCCCGCGCCACGTCCGCCAGCAAGCCGGTGTTGACCCACAGCGGCATGCGATGACCATCGACCGTTACGCACGGCAGGTCCCGCAATGCGTCCAGCCCCAGGGCCAGTTGCTTCTCTTCCTCGACCACATCGGCGAACTGCTTGCGCAGCACGTCACTCGGGTTGGTATAGACCTCACCGTGGTAGCCGTCGACGATCATCTGGATGCCGTCGACCTTGGAGTACGGCAAGTCGACCAGGCCCATCACCGTCGGGATACCCATGGCACGCGCCAGGATCGCCACGTGGGAGTTGCCGGAACCGAGTACCGATACCAGACCCACCAGCTTGCCTTCCGGCACCTCGCCGAGCATTGCCGGCGTCAGTTCTTCGCTGACCAGAATGGTGTTGTCGGGGTAGACCAGCGTCTGCTGCCGCTCTTCCTGCAGATAAGCCAGCAAGCGCCGACCGAGGTCTTTGACGTCCGAGGCGCGCTCACGCAGGTAGGCGTCGTCCATCAATTCGAAACGGTTGACGTGTTCAGTGACCACCTGACGCAATGCGCCCTGCGCCCACTGACCGGTCTTGATCACCGTGGTGATTTCGCTGCCGAGCGAGGCATCGTCGAGCATCATCAGGTAAACGTCGAACAGCGCCCGCTCTTCAGGCCGCAGCTGGGTCGCCAGCTTGGCGGACAAGGCACGCATGTCGGCGCGTACGCCTTCGATGGCGGTCTTGAACAGGCCAAGTTCCGCGTTGATGTCGGTGATGGTCTTGTCCGGCACCACGTCCAGATCGGCCGGCGGCAGCATGACGACCGCGGTTCCGACCGCCGCGCCCGGCGAACCCGGTACACCGACGAACTTTGCTTCCTGGATACCTTTGCCCTGACGGCCCAGCCCACGGATCGAACCGGTGGCCTCGGCGTGGGCGATAACGCCGGCAAGTTGCGCGCTCATGGTCACGAGGAAGGCTTCTTCACCTTCATCGAACTGGCGGCGTTCTTTTTGCTGAATGACCAACACGCCGACAACGCGACGGTGGTGAATGATCGGCGCCCCGAGGAACGAAGCGTAGCGTTCTTCACCGGTCTCGGCGAAGTAACGGTAGCGCGGGTGATCCGCGGCGTTTTCGAGGTTCAGGGGTTCTTCACGCGTGCCGACCAGGCCGACCAGACCTTCGTTGGGTGCCATGCTGACCTTGCCGATCGAGCGCTTGTTCAAGCCCTCGGTGGCCATCAGCACGAAGCGGTTGGTCTCTGGGTCAAGCAGGTAGACCGAGCAGACCTGGCTGCCCATGGCCTCTTTGACGCGCAACACAATAATCCCCAACGCCGCCTTGAGATCCTTGGCGGAGTTAACTTCCTGGACGATCTTGCGCAGCGTATTGAGCATGGCTCGGGGTCGAACTCCGTCGTCAGTCGCGCGCTAAAAGGCGCGGGGCAAGCTCTTTGAGAGCGCGGCGATAAACCTCGCGCTTGAATGTCACCACCTGGCCCAACGGATACCAATAACTGACCCAGCGCCAGCCATCGAATTCCGGTTTACCGGTCAAATCCATCCGCACCCGCTGCTCGTTGGAGATCAGGCGCAGGAGAAACCATTTCTGCTTCTGGCCGATGCACAGCGGTTGGCTGTGCGTCCTGACCAAACGTTGCGGCAAACGATAACGCAACCAGCCCCGGGTGCAGGCGAGAATTTCAACATCTTCGCGCTCCAGGCCCACTTCTTCGTTCAACTCGCGGTACAAGGCGTCTTCTGGCGTCTCCTGGGGGTTGATCCCTCCCTGTGGAAACTGCCAGGCATCTTGATTGATTCGGCGAGCCCATAGCACCTGGCCGGCATCATTCGTCAGAATGATCCCGACATTGGGGCGGAAACCATCGGGGTCGATCACGGCAACAACCTCGCAAACGCATGTCGCCGCATTGTTCCACAAAGGTTGTGAAAGCAGCAACGAGCCGACCTACCTTATGTGCACTCTTGTGAAAAGTCCGTATTCTTGAAACCTTTCTACAGACTTTTTCAGCGAGTAACTGCAATGCGGCTGGCTTTATTCGACTTGGACAACACGCTTCTGGGCGGTGACAGTGACCACGCCTGGGGCGACTATCTGTGCGAACGCGGTTTTCTCGACGCCGTCGCCTACAAGGCACGCAACGACGAGTTCTATCAGGATTACCTGGCCGGCAAGCTGGATAACGACGCGTACCTGAACTTCTGCCTTGAAGTGCTTGGCCGCACCGAGATGGCCACGCTGGATGAATGGCACCTGGACTACATGCGCGACTGCATCGAGCCGATCGTGCTGCCCAAGGGCCTCGAACTGTTGGCCAAACACCGTGACGCCGGCGACAAGCTGGTGATCATCACCGCCACCAACCGCTTTGTGACCGGGCCGATTGCAGCACGTTTAGGCGTGGAGACCCTGATCGCCACCGAATGCGAAATGATCGGCGGCCGGTACAGTGGGCGCAGCACTGATGTCCCGTGCTTTCGTGAAGGCAAGGTGACCCGGTTGAACCGTTGGCTGGAGGAGACTGGCCACAATCTGCAAGACAGCTATTTCTACAGCGACTCGATGAATGACCTGGCGTTGCTGGAGCAGGTGGCGAATCCGATTGCTGTTGATCCGGATCCTAATCTGCGGGCCGAGGCTGAGAAGCGGGGCTGGCCGGTGATTTCGTTGCGCGATTGAGATCGCCATCGCGGGCAAGCCCGCTCCCACAGGGATCTCTGCTGTAAATGCTATCTATGTCACACAGCAAAACCTTGTGGGAGCGGGCTTGCCCGCGATTGGGTCAACTCGGCCTGAAGCCTTAAACCGGCTTGGCCCCCATCAACCCCGCAATGGCGATAAAGCAGACAAAGCTGAACAACGCCAACGCAAACGTAAACTTCCCATTTCCCCCAGCGGGCGCCTTGCGCAGCCGATTGAGCCGCACCAGCAGCCAGAACCAGCCCAGCGCCGCCACGGTGTAGAGCACACTGGAAGCCAGCAACCAGGTCTGCCCCAGCGGCCAGCCCACCAGATGCACCATCCACCAGCCGGTGAACGGCATGCTCAGCAATGCCAGGCCCATCACTAGCCAGATGAACACCAGCGGTCGCTGCAAGGTACGGGTGTGAGCCGTCGCGTCGCCGTTACGGCGCGTGCGCCAGACCCAGATCGCCAGCCCCAGCGCGCTCATCAACAGCAACACCGTCGCCACGCCATGAGCGATTTTGAGGGCGGTTAACGTTTCCATTGTTCGATTTCCTTATGACTTGCTCGTCAGCGTAGCCGCTCAGCCGAGAAACAGCTGATAAGCCGGATTGTCGCTTTCGTCCCAGTATGGGTAGCCGATTTCTTCCAGCGCGGCCGGTACCAGATGACGCTCGTCGTGCGGCACTTGCAGGCCCGCGACCACACGGCCATCGGCCGCGCCGTGGTTGCGGTAGTGGAACATCGAAATGTTCCAGCGCCCGCCGAGCTTGTTGAGGAAGTTGAACAACGCACCCGGACGCTCCGGGAACTCGAAGCGCAGCACCACTTCATCGACCACATGGACAGCACGCCCGCCGACCATGTGGCGGATGTGTAACTTGGCCAGTTCGTTGTCGGTCAGGTCGAGTACCGGGAAACCCTGCTCGGTGAGACTGGCGAGCAGCGCACTGCGCGGGTCGTTTTCCGGGTGCGTCTGCACGCCGACAAAGATGTGCGCTTCGCTGCCGGTGTTGTAGCGGTAATTGAATTCGGTGATCTGGCGCTTGCCGATGGCTTCGCAGAACGCCTTGAAGCTGCCCGGTTTCTCGGGAATGGTCACGGCGATGATGGCTTCGCGGCCCTCGCCCAGTTCGGCACGCTCGGCGACATGACGCAGGCGGTCGAAGTTGACGTTGGCACCGGAATCGATGGCCACGAAAGTATGCCCCGTAACACCGCGTTGCTCGACATACTTCTTGATCCCGGCCACGCCCAAGGCGCCGGCAGGTTCAGTGATCGAGCGGGTATCGTCGTAGATATCCTTGATTGCCGCACAGATCTCGTCAGTGCTGACCGTGATGACCTCGTCAACGTAGTCTTTGCAGATATCGAAGGTATGCTGACCGATTTGCGCCACCGCGACGCCGTCGGCAAACAGCCCCACGGTCGGCAACACCACGCGCTCGCCAGCCGCCATGGCGGCTTGCAGGCAGTTGGAGTCATCCGGTTCGACGCCGATGATTTTGATGTCCGGGCGCAGGTATTTCACATACGCCGCGATGCCGGCGATCAGGCCGCCGCCGCCCACTGGAACGAAAATCGCATCCAGACGCCCCGGGTGCTGGCGCAGAATCTCCATGGCCACCGTGCCCTGCCCGGCAATGGTGTGGGGGTCATCGTAAGGGTGAATGTAGACGTAGCCTTTTTCGTCGACCAGTTTCAGCGAGTAGGCCAGGGCTTCCGGGAACGAATCCCCGTGCAGCACCACTTTTCCGCCACGCGAACGCACACCTTCGACCTTGATCTCGGGGGTGGTCTTGGGCATCACGATGGTCGCCTTCACGCCCAATACCTTGGCCGCCAGGGCCAGGCCTTGCGCATGATTGCCCGCCGACGCGGTGACCACGCCGCGAGCACGTTCTTCATCGCTCAATTGCGTCAACTTGTTGTAGGCGCCACGAATCTTGAACGAGAACACCGGCTGCAAGTCTTCACGCTTGAGCCAGATTTCATTACCCAGCCGCTCGGAGAGCTGGCGGGCAGTCTGCAATGGGGTTTCTACGGCAACGTCATAAACGCGCGAGGTGAGGATCTTTTTGACGTACTGTTCGAGCATCGGAAAGCATCACTGAGCGGGTTGGGCAGGGCCAAGGAGTCTAACCCGGCTTTTGGGCGGGCGACCATACGAATCAAGAGGTTTTAGGTTCACCAGGGAGGATCATGACATTTGTAGGAGCGAGGCTTGCCCGCGAAGAGGTCTTAACATCCAACATAAATGTTGGCGGTTAGATCGCTTTCGCGGGCAAACCTCGCTCTACAGGTACAGGAATCGTGCGATGTGCGCATTTGACCCGCCAATCGGGCAATGACCTTCCCCATCGCGAAGCCTATAATGCCGGCCTTTCGTCCCCTTTCGGCACTTCGGAGCCCGCATGACCCAGGATCAACTCAAACAGGCCGTAGCCCAGGCCGCCGTCGACTTCATCCTCCCGAAACTCGACGACAAGAGCATCGTCGGGGTCGGCACCGGCTCCACCGCCAACTGCTTCATCGATGCCCTGGCCAAGCACAAAGGCGCGTTCGATGGCGCGGTCGCCAGTTCCGAAGCCACCGCCGCCCGCCTCAAGGGCCATGGCATTCCGGTGTATGAGCTCAATACTGTCAGCAACCTTGAGTTCTACGTCGACGGCGCCGATGAAAGTGACGAGCACCTGCACCTGATCAAGGGCGGCGGCGCGGCCCTGACCCGCGAGAAGATTGTTGCGGCCGTGGCCAAGACTTTCATCTGCATCGCCGACGCCAGCAAACTGGTGCCGGTCCTCGGTGCCTTCCCGCTGCCGGTGGAAGTGATCCCGATGGCCCGCAGCCACGTGGCCCGCGAACTGGTGAAGCTCGGCGGTGACCCGGTTTACCGTGAAGGCGTTCTGACCGACAACGGCAACATCATTCTCGACGTATTCAACATGCAGATCACCAACCCGGTGGAGTTGGAAACACAGATCAATGCCATCGTCGGCGTGGTCACCAACGGTTTGTTCGCAGCCCGCCCGGCTGATCTTCTGCTGCTGGGGACGAGTGAAGGCGTGAAAACCCTGCGCGCCCAATAAATCAGACACACAGATAAACCTGTGGGAGCGGGTTTGCCCGCGATGAGGCCGTCCCATTCAACATCATTGTTGAAGGACAGACCGCTATCGCGGGCAAGCCCGCTCCCACAGTGTTTTTGGGGTGCTTGTTAGTTTTGCGGTGGTTTTTTGAAGACGTAGAAAAGATTCGGCTCGCTGACGAGGTACAGGGTGCCGTCGTCGTCCATGGCGATGCCTTCTGCTTGCGGCACAGTTTTCTGCAATCCCTGACGCCCCTTGCTCAGTGACATTGTGGTCAGCGGTCGCCCATCGACATCCAGCTCCAGAATCAGTCGCGACTCATCGGACAGCGCCAGCAAATGGCCGCTGCGTTCGTCGTACTGCAGGCTCGACAGGTCTCGCACGAACATTCCGGCATCACGTTTGGGGTTGTTCACCACATGCACCGCGTACGACTTCTCCGGGTTGTAATGCGGAAAGCCCTGCACTTCGTAAATCAGCATCGGATCGCGTTCCTTGGCGACAAACAAGCGCTTGCCCACCGAGTCATAGGCCAACCCTTCAAACCCCTTGTTGCCACTCATGTGCACACCGAGGGTCATCTGTTCGGCGTCCGCTGCATCGAGGAACGTCGTATCTTTCTCCAGATGAATCTTGATCAGCCGCTGCTGACGCTCGTCAGTGATCACGTAAGTGTCAGCGCTGATGAATTCCACCGCCTCCGGGTCGCCAAACCCGACCAGCGCCACACGCCGCAGGATTTTGCCCTCCAGGGACAATTCGATCAGTTCGGCATTTTTGTTGGTGACGGTGAACAGGCTTTTTCGCACGGGATCGAAGGTCAGCGCCGAAACATCATCGTCCAGACCGTCAATGACTCGCGCCTCGATCGCTACCTGATACTGATCCAGGCCAATGGACTGAGCATTCATCGGCTGCCAGAGCGCCTGCACATTGAACCAGGTGCGCTCGAACAGACGCAGATATTGGCCGATGGCAACCAGCACAATCAGCGCAATTACCGACAAGATCAGCATCAAGGGTTTGGGACGGGCAAGTCGGCGCATTCAGGCGAGCTCGGAAACAAGACGGGAGGATGAAATACCACGG
Organism: Pseudomonas wuhanensis; assembly: GCF_030687395.1. GTDB lineage: Bacteria > Pseudomonadota > Gammaproteobacteria > Pseudomonadales > Pseudomonadaceae > Aquipseudomonas > Aquipseudomonas wuhanensis. The sequence continues at coordinate 368,017 of NZ_CP117430.1, read as the reverse complement.
CTGCATGAATTCAAGCTTAATGGCCAGTGGCCTTCGACCACAATGACCGAACTCGCAGGAGCTGCCGAAGGCTGCTCCTACCGTTGTTTTTCAAAGCGATAGAACAGGTTCGGCTCACTCACTATGTACAGCGTGCCTGCTTCGTCCATGGTCACGCCTTCGGCACGGGGAATGGTTTTTTTCAGACCATTGAAACCACCCAGCAGAGTCATGAAGCTGACCTGCTCGCCTTTCTCATCCAATTCCAGCAACAAGTGAGAATCGGCGGACAGCACCAGGGTATGACCGGTGCGTGAATCGATGGCCAGGGCCGACAGGTTGCGAATATCCAGTTCGTCGCTGGACAGCTTTTGCTTGTCGCCCTTGAGGATTTGGCTACCGTCGCTTTTCCAGCTGAACAGCGCCGGTGGACGCTCTTCACCCAGCAACAGTTGCTGGTTGCGCGCATCCCAGACGACCGCCTCGAAGGCCTTATTCTGGTTTTTCGACGGGCCCAGGTCGTATTTCGGGAAACTGGCGATATTCAATTCGCGAGTATCGGCGTCGACCTTGACGATGGAAAGCAGGTGTTTGCGCTCATCGGTAATCGCCAGCAAACCGTTGCCCATGACCGCCACCGCTTCCGGGTTGCCCCAACCCACCAGCGGCATCTTGCGCAACACGTCGCCCTGCAATGTCAGCTCGACCAGGAACGGGTTCTTGCCCATCACCGCAAACAGGGTTTTGGTCTGCGGGTCATAAGATACGTCTGACGCTTCATCCTTCTCCATGCCCGGCAGCAACTTGGCGTCGATCACCGCCCGGTAATCCGGCAGCCAGATACTGTCTTTTCGCTCGGCCGGGCTTTCGAAACGCTCCATCACCCAGAGCACGCCGCGATCATCCCAATGCATCGTAAACACGAGGCCATACACAGCAGCAGCCACCAGCAAAAGCCAGGAATACCAACGCATGACAAAGCGCGAGCGGCGGGCAGTTTTCAGCTTGGGCAGCGGTTGGGTGGTCATGCAGGGATGCGTTCCAGAAATTCAGGCTATGGGTAATAGCACAATTGGGACTGGGTCAGACGCCAGAAGCCTCGGAATTATCCGGACAAAATGTGAAAAAAACGGGAAATGGCGGGATTGCCCTGTGTGGGCAGATGCAATTTGCGGGAAGGATTACAAACCAATGTGGGAGCGGGCTTGCTCGCGAATGCGGTGTGTCAGCCAACATTGATGTCGACTGACACTCCCTCTTCGCGAGCAAGCCCGCTCCCACAGGGTTATGTGTAAATCAGCGGACGCTGCTGGTGAAGCGGCTGGCGCCCGGCAATTCGAGCACCAGTTCGTCACCGACATTCAGCGGGCCAACGCCCACCGGCGTACCCGTAAGGATCACATCACCGGCCTGCAGCGAGAAGCAGCCGGCCATGTACTGGATCATCGGCACGATCGGATTGAGCATGTCCTTGCTGTTGCCATCCTGGCGGACTTCGCCATTGATGGTCAGGCGGATGCCAATGTCGGTCAGGTCGGCGAAGGTACTGCCCGCCACGAATGGCGCAATCACTGCCGCACCGTCGAAGCACTTGGCGATTTCCCACGGCAAGCCCTTGGCTTTAAGCTCGGCCTGTTTGTCGCGCAGGGTCAGGTCCAGGGCCGGGGCGATGCCGGAGATGGCATCCAGCACTTCTTCACGGCTGGGCTTGGTCGACAACGGCTTGCCGATCAGCACGGCGATTTCCGCTTCGTAATGCACCGAGCCACGCTCGGTCGGAATGCTGAAACCGCCTTCCAGCGGCACCACGCAACTGCCCGGCTTGATGAACAGCAGTGGCTCGGTAGGCACCGGGTTGTCCAGTTCCTTGGCGTGTTCGGCGTAGTTGCGGCCGATGCACACCACTTTCCCCAACGGGAAATGAATGCGCGTACCGTCGACATACTGGTGCTGATAGCTCATGGACCGACTCCTGGTTCGTAGCTCTTAAATTCAAAAGTCAAACAGCGAAAATCTTGCCCGGGTTCATGATGCCGTTGGGGTCGAACACCGCTTTGACGGCTTTCATGTACTCGATCTCAACCGGCGAGCGGCTGTAGGTCAAGTAGTCACGCTTGGTCATGCCCACGCCATGTTCGGCGGAAATCGAACCGTTGTATTTCTCGACGGTTTCGAACACCCACTTGTTGACGGTCGCGCACTTGGCGAAGAACTCGTCCTTGCTCAGGTTATCCGGCTTGAGGATGTTCAAGTGCAGATTGCCGTCGCCGATGTGGCCGAACCAGACGATTTCGAAATCCGGGTAATGTTCGCCGACGATTGCGTCGATTTCTTTCAGGAACCCCGGGACTTTCGACACAGTGACTGAAATGTCGTTTTTGTACGGCGTCCAGTGGGAAATGGTTTCGGAGATGTACTCGCGCAGCTTCCAGAGGTTCTGCAGCTGGGTTTCGCTCTGGCTCATCACGCCATCCAGCACCCAGCCCTGCTCGACGCAGTGCTCGAAGGTTTCCAGGGCGTGGTTGGCCACTTCTTCAGTGGTCGCTTCGAATTCCAGCAGTGCGTAGAACGGGCAATCGGATTCGAACGGCGCCGGCACATCGCCGCGGGCCATGACCTTGGCAAGAGCTTTGTCAGAGAAGAATTCGAACGCGGTCAGGTCAAGTTTGCTTTGGAATGCGTGCAATACCGGCATGATCGAATCGAAATCGGCGGTGCCGAGGACCATCGCGGTGAGGTTTTTCGGCGCACGGTCCAGACGCATGGTGGCCTCGACCACAAAGCCCAGCGTGCCTTCGGCGCCAATGAACAGCTGACGCAGGTCGTAGCCGGTGGCGTTCTTGATCAGGTCTTTGTTCAGTTCCAGCAGATCGCCCTTGCCGGTGACAACTTTCATGCCGGCGACCCAATTGCGGGTCATGCCGTAGCGAATCACCTTGATCCCGCCGGCATTGGTGCCGATATTGCCACCAATCTGACTGGAACCTGCCGATGCGAAATCCACCGGGTAATACAGCCCGTGCTCTTCGGCCTTGTTCTGCAATTGCTCGGTAACCACGCCTGGCTGGCAAACGGCCGTGCGGTCAGTCAGGTTCACGTCGAGAATCTGGTTCATGTAGTCGAAGGACACGACCACTTCGCCATTGGCTGCCACGGCCGCAGCGGAAAGCCCGGTACGACCACCGGAAGGCACCAGCGCCACCTTGTGTTCATTGGCCCAACGGACAATGGCCTGGACCTGCTCGGTGGTCTTGGGGAACACAATGGCCGTCGGGGCCGGGGCGAAATGCTTGGTCCAATCCTTGCCGTAAGCATTCAGGGAGTCGGCGTCGGTCAGCACCTTGCCAGGCTCAACCAGGGTCTTCAGCTCATCAATCAGCGCGGGATTGGTCATCGACAGAACTCTCGAACAATTCATGGTCATCCTGAGAACGCTTCACGTCGCAGGAATGAGTGTTTAGCGGGGTGCATATGCTAGCATACCGACCCCGCAGGATAGTGCCCAAAGGCTGTTCTGCGGCGACGGCTTTCTTGCCGTCCGGGTCAGCTCTGGCTGCTCCCTTCCTGCCATTTTTTCTCCGGGACACAGGTTTACGCAGATGAGCAAGACTTCTCTCGATAAGAGCAAGATCAAGTTCCTTCTTCTCGAAGGCGTCCACCAATCGGCTGTCGACGTCCTCAAGGCGGCGGGCTACACCAGCATCGAGTACCTCACAGGTTCTCTGCCGGAAGCCCAGTTGAAGGAAAAGATCGCTGATGCTCACTTCATCGGCATTCGCTCCCGCACTCAACTGACCGAAGAGATCTTCGATCACGCGAAGAAACTGGTGGCTGTCGGCTGTTTCTGCATCGGCACCAACCAGGTCGACCTCAACGCGGCTCGCGAACGCGGTATCGCGGTATTCAACGCCCCGTACTCCAACACTCGCTCCGTCGCCGAGCTGGTATTGGCCGAAGCGATCCTGTTGCTGCGCGGCATTCCTGAGAAGAACGCTTCCTGCCACCGTGGCGGCTGGATCAAAAGCGCTGCCAACTCCTTCGAGATCCGTGGCAAGAAGCTGGGCATCGTCGGTTACGGCTCGATCGGTACTCAGCTGTCGGTCCTGGCTGAAGGCCTGGGGATGCAGGTGTACTTCTACGACACCGTGACCAAGCTGCCACTGGGTAACGCCACCCAGGTCGGCAACCTGCATGAACTGCTGGGCATGTCCGACATCGTTACCCTGCACGTTCCGGAAACCGCTGCCACCCAGTGGATGATCGGCGAGAAGGAAATCCGCGCCATCAAGAAGGGCGGCATTCTGATCAACGCTGCTCGCGGCACTGTTGTCGAACTGGACGCCCTGGCAGACGCGATCAAGGACAAGCACTTGATCGGCGCGGCCATCGACGTATTCCCGGTGGAGCCGCGCTCCAACGAAGAAGAGTTCGAAAGCCCGCTGCGTGGCCTGGACAACGTGATCCTGACTCCGCACATCGGTGGTTCCACCGCTGAGGCGCAAGCCAACATCGGCCTGGAAGTGGCGGAAAAACTGGTCAAGTACAGCGACAACGGTACTTCGGTATCGTCCGTGAACTTCCCGGAAGTGGCGCTGCCGGCTCACCCTGGCAAGCACCGTCTGCTGCACATCCACGAGAACATTCCGGGTGTGATGAGCGAGATCAACAAGGTCTTCGCCGAAAACGGCATCAACATTTCCGGTCAGTTCCTGCAGACCAACGAGAAAGTCGGCTACGTCGTCATCGACGTCGATGCCGAGTACTCGGAAATGGCTCAAGAGAAGCTGCAGCACATCAAAGGCACCATTCGTTGCCGCGTGCTGTTCTGATAGTGACTTGAGTGACAAAAAAAGGAGACCTTCGGGTCTCCTTTTTCATGGGTGTGACGAATGTTACTTAACGTTGACGGTGATTTTTTCCGACACGATAGGCGGATCGAACGGCATGTGGCCGCTATCACCCAGCTCCAGCTGCAAGGTGTGTTTACCCGGCGTCAGCTTTACTTCAGCCTGGGTCTGCGCCTTGCCGAAGTGCAGGTGGTTGGCATCGTTGGGGATTGGTGCACCGGCGGCTGGCAGTTTATCGACATCGATCAGCAAGTGGTGATGGCCGGTGTTTTTGGTGACATCGCCCGCAGGCGCTAGCGCAATGTTCTTGACCGCGAACTTGACGACGACGGTTTGCGGAACCGTGGCTCCGTCCGCAGGAGAAACGATGGACACTTCTGCACCTTTGGGAGCCGGCGTAGCAGCCGTTGCCAGCATCGATGCACCCAGCAACAGGCCAGCCAGTGCTGCACGTGACATAAAGCTTTTCATTCTCTTCTCCAGTTTTTCCGTAAAATTCGCTCGACCGTGACAACTTAACGGCCATTCGTTGTCGAAGGCACACGACAACCATAGCAAAGCGAGCCTGAACAGCGCGTCGCAATAAATGAATTCAAAGGAGTGACCATGCGCTTTTTGCCTGGCCTGATCTGCCTGCTACCCCTTTTGAGCCCTTTGGCTCATGCCGAACTGATGGACGATGTAAACGACCGCGGCGAATTGCGCATTGCCCTTGAGGCTAATACGCCGCCCTTCAATTTCAAGGATGACGACAAACTGACCGGCTTCGAAGTCGAGTTGGGTCAATTGCTGGCCAATGAGCTGGATGTACGGGCTGACTTCGTCGTCACCGATTCCGGCGATCTGTTGACCGGCGTCGAAAGCGGCAAGTACGACGTCGCTATCAATCACATACCACTGACCGCGGACCTGAAGGATCGTTTCGACTTCAGCGAGCCTTACATTCACACCAATGCGCAATTGATCGCGCAGAAAGAAGAGCCGCCGCGCTCAATCCTGTTGGTCCAGTCGCTGACGGAGCAAAAACCGAAAACCGCCCCGGCTGTGGACCTGGCGATTCCATTTCAGAAAGGTAACCCGGCATTTCATGCCAGCCTCGAAAACGCCTTGCAGCGGATCAAGGCCGATGGCCGGCTGGAGACGCTGGAGCAGAAGTGGTTTGGGGCGGATGCGGGTGTGGCGCCGAAACCCTGATTTAAGGCTGACAAGTAACCCTGTGGGAGCGGGCTTGCCCGCGATGAGGCCATAACAGTCAATATTGATGTTGAATGGAAGACCGTCATCGCGGGCAAGCCCGCTCCCACAAGTTTGTTTCGTGGATTGTTAGTCGAGTATTGCCAGGGCCTGTGCAGCTTGCGGCAACTCCAGCTCGCTGAAGACTTGCACGCCATGGCGCTTGAGCAATGCCGCGGTAACCCCCTCACCGCTGACCTTCACACCACTGAACGTCCCGTCATAGGTCAACAGATTCCCGCATGACGGGCTGTTGGCCTTGAGCACGGCAATCCGGATGCCGTGCTGTTGCACCAGTTCCAGCGCCTGGTAAGCGCCCGAAAGAAACTCGGCACTGACGTCCTCGCCCTCGGTGGTGATGACCGATGCAAGGCCATCAAGCACTTCACCGCCCTGCCCGCCCGGAATCTCCGCCGCAGCCCTTGGCGTCGGTAAACCACCGGCGACTTCCGGGCACAACGGCACCACCCGGCCTTCGGCAATCCACTGGTCCAACAGATTGAATGGCCCACTGGCACCACCGTCGTAACGGACGCGGTGACCGAGCAAACAGCGGCTTACCAGAATCTTTTGCATGATCAGAACGGCTCGTTGCCACGACGGCGGAACCAGCCCGTCAACGACAGGCGATCTCGGGTCGCGGGCAGGACTTCGTGGGGGACTTCACCCGACAGGAACACCACCAGACATCCTCCGATGGGCACCACATCGTGTTCGACGCCTTCGTCGAGGTACATGCGCAGCTGGCCGCCATGCTCGGGCAGCCAGCCGTCATTGAGGTAGATCACCGCCGAGACCATGCGCCGGTCGTCATCGCGGAACCGGTCGACATGCTTGAGGTAGAAAGCACCGGGCGGGTACAGCGCGAAATGGCTCTCGAAATCTTCCAGGCCCAGAAACAAACTGCGATTCATCGTCTCACGCAGGCTGTTCATCAACCCCAGATAGCGGTCGCAAGCCTCGACCTGACCGGGTTCGAGCCACTGGATATGGTCACCGCGAATGCCCTCGCGGATCTCCGAAAACGGCCCGCGCCCCACGGCGGCGGGGGCAAGTTCGCCCTCGGCGGCACGTTTGCGGCACTCGGCCGCCAGCGCTCGGGTCAGATCCAGAGGCAGGAAAATATTCTGCTGCGACCAGCCGCGCTCAGCCAGGTCGTCGACGATACGTAACAGCAGCGGATGATCAGAGGATATTTGCATGGCGCGCATAGTATTCCTGTGCCCGCAAATCCGACAGAGCCGCGCAGCGGAGGATTGGTCGGATAAGGCACGCAACCTGATACGAATTCTCGACAAGTACGGATGCCGCACGGAGAATAGTCGCCTGCTGACAGGAGTCCCTATGCGTCGCTTGCTTTTCTCACTGTTGATGTTCTGCGTTTTGCCCGCCTGGGCGGACGGCCACGACCAGTTGTACAAGGTCGCCGGTTGGCCAGAACAACGCGCGCATTTCAACGATGCTCTCTCGGCTGCTCAGCAGCGTTACCAGAACAGCCTGCCACCAGCGGTGTTTCAGGCCTTGGTCAACAACAGCAATCAGCGCTTTGCGCCCAAAGCCATGGATCAGCGTGCCGAAGCGCAGCTGCGCAAAAAACTTGCCGACCCGAAACCTGCATTGACCTTCTTTCAATCGCCCCTGGGCAAGAAAATCGTCGCCGCCGAACTGCTGGCGACCCGTCGCGATCAATTGGCGAAAAACGCCAAGGGCTTGCCGAAAATGCAGGCCAGCGATACCCGTCAACTCATCATCGGCCACCTGGCCCAGGCCCTGCCCGCCCGCGAGGCCGGCGCTGAAGTCAGCCTGGCAATTGCGGGCGTGGCGGCCGACAGCCTGAGCTCGATGATCCCCGGCCTGCTCGGTGGCGGTCAGGCTCAAGGCATGTTGAACGGTCAGCGCCAGCGCCTGATGGAGCAGATCGGCGCTGACCTGAACAACACGCTGCTGTATGTCTATCGCGACCTGTCGGATGAAGAGCTGGAAGAGTTCGCGACCTTTGCCGAGTCCACTGAAGGCCAGGCTTACTACCAAGCGGCATTGGCGGCGATTCGGGCGGGGTTGGCGGTGGGGCAGAGTACGTCGAGCCTTGCCCAGTAGTTTTTCGGTGTCCGCCAGATCCCCATCGCGGGCAAGCCCGCTCCCACAGGTTTTGTACTGGTCACAAAATGGGGAACTTGCACAGATACTGTGGGAGCGGGCTTGCCCGCGATGAGACCCTGACTACCACTAAAGATTTCGCCCCTTGATCCGCTTGCTCAAAAACCCGAAATACTCCTGCCGCAACCCCGGTGTCTCATTCGCCAGATGATGCCGCGCCTCAGGCAACATCAATACCTGAGGCCGATCGAACTTGCCCCGCAATACGTCAAGGTTGTGCTGCCAGTCCACGGTCATGTCCGCCTGCCCCTGCACAATCAGCGGCCGCCGAGGGCTGCTCGGTGCCGCTTCGATACGCTTGATCCACCGCCCCAGCGCACCGACCCAAGCCGTTGGCAGGCGTAGCGGTTGCAACGGATCGGCTTGCAGGAACGCCAGGAAGTCAGGGTCGTTGGAGTTCTCGCTGAAACGCCGGGCGATGCCTTTGACGAACGGCTTGAGCAGGTAATAACTGAGCTGCGACCAACCCCAGGCTCGCGGCCGCACCAGTGGCGACAACAGAATCACTTGCCCTTGGGCGGGACTGTTCGCGCCCTGATTGAGCACATGATCGATCACGATCGCCCCACCAGTGCTTTGCCCGCACAGGTGCCAGGGCTGCGGAAGGCCCAGCGATTGCGCCTCGGCCAATAGCCCTTGCAGGGTGTTCTGATACTCGGCGAAATCCTTGATGCTCGCTCGTTCGCCACTGGACAGGCCATGCCCCGGCAGGTCACAGGCGATCACCGCAAAACCCTGGTCCAGCGCCCATTCGATCACATGCCGGTAGAGCCCGGTGTGATCGTAGAAACCGTGAAACAGAAACAGCGTCGCCTTCGCCCGCTCGGGCCACCAGAGCTGGCTGACCACTTCATAGCCATCGACCTCGAAACGCCCCAGGCCACTGCGCAAGGGTCGCTGGGGAAAATCCAGCCCATAAAAATGCTGATAGGCCATGGCCTCCGTCGACAGCGGCTGCCACTCGGCCAATGGCCGCAGGCTGGCACGCAAATGATCGGGGGCGAAAGTGGCGGACATGGGCTATTCCAGAGCGCGAAACGGACTTTATGGGCCTGCGATATTCATCTGTCGCGGCAAGCATGGCAAGCTAGCCGACCTTCGAGGATTGAAACTCATGCGTCCGGCCTACCGCACCACACTGCTTGCCAGCCTGCTCGCCCTTGTGTGCGCCGGCGTGCTGTGGGCCGCCTATGACTGGTTTCAGGGGCGCTACTTGCGCGCCTTCAGTTCGCACACAGCAGTGTTCTCCGGCGACCCGTTGCGCCTTCCGGACGAACTTGCCGGCCCCGGCGCCATTCGCCTGGTGCACTTCTGGGACCCGGCCTGCCCGTGCAATGTCGGCAACCAACAACACCTGACCGAACTGGTTGAGCAGTATCTACCGCAGGGCGTCGAGTTCTATGCGGTCCAAAAGCCCGGCAGCCACGGTCAATTGCCCAGCACGTTGAGTCGCCTTAAAACCATTACTGTCCTGCCAGGTTCCGAACAGATCCCCGCCAGCCCGGCGGTGGCGATCTGGGACCGCAGTGGCCGGCTGGCGTATTTCGGTCCTTACAGCGAAGGCCTGACCTGCAATTCGAGCAACAGCTTTATCGAGCCTATTCTGCAAGCGCTGAATGAAGGCCGGGCGGTGAACGCCACCCACACGCTGGCGGTGGGTTGCTACTGCCCGTGGCCTGCTGAGGGGAAGTAAGGCATTCCCGACTTTTCCAGGACCGCAATGCCCGGCACAGGAGGTCTGTGCTACACGTTTGCAGCCCACACGGGCGGCAATCCCGAAAGAACAAGGAGTCTGCATGAAACGCGCCCTCACCGTACTTGCCTTGCTGATCGTCGTACTCGTCGCCGGGGGCGGCTGGTATGTGTACAGCAAGCAACCGACGCGCCAGGGCCAGGTGGAGTTGCAGCACCTGCAAGGTTCGGTGACCGTGCGCTACGACGTGCGCGGCGTGCCGCACATTCGTGCCGAAAACGAAACCGACCTCTACCGTGCCCTCGGCTATGTGCATGCCCAGGACCGCCTGTTCCAGATGGAAGCCATGCGACGCCTGGCCCGTGGTGAGCTGGCCGAAGTCCTCGGCCCGAAACTGATCGACACCGACAAACTGTTTCGCAGCCTGCGCATCCGCGAACGGGCTGAAAGCTACGTGGCGGCGCTGGATCGTCAGTCGCCGGCGTGGAAGGCTCTGCAAGCCTATCTGGATGGCATCAATCAATATCAGGACAGCCACGCTGCGCCGATAGAGTTCGACGTGCTGGGGATCCCCAAGCGCCCTTTCACCGCCGAAGACAGCATCAGCATCGCCGGCTACATGGCCTACAGCTTTGCCGCGGCGTTTCGCACCGAACCGTTGCTGACTTACGTGCGTGACCAACTGGGCGCCGAGTACCTGAACATCTTCGACCTCGACTGGCAGCCCAAGGGCGTGCTGGCCAAAGGGCGCGCCAACCCTGCGCCGGCCCTCACCGCCAATGACTGGAAGGATCTGAACGCCCTCGCCCGCTTGAGTGAGCAGGCGCTGGCCGACAATGGCCTGCCGCAATTCGAAGGCAGCAATGCCTGGGTGATTTCCGGCAACCGCAGCAAAAGCGGCAAACCGCTGCTGGCCGGTGACCCGCACATCCGCTTCTCGGTGCCGTCGGTGTGGTACGAAGCGCACCTGTCAGCGCCGGGTTTCGAGCTCTATGGCTACCATCAGGCGCTGGTACCGTTTGCGTTTCTTGGCCACAACCTGGACTTCGGCTGGAGCCTGACGATGTTCCAGAACGACGATCTGGACCTGATCGCCGAGAAGGTCAACCCGGACAACCCGAACCAGGTCTGGTATCGCGGCCAGTGGGTCGACATGGTCAACACCGAACAACAGATCGCGGTCAAAGGCCAGTCACCGGTCACCCTGACCCTGCGCCAGTCGCCCCACGGCCCGATCATCAACGATGCGCTCGGCACCGCCGCCGGCAAGACGCCGGTTGCCATGTGGTGGGCCTTCCTCGAGACGCCGAATCCGATCCTCGACGGCTTCTACCAGCTCAACCGCGCCGACACCCTGGCCAAGGCCCGCGCCGCGTCGGCCAAGGTTCAGGCACCGGGGCTGAACATCGTCTACGCCAACGCCAAGGGCGACATCGGTTGGTGGGCCTCGGCGCTGCTGCCCAAGCGCCCGGCCGGGGTGAAGCCCGGGTTCATCCTCGACGGCAGCACCCCTCAGGCAGACAAGGAAGGTTTTTACCCGTTCAGCGCCAACCCACAGGAAGAGAACCCGGCGCGGGGCTATATCGTCTCGGCTAACTTCCAGCCGGTGTCGCCGACCGGCATGGAAATTCCCGGTTACTACAACCTCGCTGATCGCGGTCAGCAGCTCAATCGTCAACTCAGTGACAAGAACGTGAAGTGGGACAACGATTCCAACCAGAAGCTGCAACTGGGCACCACCACCGACTACGGTCCGCGTTTGCTGGCGCCGTTGCTACCGGTACTGCGTGAAGTGGTGAGCGATCCCGCCGAGCTCAAACGGGTGGAGCAACTGGCACAGTGGAGCGGCGATTACCCGCTGGACTCCATCAGCGCCACGCTGTTTAACCAGTTTCTGTTCAACCTCACCGACGCGGCACTGCGCGATGAACTGGGCAATGACTTCTTCGAAACGCTGCTCCCGACCCGGGTGATCGATGCCGCACTGCCGCGTCTGGCGGCCTCCGCCGATTCACCGTGGTGGGACAACCGCAACACCCCCGGCAAGGAAACCCGCGCCGATACGGTCAAGGTGGCCTGGCAAGCGAGCATGGCTCACCTCAAAATCACCCTGGGCGCCGATTCCACACAATGGCAGTGGGGCAAGGCGCACACCTTGACTCACGGCCATCCGCTAGGGATGCAGAAACCGCTGGAGCGGATCTTCAACGTCGGCCCGTTCGCGGCGCCCGGCACCCACGAAGTGCCGAACAACCTCTCGGCCAAGATCGGCCCTGCGCCGTGGCCCGTGACCTACGGCCCGTCGACGCGGCGGCTGATCGACTTCGCCGACCCGGCCCACAGCCTGACCATCAACCCGGTCGGCCAGAGCGGCGTGCCGTTCGACAGCCACTATGCCGATCAGGCCGAGGCGTATATCGAAGGGGTTTACTACCAGGCGCATTTCAATGATGAAGAAGTGACAGCCAATACCCGTAGTACGTTGAAGCTGTTGCCAGCGCGTTCAGGGCAATAGATTTCTGTTGGTTGAACTGACGTCATCGCGGGCAAGTCGGACCGCCGCACCGCCGCTCCCACAGGTTTTGTGTTGATCACACGATTGTTGCTTCACACCGATCACTGTGGGAGCGGGCTTGCCCGCGAAGAGGCCCACAAAAACAACCCAAATCCTGGCTCAAACCATCGCCGCAAAATTCAACCTGAACTGCTGCGGCGTCACCCCCAGCCTGCGGTTGAACACACTGCGCATGTGCTGGGCATCGCGAAACCCGCACTGGTACGCCACGGTTTTCAGCGGCGCATGGGTGCTTTCGAGCATCACCCGCGCTGCGTCCACCCTCGCCCGTTCGACGAATTCCGCCGGGGTGATTTTCGCCTCCTTGGCGAACACCCGGGAAAAGTTGCGCGTGCTCATGTTGGCGGCGTTGGCCAGATCAGCAATGGTCAGGTCGCCATTGAGGTTGGCCAACACATAGAGCTGGACCAACGCTACCGCCGAAGTCGGTTCGGCATGGGGCGTGAGGAACGGACTGAACTGCGATTGCCCGCCCGAGCGCTGGGTGAACACCACCAGCCGCTTGGCCACGCTGAGTGCCACGTCCGGCCCGTGATCCCGGGCCAGCAGATACAGCGACAGATCGATTCCCGCCGTGACCCCGGCCGAGGTGTAAAGCTCGCCATCCTGCACGTACAAACGATCAGCCTCGACCTGAGTCGACGGGCACAACTGCGCCAGCGCCGCGGCGTCGCCCCAATGAGTGGTGACGGTTCGCCCGTCGAGCAATCCGGCCCGGGCGAGCATGAAGGCGCCGTTGCAGATCGAACCAAACCGTTGCGCCAACGCACAGGCATCACGCAACCAGGCATCGAACGCCGCGCCAAAATTCAGGAACGGCAACTGCGGCCCACCCGCCACCAACAGCAGGTCATAAGCCTCCAGTGCTTCACTGAAATGCCGATGGGCATTGAGCGATAAACCGTTGGAACACACCATCACCCCATGCTCGATACCGATCACCTCCAGCCGATAGTGATCCTCCGGGGCCAGGAAACGATTGGCTTCGGAAAACACATCCATGGGGCCGGTGACGTCGAGCGACTGGACGCCTGGGAACACCACGATGGCAATGGTTTTACTCATGGTACGAAACGCCTCTAAGGATCACGCATACCTGTGGCGAGGGAGCTTGCTCCCGCTCGACTGCGCAGCAGTCGCAAAACCGTCGGACGCGGTGTGCCTGACATAATTCGATTGCAGATTTTAGGGCCGCTTCGCAGCCCAGCGGGAGCAAGCTCCCTCGCCACAAAAAGCTCACTGGCTGCGACTCACCGTAGCCAATCCGCGCCCAACAAGCGAGGTTGGCGCGATATGCAGGCTCATTGGCCGGGATCGCAGCCATGGATCGATTGTCCGGTTTCGGCTGCGCGAACAGACTGACCCCATCAGCGCCGCCACGGCGTTCCCCATGAGGAAAGCACCATGAGCAGCATCATCGCCGGTATCAAAATCCCCGACAGCGCGCTGGCCATGGCCACCACTGAATACATTCGCGACGTCGAGTCCGATCTGCTGTTCCACCACTCACGCCGGGTGTTTCTGTTCGGTGCCTTGAGCGGTGAGCGCAAGCAGTTGGCCTACGACCCGGAGCTGCTGTACGTCGGCGCGATGTTCCATGATTTGGGTCTGGTAGAAGGTCACCGCAGCGATGACGAACGCTTCGAAGTCGACAGTGCCAACGCAGCCAAAGCGTTCCTCAAACCCTACGGTTTGTCTGACGACGATATCGAACAGGTGTGGTTGTCGATTGCCCTGCACACCACACCGGGCGTGCCGCAACACTTGCGTCCCAACGTGGCGCTGGTGACGGCCGGCGTCGAGATGGATGTGCTGGGCATCGACTACGCGGCGTTTTCCACTGTGCAGCGTGAAGCAGTGGTGCATGCGCATCCACGGGGTGAAGGGTTCAAGGAGTGCATTCTGTGTGCGTTCGCCAACGGCTTCAAACATAAGCCGGACAGCACGTTTGGCACCGTGAACGCGGATGTACTGGTGGACAGCGAGCCGGGCTTCAAGCCGATGAACTTCGTCGAGATCATCCGCAAATCACCTTGGATTTCCTAAAAACCTGTGGGAGCGGGCAAGCCCGCTCCCACAGGGATTTGGGTTGGCCACGCAACGGTGGTCAACCCGGCATCAGGCTCAAGCCGCTTCCGGCGCCTGCGCCCGGCGCACGTCCGGTTGTTTCCAGGAATCGGCGGCGCCTTCTTCGATGGCCTGCTGAATCGCACGCTTGCGAATCTCTTCGGCACGACGGCTGAAGTACCAGACCAGGAACGTCACCAGCGACACCGCCAGTAGAATCAGGCTGGCCACGGCGTTGATCTCGGGCTTCACGCCCAGGCGCACCGCCGAGAACACTTCCATCGGCAGGGTCGTGGAACCCGGACCGGACACGAAGCTCGCCAGCACCAGGTCATCCAGCGACAAGGCAAACGACATCATCCCGCCCGCCGCCAGCGACGGCGCGATCATCGGGATGGTGATCAGGAAGAACACCTTCCACGGCCGCGCGCCCAGATCCATGGCCGCCTCTTCGATCGACAGGTCCAGTTCACGCAAGCGCGCCGACACCACCACCGCCACATACGCGGCACAGAACGTGGTGTGGGCGATCCAGATGGTGACGATGCCGCGTTCCTGTGGCCAGCCGATCATCTGCGCCATGGCCACGAACAGCAGCAACAACGACAGACCGGTGATCACTTCCGGCATCACCAGCGGCGCAGTAACCAGGCCACCGAACAGCGTGCGGCCCTTGAAGTGGGTGATACGGGTCAGCACGAATGCCGCCAGCGTCCCCAGTGCCACTGCGGCAATCGCCGTGTAACAGGCGATTTCCAGCGAGCGCACCACCGAGCCCATCAGTTGGGTGTTGTCCATCAACCCCACGTACCACTTGATCGACCAGCCGCCCCACACCGTCACCAGTTTCGAGGCGTTGAACGAGTAGATCACCAGGATCAGCATCGGCGCGTAGATGAACAGCAAACCCGCTACCAGCATGAAACTTGAGAAACGGAAGCGCTTCATTCCTTGCCCTCCATTTCTTTGGCCTGACTACGGTTGAACAGGATGATCGGCACAATCAGGATCGCCAGCATCACCACCGCAAGCGCTGATGCCACCGGCCAGTCACGGTTGTTGAAGAATTCTTGCCAGAGCACTTTACCGATCATCAGGGTTTCTGGACCACCGAGCAGTTCCGGGATCACGAACTCACCCACCACCGGGATGAACACCAGCATGCAGCCTGCGATGATGCCGTTTTTCGACAGCGGCACGGTGATCTTCCAGAAACTGTTGAAGGTGCTCGAACCAAGGTCCGACGCGGCTTCCAGCAGGCTGGTGTCGTGTTTGACCAGGTTGGCGTAGAGCGGCAGGATCATGAACGGCAGATAGGAGTAAACGACCCCGATATAGACCGCCAGGTTGGTATTGAGGATCTGCAGCGGCTCGTCGATCCAGCCCATGGTCATCAGAAAACCATTGAGCAGGCCGTTGTTGCTGAGGATGCCCATCCACGCGTAAACGCGGATCAGGATTGCGGTCCAGGTCGGCATCATGATCAGCAGCACCAGCACCGTTTGCAGCTCTTTGCGGGCGGTGGCAATGGCGTAGGCCATCGGGTAGCCGATCAGCAAACAGAGGACGGTGCTGATCAGCGCCATCTTCAGCGAACCGAGATAAGCGGCGATGTACAACTCGTCGTCGCCGAGCATCGCGTAGTTGCTCAGGTTAAGCAGCACCTGGAGCTTCTGGTCGATGAAGCTGTAGATTTCGGTGTACGGCGGAATGGCCACGTCGGCTTCGGCGAAGCTGATCTTCAATACGATGAAGAACGGCAGCATGAAGAACAGGAACAGCCAGATGAACGGAACCCCGATGACCAGCTGACGGCCACCGGGAATTATTCGATTGAGCCTGCGTTTGAATTTGCGCGTGTTCATGAGCGAAGCACCACGCCGCTGTCATCTTCCCACCACACGTAAACCTGGTCACCCCAGGTCGGGCGCTGGCCACGGCGCTCGGCGTTGGCGACGAAAGACTGGACGATCTTGCCGCTCGGCAGTTCGACGTAGAACACCGAGTGTCCACCGAGGTAGGCGATGTCATGCACTTTGCCGCTGGACCAATTGTATTCGCAGGTCGGCATGGTCGGTGTCACCAGCAGTTTTTCCGGACGGATCGCGTAGGTCACGGACTTGTCCTGCACCGAAGTGCTGATGCCGTGGCCCACATAAATCTGCCGGTCCAGGTCCTTGCAGGTGATGGTCGCGTGGCCTTCGGCGTCGTCGATCACTTCACCGTCGAAAATGTTGACGTTGCCGATGAATTCGCAGACCAGACGGCTGGTCGGGGTTTCGTAGATGTCGATCGGGCTGCCGATCTGGGCAATCCAGCCCAGGTGCATGATCGCGATGCGCTCGGCCATGGTCATGGCCTCTTCCTGGTCGTGGGTCACCATCACGCAGGTCACGCCGACCCGCTCAATGATCTCGACCAGTTCCAGCTGCATTTGCGAGCGCAGTTTCTTGTCCAGCGCGCCCATCGGTTCGTCGAGCAGCAACAGCTTCGGCCGCTTGGCCAAAGAACGCGCCAAGGCCACACGCTGACGCTGACCGCCGGACAATTGATGGGGTTTGCGCTTGGCGTACTGGCTCATCTGCACCAGCTTGAGCATCTCGGCCACGCGAGCGTCGACTTCAGCCGACGGAATCTTGTCCTGCTTGAGGCCGAAGGCGATGTTTTGCGCCACCGTCATGTGCGGGAACAGGGCGTAGGACTGGAACATCATGTTGATCGGCCGCTCGTACGGCGGCATGTCCGTGATGTCTACGCCATCGAGGAAAATGCGCCCCTCCGTGGGCCGTTCGAAACCTGCCAGCATCCGCAGCAAAGTGGATTTGCCCGAACCCGAGCCGCCGAGCAGGGCGAATATTTCGCCTTTCTTGATTTCCAGGGACACGTCGTCCACGGCAATCGTCTCGTCGAACTTTTTGGTGACCCGGTCGATTTTGACCAGCACCTGTTTAGGTGTCTGGTCGCCCTCGAGGGCTTTCTTATAGGCGCCGGAGGCAACTGCCATTTACGAAACTCCCAACAGAATTTGCAGTTCGCTCAACATGGCGAACCTGGATAGTTTGACGCTATTTGCCCGACTTGACCTTGGTCCAGCTGCGGGTCATCAAACGTTGAATATTCGGTGGTAACTCGGTGGAGACATACGTCTTGTCGAGGACCGCTTGTGGTGGATAAACCGATGCGTCGGTGCGTATCGACTGCTCCATCAGTTTGTCCGACCCGGGGTTCGGGTTGGCGTAGCCCACGGCATCGCTGACCTTGGCGATCACCTCAGGCTTGAGCAAATAGTTAATGAAGGCGTGGGCTTCTTTGGCGTTGGCCGCATCCTTGGGGATCGCCAGCATGTCGAACCAGAGCGCGCCGCCCTCTTTCGGAATCGAGTAGGCGATGTTCATGCCTTTGCCGGCTTCAGCCGCGCGCGCCTTGGCCTGGAACATATCGCCGGAAAAACCGATCGCCACGCAGATGTCACCGTTGGCCAGGTCTGCGATGTATTTGGACGAGTGGAAATACGTCACGTAAGGCCGCACCGCCAGCAACTTGGCTTCAGCCTTTTTGTAGTCTTCAGGGTTGGTGCTGTTGGCGTTCAGGCCCATATAGTTGAGGACCGTGGGCATCATTTCATCGGCGGAGTCGAGGAACGCCACGCCACAACTGTGCAGCTTCTTGATGTTCTGCGGCTCGAACACCACATCCCAGGAATCGATCTTGTCCAGGCCCAGCACTGCCTTGACCTTGTCGACGTTGTAACCGATGCCATTGGTGCCCCACAGATACGGTACGGCGTACTGATTGCCCGGATCGTTCTGCTCCAGGCGCTTGAGCAGCACCGGGTCGAGGTTGGAATAGTTGGTCAGCTTCGATTTATCGAGCTTCTGAAAAGCTCCGGCTTTGATCTGCTTGCCAAGGAAGTGGTTGGACGGCACGACCACGTCATAACCGGTACGCCCGGCCAGCAACTTGCCTTCCAGGGTTTCGTTGGAATCGAATACGTCATACACCGGCTTGATACCGGTTTCTTTCTGGAAGTCGGCCAGGGTGGTCTCACCGATGTAGTCCGACCAATTATAAATATGCACTGTGCCGGCGGCCTGAACACTGACAGCAAGTGTCAGCCCGGTGCCGACCAGCAGGGCATTGCGCAACAAAGAAAAAATAGGCAAGTGGAGGTCCTCTAAAATTAGTTGGGCCCAAGTTGCCCCGCGTTACATGACAGCCATGGCTGCCTGGCAACAAAACCGGCGCGCAACTTACCCTCGAAAAACCGTTCCAGCAAACTTTATGAAGATCCTGTAGCAGCTGCCGAAGGCTGCGTTAAGGTCCGAAGGACCTTCCCGCGTTTTCAACAGTACAACTGCTTCGCAGTTGGACGCAGCCTGCGGCAGCTGCTACAGGGTTTATTACTTATTTACCGGATTTGATCTTGGTCCAGCTGCGAGTCAGGATCCGCTGGGTCGCGGCCGGCAAGTCGGCAATCGCGTACAGCTTGGCCAACACTTCCGCTGGCGGGTAGATGCCTGGATCGCTGGTGATTTCTTTATCAACCAGTGCGGTAGACGCCGCGTTACCGTTCGGGAAACGCACGGCGTTGGTGATTTCAGCCATGATTTCCGGCTTCTGCAGGAAGGTCATGAACTTGTAGGCGCCTTCGACGTTTTCGGCATCTTTAGGGATGGCGACCATGTCGTAGAAGCTGCCGGCACCTTCTTTCGGAATGTTGTAGCTGACTTTCACCTTGTCACCGGCTTCAGCGGCGCGAGCCTTGGCCTGGTAGATGTCACCCGAGTAACCCACGGCGACGCAGATGTTGCCGTTGGCCAGGTCGGAGATGTACTTGGACGAGTGGAAGTAGCCCACCGAAGGACGAATCTTCAGGAACAGCGCTTCGGCTTCGGCCAGTTGTTTCTTGTCCTGGCTGTCGGTTGGATAGCCCAGGTAATGCAACGCCACCGGAATCATCTCGGTTGGCGAATCGAGGAAGCTGATACCGCACGACTTCAACTTGGCAGCGTTTTCAGGTTTGAACAGCAAGTCCCAGGAGTTGGTCGGCGCATCGGCACCCAGTGCAGCCTTGACCTTCTCGGCGTTGAAACCGATACCGATCGAGCCCCACATGTAAGGGAACGCGTGTTCGTTACCCGGGTCGCTCACCGATACCGCTTTGAGCAGGTCCGTGTTCAGGTTTTTCCAGTTAGGCAGCTTGGACTTGTCCAGCTTCTGGTAGACGCCGGCCTTGATCTGCTTGGCCAGGAAGTTGTTCGACGGCACGACGATGTCGTAGCCGGACTTGCCCGCCAGCAACTTGGCTTCAAGGGTTTCGTTACTGTCGAACACGTCGTAGACGACTTTGATACCCGACTCGGCTTCGAACTTCTTGACGGTATCCGGTGCGATGTAATCGGACCAGTTGTACACGTGCAGCACCTTGTCGTCCGCCTGAACGGCACCCGCCATCACGCCCATCAGGGACATGGCGAGGAGGGTCTTGCCAGCTATCTTCATACCTAATGCCTTCATGGGTAATGCTCCAATTTTTCTTTTTAACCACGTGCTCAGCGGCCTGTTACTGGGCATCCGAACAACCGTTAGTCTGGCAAGATCCAAGGCAGGCTTTCAAGGAAAGGCCCATCCTTTGTTTGCACTGAGCGAAGTGCAATCTTCGCACCTCGCTCAGAGCCTAGCACTTAGCCCTGCAACGCACTCAGGGTCAGGTCCAGACACTTGCGTGCCTTGGTCACCAACTCGTCGATTTCAGCCGGTGTAATCACCAGTGGCGGAGCAATGATCATGGTGTCGCCGACGGCGCGCATGATCAGGCCGTTTTCGAAGCAGAACGTGCGGCAGATCATGCCGACGCCCTTGCCTTCGTAACGTTTGCGGGTGGCTTTGTCCTGAACCAGTTCGATGGCCCCCAACAGACCGACCCCGCGCACTTCCCCCACCAACGGGTGATCGCTCAGCTCCCGTAGACGCTTCTGCAAATAAGGTGCCGTTTCTGTACGCACGCGCTCGACAATTTTCTCATCGCGCAAGATACGGATGTTTTCCAGCGCCACCGCAGCGGCCACCGGGTGCCCGGAATACGTGAAACCGTGGTTGAAATCACCGCCTTCGTTAAGCACCTCGACCACGTCGTCACGCACGATCAGGCCACCCATCGGGATGTAGCCGGAGGTCAGGCCTTTGGCGATGGTCATCATGTGGGGCTTGAGGTCGTAGAAATCGGTACCGAACCACTCACCGGTACGGCCGAAACCGCAGATCACTTCGTCGGCCACGAACAGAATGTCGTACTTGGCGAGGATTTCCTTGATGCGCGGCCAGTAGCTGTCTGGCGGAATGATCACGCCGCCGGCGCCCTGGATCGGCTCGGCAATAAAGGCACCGACGTTGTCGACGCCGACTTCGAGGATTTTCTCTTCCAGCTGATTGGCCGCCCAGATACCGAACTCGTTCGGCGTCATGTCGCCGCCTTCGCCGAACCAGTACGGCTGGGCAATGTGGACAATGCCCGGGATCGGCAAGTCGCCCTGTTCGTGCATGTACGTCATGCCGCCCAGGCTCGCGCCGGCCACGGTGGAACCGTGATAGCCGTTCTTGCGACTGATGATGACTTTCTTCTTCGGCTGGCCCTTGATCGCCCAGTAGTGGCGAACCATCCGCAGCATGGTGTCGTTGCCTTCGGAACCGGAACCGGTGAAGAACACGTGATTCATGCCTTCAGGCGCAACGTCGGCAATGACCTTGGCCAACTCCAGCACCGGCGGGTGAGCCGTCTGGAAGAACAGGTTGTAATAAGGCAGTTCGCGCATCTGTTTGCTGGCGGCATCGGCCAGCTCATCGCGACCGTAGCCGATCGCGACGCACCACAGGCCGGCCATACCGTCGAGGATCTTGTTGCCTTCGCTGTCCCAGAGGTAAACACCCTTGGCATTGGTAATGATTCGTGGGCCTTTCTCTTTCAGCTGCTTGAAGTCGCTGAACGGGGCCAGGTGGTGATCGCTGCTCAGGGCTTGCCATTCACGGGTTTGCGGGTTGTTGCTGGTCATGCGAATTCTCCTAAGATTCGAGTGGAGGGCGCCGCCAAGCGCAGCGCCCGGCGCATCAGACGGCGAAGAGCAGGAATTCCCGCTCCCACGAACTGATCACGCGCTTGAAGTTTTCATGCTCGGCCCGCTTGACCGCGATGTAGCCCGTGATGAATTTCTTGCCCAGGTACTTTTCGATGGTCTTGCTGTTTTCCATGCGATCCAGGGCGTCTTCAATCGTCAGTGGCAGGCGCAGGTTGCGCCGCTCGTAACCACGACCCACGACCGGAGCACTCGGGTTATGCCCTTCGACCATGCCGATAAAGCCGCACAACAGGCTGGCGGCGATGGCCAGGTAAGGGTTGGCATCGGCGCCCGGCAGACGGTTTTCCACCCGACGATTCTGCGGCCCGGCATCCGGAACCCGCAGGCCCACGGTGCGGTTCTCTTCGCCCCACTCCACGTTCACCGGTGCCGAGGTATCCGGCAGGAAGCGGCGGAACGAATTGACGTTGGGGGCGAACAACGGCAGCAACTCAGGAATGAACTTCTGCAAACCGCCGATGTGATTGAGAAACAGCTGGCTCATGGTCCCGTCTTCATTGGAGAAGACGTTTTTGCCGGTCTCGATGTCGATGATGCTCTGGTGCAAGTGCATGGCACTGCCCGGCTCGCCGGTCATGGGCTTGGCCATGAAGGTCGCCGCCACGTTGTGCTTGAGCGCGGCTTCACGCATGGTGCGTTTGAACACCAGAATCTGGTCGGCCAAAGACAGGGCATCGCCATGACGGAAGTTGATTTCCATCTGCGCGGTGCCGTCCTCGTGGATCAGCGTGTCGAGGTCCAGTTCTTGCAGTTCGCACCAGTCGTAGACGTCTTCGAACAACGGATCGAATTCGTTCGCCGCTTCAATCGAGAACGACTGGCGACCGGTTTCCGGACGACCGGAGCGGCCGATCGGCGGTTGCAGCGGGTAATCCGGGTCATCGCTGCGCTTGGTGAGATAGAACTCCATTTCCGGCGCCACGATCGGCTGCCAGCCGTGGTCGGCGTAGAGTTTCAGCACCTTTTTGAGCACGTTGCGCGGCGACAGCTCGATCGGATTGCCCTGCTTGTCGTAGGTGTCGTGGATCACTTGGGCGGTGGGCTCGATGGCCCAGGGCACCAGAAACACCGCGTTCTGGTCGGGGCGGCAGATCATGTCGATGTCGGCCGGGTCGAGCAATTCGTAATAGATGTCGTCTTCGACGTAGTCGCCGGTGACGGTCTGCAACAGAACGCTTTCGGGCAGGCGCATGCCTTTTTCGGCAATGAACTTGTTGGTCGGCGAAATCTTGCCCCGGGTGATGCCGGTCAGGTCGCCAATCATGCATTCGACTTCTGTGATCTTGTGGTCTTTCAACCAATCGGTGAGCTGGTCGAGGTTGTTACTCATAAATGCCTCTTAGGCTGAGTTTCCTGACTCTTATAAGTCAGGCGTTGTTTGACGCATCGGCGTCGCGTTGTAGAGCATGCTTGCGGCAGGCATCGCCAAATGCCTGGAAAATCGCAAGGTAGTCATGATTCAAGCTTACCTGCCATTCGGGATGCCATTGCACACCCAAGGCAAAAGCCTTGCTTTCGATAACAGAGACGGCTTCGATCAACCCGTCGGGCGCCACCGCTTCCACACGCAGGCCCGGCGCCAGTCGTTCGACGCCCTGACCGTGAATGGAATTGACATTAATCTCTCTCGCCAGCCCGAGACCTGCAAGTACCCCGCCCGGTTGGACGCGCACCGAGTGACTTGGAGCGTACTGCCCTTCCAGCGGAAGGCTGTCATCTTCACGGTGGTCCATGTATGGACCGGCCTCGTGAACCTTCTGATGCAGACTGCCGCCGAACGCCACATTCATTTCCTGGAAGCCGCGGCAAATGCCAAGCACGGGAACACCGGCCTCGACAGCGGCGCGGATCAGCGGGAGAGTGGTGGCATCGCGTGCAGAATCATGAGCAGTACCTGGCGCACTGGCCGGGCCGTTGTAGTGAAACGGTTCTATATTAGAAGGAGAGCCTGTAAAGAGAATGCCGTCCAGAGCGTCCAGAATTTCGGACGGCGCCAGTTGATCCGCCAGGGATGGAAGAATCAACGGCAGGCCCTTGGCAGCTGAAGCCACGGCGCGTACGTATTTGTCGCCACTGATGTGATAAGCATGCAGACCGATCTGCTTTGAGCAGGCGGTGACGCCGATTAACGGCAGGCGAGACATGAAGCACCCCGGTATTATTGCTGTTATGGGTTTAAATCGAGCTTAGCCTTGTTCATTTTTTTACACAACACCCCCGTAAAAAATACAACACGGCCCGCTCAAGCTCGCGGGCGCCAAGAGGGCCGAAAGCCAAAAAACGCCCCAAAGTGCCTCAAAAAAGCCTCGCCAGTGCTTTTTTAGGGCAAAAAAGGCCTCGCTTGACTTCGGCATGCCGTTCGGGTTGACTGGAATCCGAAGAGATCAATGATTGATATTTTTAACAACAAAGGTGTTGCATCATGTCGGTACCCCCGCGTGCCGTTCAGCTTAACGAAGCGAACGCGTTCCTTAAGGAACATCCTGAGGTTCTGTACGTTGACCTTCTGATTGCGGATATGAATGGTGTGGTGCGCGGCAAGCGCATTGAACGCACCAGCCTCCACAAGGTTTACGAGAAAGGCATCAACCTGCCGGCCTCTCTATTTGCTCTGGATATCAATGGCTCGACGGTGGAAAGCACCGGCCTGGGCCTGGACATCGGCGATGCTGACCGAATCTGCTATCCAATTCCCGACACCCTGTGCAATGAGCCCTGGCAGAAGCGCCCGACCGCGCAGCTGTTGATGACCATGCACGAACTCGAAGGTGATCCTTTCTTCGCCGACCCGCGCGAAGTCCTGCGACAAGTCGTCGCAAAGTTTGACGAGATGGGCCTGACTATCTGCGCCGCGTTCGAACTGGAGTTCTACCTGATCGACCAGGAGAACGTGAACGGTCGCCCGCAACCACCGCGCTCGCCGATTTCCGGCAAACGCCCACACTCGACACAGGTCTACCTGATCGACGACCTCGACGAATACGTCGACTGCCTCCAGGACATTCTGGAAGGTGCGAAAGAGCAAGGCATCCCTGCCGACGCAATCGTCAAGGAAAGTGCCCCGGCGCAGTTCGAAGTGAACCTGCACCACGTGGCCGACCCGATCAAGGCCTGCGACTATGCGGTCCTGCTCAAGCGTCTGATCAAAAACATCGCCTACGACCATGAGATGGACACCACCTTCATGGCCAAGCCTTACCCAGGCCAGGCGGGTAATGGTCTGCACGTCCACATCTCGATTCTTGATAAAGATGGCAAAAACATTTTTGCCAGCGAGGATCCCGAGCAGAACGCCGCACTGCGTCACGCGATCGGCGGTGTGCTCGAGACCCTGCCGGCGCAGATGGCTTTCCTCTGCCCGAACGTCAACTCCTACCGTCGTTTCGGCGCACAGTTCTACGTGCCGAACTCGCCGTGCTGGGGCCTGGACAACCGCACCGTGGCCATCCGCGTACCGACCGGTTCCTCCGATGCCGTACGCATCGAACACCGTGTAGCCGGCGCCGACGCCAACCCGTACCTGTTGATGGCTTCGGTTTTGGCCGGTGTGCATCACGGCCTGACCAACAAGATCGAGCCGGGCGCGCCCGTGGAAGGCAACTCCTACGAGCAGAACGAGCAAAGCCTGCCAAACAACTTGCGTGATGCATTGCGCGAGCTGGACGACAGCGAAGTCATGGCCAAGTACATCGATCCGAAATACATCGATATCTTCGTGGCCTGTAAAGAGAGCGAGCTGGAGGAGTTCGAACACTCCATCTCCGACCTCGAGTACAACTGGTACCTGCATACCGTGTAAGCGGTTGAAGTAAAAAAACAGCGCCGCCGGCTATTGAAGCCTGCGGCGTTTTTTTATGGCCAACATCAAACCTGTGGTGAGGGAGCTTGCTCCCGCTGGGTCGCGAAGCGGCCCCAAAACAGCCATTGAGGTGTGTCTGACAGAACCGTATCGCTGTTACAGGGAGTCCTTCGGACTCCAACGGGAGCAAGCTCCCTCGTCACAGGGGATATGGAACATCTGCCCGCTCTGCGTACAATGCCCGCTGCCCTGCAGGAGACTTCAATGACGCGCACCGCCACCCTTCGCAAACCCCGCGCCCGCAGCCAGGCCCGGATCGATTCGATACTCGATGCCGCCCGCACGCTGCTGGCCGCCGAGGGCGTGGCCAGCCTGTCGATCTACAGCGTCGCCGAACGCGCGGAGATCCCGCCCTCCTCCGTCTACCATTTTTTCGCCAGCGTCCCGGCCCTGCTTGAAGCCCTGACCGCCGACGTCCACGCCGCGTTCCGCGCCTGCCTGCAAGCGCCAATCGACCACAACGCTCTCAACGGCTGGCGCGACCTGTCGCGACTGGTGGAACAACGCATGCTCGCCATCTACGACGAAGACGCCGCCGCCCGCCAATTGATCCTTGCCCAGCATGGCCTGACCGAAGTCACCCAGGCCGACCGCCAGCACGACATCGAACTTGGCGACCTGATGCATAAACTGTTCGACCACCATTTCGAACTGCCGACGCTACCAAGTGATGTCGATGTGTTTGCGCTGGCCATGGAGCTGGGGGACCGGGTGTATGCTCGCTCGGTGCAGCAGCATGGGCAGATCACGCCGCGTATGGCTGAGGAGGGGATGCGGGTGTTTGATGCTTATCTGGGGCTTTATCTGCCGCCATATTTGCCCAAGCGCATTCACTCAATCTGACTGCGGCGGCGGTCACGCTGGCCTCATCGCGGGCAAGCCCGCTCCCACAAAAATCTCCAGCGAACACAGATTTTGTGAGTGACAAATAAACCTGTGGGAGCGGCGGTGCGGCGATCCGACTTGCCCGCGATGGCTACACCACTGAGTTCAAGACATGCGCAAAAACCCCGAAGGGCTAACACCCTCCAGGGTTGTAGTTTGCGCACACGCTTACAACTTGGCGATCGATACCTCGGTGGATTTCACAAACGCGATCACTTCACTGCCGACCACCAGTTCCAGCTCTTTCACCGAGCGGGTGGTAATCACCGACGTGACGATGCCGGAGGCAGTTTGCACGTCGATTTCCGACAGCACGTCACCCAGCACGATTTCCTTGATCGAGCCTTTGAACTGGTTACGAACGTTGATGGCTTTGATAGTCATGATGTTGATTCCTGTCGTTGGATGAATCTTCAAGTTATTGAGCCCAACGCAATTGCGTAGGCAGTGGTGAAACAGGTTCCGGTTCCGGCGGTTGGCCAGGCAGAGACAGCACGCGGTTGAGCACTTCGGTTTCCAGCGCCGCCAGCCGATGGGAGCCACGGACCCGAGGGCGCGGCAGTTCCACAGGCAGGTCGAGGCCAACTTCGCCCTCTTCAATCAGGATCACCCGATCGGCAATCGCCACCGCTTCGCTGACGTCGTGAGTCACCAGCAACACGGTGAAGCCATGCTGTTGCCAGAGCCGTTCGATCAGTTGCTGCATTTCGATTCGGGTCAGGGCATCCAGTGCGCCCAGAGGTTCGTCGAGCAACAGCAAGCGCGGTTGATGGATCAACGCGCGAGCCAGGGCCACACGCTGCTTCTGCCCGCCAGATAACGCTGCCGGCCATTCATTGGCGCGATCCGCCAGACCGACCGTTTCAAGGGCTTCCAGCGCTTGCGGCCGCCAGTTGCCCTTGAGCCCGAGACCGACGTTGTCGATGATCTTTTTCCACGGCAGCAGACGTGCTTCCTGGAACATCAGCCGAGTGTCTTCCCGCGCATCACTCAGTGGCGCTGCGCCGGCGAGCAACTCGCCAGCCGTGGGTTTGTCGAGACCAGCGAGCAAGCGCAACAAGGTACTTTTGCCGCAACCGCTACGCCCGACCACCGCCACAAACTGCCCGGCCGGAATGTGCAGGTCGATTTCACGCAGCACCTGCCGTGAACCGAAGGTCTTTTGCAGCTTGCGCACCACCAGCGCAATACCGCGCAGCAGGCGTGGAGGTTGTTGAGCCGTCATGCAGCACCTCCCTTGGCAACCTGATAAGCCGGATGCCAGCGCAGCCACACGCGTTCCAGCCCGCGCGCCGCAAGGTCGGCCAGCTTGCCGAGCACCGCGTACAAAAGAATCGCCAGCACCACCACGTCGGTCTGCAAAAACTCCCGGGCATTCATCGCCAGGTAGCCGATGCCGGCGCTGGCGGAAATGGTTTCGGCGACGATCAATGTCAGCCACATGAAGCCCAGGGCAAAACGCACACCCACCAAAATCGACGGCAGCGCACCCGGCAGGATTACCTGACGAAACAGGCTGAAACCGGACAAACCATAACTGCGGGACATTTCCACCAGCGCCGGATCGACGTTGCGGATGCCGTGATACGTGTTGAGGTAGATCGGGAACAACGTGCCCAGCGCCACCAGAAAAATCTTCGCCGACTCGTCGATGCCGAACCACAGGATCACCAGCGGGATCAGCGCCAGGTGCGGCACGTTGCGGATCATCTGCACCGAACTGTCGAGCAGGCGTTCGCCCCATTTCGACAAGCCGGTGATGAAACCCAAGGTCAGACCGATGCCGCCGCCAATGGCGAAACCGAGCGCCGCGCGCCAGCCGCTGATGGCCAGGTGAGTCCAGATTTCACCGCTGCTGACCAGGCTCACACCGGCCTCGATCACCGCGATCGGCGCCGGCAGAATCCGCGTCGACAACCAGCCCGCCGACACCGACAACTGCCATACCGCCAGCAACAAGACCGGCAACGCCCAAGGCGCGAGGTTGTGGATGATTTTCTTCATGGCGACGCCTCAGCTCTGGGACGCGGCTTTAGGAAGAATGTCGTTGGCCACCATCTCGCCGAACGGGCTGACGTAGTTGGCGCCTTTGGGCAGTTCCGGGCGCTCGATGTCCAGATGCGGGAACAACAACTCGGCCACCCGATAGGACTCTTCCAGGTGTGGATAACCGGAGAAGATGAACGTGTCGATGCCCAGGTCCGCGTATTCCTTCACCCGAGCGGCCACGGTCGGACCGTCGCCGACCAGCGCCGTACCGGCCCCGCCGCGCACCAGACCGACACCGGCCCAGAGGTTGGGGCTGACTTCCAGATGGTCGCGACTGCCGCCATGCAAGGCGGCCATGCGTTGCTGGCCGACCGAATCGAAACGCGCCAGAGACGCCTGGGCACGGGCGATGATGTCATCGTCCAGATGCGAGATCAGTCGATCCGCCGCTTGCCATGCCTCGGCATTGGTTTCACGAACGATCACATGCAAGCGAATACCGAAGCGCACGGTACGGCCAAGCTTCGCGGCTTTGGCGCGAACCTGCTCGATTTTTTCTGCCACGGCGGCCGGTGGCTCGCCCCAGGTCAGGACCATTTCGACCTGTTCTGCCGCGAGGTCTTGCGCGGCTTCCGACGAGCCGCCGAAATACAGCGGCGGACGCGGTTGCTGGATCGGCGGATAGAGCAATTTGGCACCCTTCACGCTGATGTGCTGACCGTCGTAATCGACGGTTTCACCTTCCAGCACCCGGCGCCAGATGCGAGTGAATTCAACCGAGGCCTGATAGCGTTCTTCGTGACTGAGGAACAAACCATCACCGGCCAGCTCTTCCGGATCGCCACCGGTGACCAGGTTGAACAGCGCACGACCGCCGGACAGACGATCCAGCGTCGCGGCCTGACGCGCCGCCACCGTCGGGGAAATGATCCCGGGGCGCAGGGCGACAAGGAATTTCAAACGCTGGGTCACCGGGATCAGCGACGCGGCCACCAGCCACGAGTCTTCGCAGGAGCGACCGGTGGGAATCAGCACCCCGCCAAAGCCCAGACGATCCGCGGCTTGCGCGACCTGTTGCAAGTAACCGTGGTCGACGGCGCGAGCGCCTTTGGCGGTGCCAAGGTAATGGCCGTCGCCGTGGGTAGGCAGGAACCAGAAAATATTGAGGCTCATGGAGTGGTCTCCTTGGGAAGTCGAATTACGGCGCTTTGGCTACGGCCGCCGGGGGCGTCCAGATCACGTCTTTGATGCTCAAGGGTTTGGGAATCAGCTTGAGCTGGTAGAAGCTGTCGGCGATTTTTTGCTGGGCAGCGACTACTTCCGGCGTAAGGAACAGCGCGCCGTAACCCTGGCGTTTCACCGAGGTCAGGGTGATGTCCGCTGGCAGGCCGAGCAGTGGCGAAACTTGCTGGGTCACGTCCTCGGGATTGGCCTTGGACCATTCGCCGATCGCGCGTACTTCTTCCACCAGAGCCTTGATCACTTCAGGATTTTTCTGCGCGTAAGGTTGGGTCGCCAGGTAGAACTGGTGGTTGTCGACGAGGCCTTTGCCATCGCGCAGGGTGCGTGCTTGCAGTTGCTGTTCGGCGGCGGCCTGGTACGGGTCCCAGATCACCCAGGCATCGACACTGCCACGCTCGAACGCCGCGCGGGCATCGGCGGGCGGCAGGAAGACGGTCTGGATGTCGCTGTATTTGAGGCCGGCGTCTTCAAGCGCACGCACCAACAGGTAGTGCACGTTGGAGCCTTTGTTGAGCACGACTTTCTTGCCCTTGAGTTCCTGCACCGATTTGATCGGCGAGTCCTTCGGCACCAGGATCGCTTCGCTGTGGGGCGCTGGCGGCTCATAGGCAACGTAGAGCAGATCGGCGCCAGCGGCCTGAGCGAACACGGGCGGCGTTTCACCGGTGACGCCAAAGTCGATGGAGCCCACGTTCAGGCCTTCGAGCAGTTGCGGGCCACCGGGGAATTCAGTCCATTGCACGTCCACGCCTTGGGCGGCGAGGCGTTTTTCGAGGGTGCCTTTGGCTTTGAGCAGCACCAAAGTGCCGTACTTCTGATAACCGATCCGGAGGGTCTCGGCTTGAGCTTGAGTAATGGCGCCGAAGGTAACAGCCGCAGCAAACAGAGCGACCAGACCACGACGCAAAATGACAGTGCGCATAGCGCTCTCCTTTTTGCAGTTGGGTTTTGGCTGCACCTGCTTGGCCGTTAGCGGCTGAGTAAGGTGAGTACTTCAAATTCAGGTGTGGCTTGAGTGCTGGCTTAAATGCTCCAGCGAGCACTCAGCAAACGTTCGTTCAACAGGTTCGGATCGAGCGGCTTGGGCCGACGAGCCATGGCGCTGAAAAACTGCTCCAGCGCTTCAAACAATCGTTGCGCAAGCTCCGGCGCCAACTGCGCCTGGGCGCTGCCTTCGCCGTAAGCGATCTGGCTGTCCACGGCGAAAATCCCCTGCAGCATTTCCTGGGCTTTCAACGCCGACAGCACCGGTTTGAGCGCGTAATCCACTGCCAGCATGTGAGCGATGCTGCCGCCGGTAGCCATTGGCAAAACCACCTTGTGGCTCAGGGCACGTTCGGGCAGCAGATCGAGTAGGGTTTTCAACGCACCGGAGAACGACGCTTTGTAAACCGGCGTGGCGATCAACAAGCCATCGGCGTTTTCAATCTGTTGCAACAGGTCGATCACTTTCGGGCTGTCGAAGCGGGCATGCAGCAAATCTTCGGCCGAGAAGTCCCGCACCTGATAACTCACCACTTCCACCCCTTGCTCTTGCAACCAGCGTTGGGAGCGCTCCAGCAGCACCCCGGAACGGGAGCGTGGGCTGGGACTGCCACCGAGTGAGACGACCAGCATTCAGACAATTCCTTGAGCGGCTTGGCGATTCGCGGCTTGCGATCTCGCGTTGATGGCGTGACCTTAACAGCTGATTTATATATCCATAAATCATATTTATTCATTTAGTTATACTTTAAACGAATATGAAAATTGTCTTTTTCCGGGCAAAAAAACAGGCCGTCGAAACGGCCCGAAATCCCCTGCTTTGGTAGATGCTCCCCGCCCCTGTAGGAGCGGTTTTCAATCAACGATTCGGTTGCGGCGTCAGACGCAAATACGGTTTCACCGCGCGATAACCCTTGGGAAAACGTCGTTTGATTTCATCTTCGTCCTTGAGCGACGGCACGATCACCACTTCATCACCATCCTGCCAGTTGGCCGGAGTAGCCACCTTGTAGTTGTCAGTGAGCTGCAGCGAATCGATCACCCGCAAAATTTCATTGAAGTTACGGCCAGTACTCGCCGGGTAAGTGATTGTCAGCCGAATCTTCTTGTTCGGATCGATCACGAACAGCGAGCGCACGGTCAGGGTGTCGTTGGCATTTGGGTGGATCAGGTCGTACAGGTCGGACACTTTGCGGTCCGCATCGGCGAGGATCGGGAAGTTGACGATGGCGTTCTGGGTTTCATTGATGTCCTCGATCCACTTGTGGTGCGAGTCCACCGGGTCGACCGAAAGAGCAATGGCTTTGACGCCGCGTTGAGCGAATTCATCCTTGAGCCTGGCGGTGAAACCCAGCTCGGTGGTGCACACCGGCGTGAAGTCCGCCGGGTGGGAAAACAACACGCCCCAGCTATCGCCCAGCCATTCGTGGAAACGGAGGGTGCCGGCGCTGGAATCCTGCTCGAAGTCGGGGGCGATATCGCCAAGTCTGAGGCTCATGGTGCTGCTCCTGATGAGTGCTTGTTGAGCTCAACTGTGCCTGCGTTCATTAGAGATTAAAAAGAATAAATATCGATTTATTTAGATCATAAGTGAATATTAAATATCTGTTCACTGGACCTGAATGCACATGAGGACGAACATCGCCGACAAGGTTCGAGAAGGCCTTGAGTTGCTGCAAAGAGGGGATTTTCAAGGCGGGATTACGGGGGTGACCCCGCTTTGAAAACGCAAAAGCCCCGCCCGGCGAGATGCCGGGCGGGGCTTTTTTTCTACGTCTTACATGAAGTTGTAAGTGTAGTTGAAGATCAGGCGAGTCTGATCCTGGTCGGCGATACCAGTACTGCTGCCACGGTAGGTGCCGTGACGCAGGGTAGTGCCGAAGCCTTTCAGAGGGCCTTGCTGGACAACGTAGTCCAGGCGCATGTCGCGCTCCCACTCGGACGAATCGCTTCCGCCAGTGGCGGATTTGATGTCGTCACCGTGGAGGTAGGCAACTGCAGCCTTCAAGCCCGGAACGCCCAAGGCGGCGAAGTCGTACGAGTATTGACCGAACGTGGTGTTCTCACCTGCGCGGACAAACTGATGGATCATGCTATCGGTAAACAGATAGAAGCTTGAGCCGCCAGCCCCTTCGTTACGACCGCTGTCATTCAAAAGGCTGCCCTGGTTCATGTAGACGAAGCCACCGTCATCGCCGACTTGCTGGTGACCCAACAGGAAGGCGCTGCCACCCAGGGTATAAGTGAACATGGCGCTCCAGGTCTTGTTATCGACCTCGCCCGGGGTCTTGGCATAGCCGCCGTTGTTGTTGAACCGGTAGCCGGCGTCACCATTACGGCCATCAGAGCTGCTGTCGAAGTAACGCAGGTCAGTCTTGAACGACTGGCCTTCGCTGATCGGGAAAACGTGTACCGCGCCCAGGAAGTGCTGTTTGTAATAGTCTTGCAGGTTGGCGTAGTAGTACTGCAGGGTCAGGTCTTTGGTGACTTTCCAGTCCGCACCACCATAACGGAACTGGTTGCTTTCCTCAGTACCGCCGCTCACCGCCAGGCCGGTGCTGTTAGTCCCCGCACGGCCAACGGCGTGCTCCAACTGACCGGCGTTGAAGGTTACGTTGTCGATTTCCTTGGAGGTGATAGTGCCACCTTCAAAGGTTTGCGGCAGCAGACGACCATCGTTGGCCACCAGAATTGGCAGGTTAGGCGCCAAGGCACCACCCAAGTGAGCCTCGGTCTTCGAGAAAAGCGCCTTTACGTTGCCTGACAGACGACTCCAGTTGTGCACAGCCGAACCGTCGGTGTCGCTTGGAACAAAGGAGTTGTTATCTGGGTGGTGACCTTTGCCGCCATCGAGGTGGATACCGACCAGAGCCTGGGCGTCGATACCAAAACCTACGACGCCTTGGGTGAAGCCGGACTTGTAGTCGAACTTCAGGCCGGTGGCCGTTTCGCGCTGGTCGGAACCGCCTTCGCGGTTATCGTTATTGAAGTACAGGGTACGGGAACTGACGGACGCTTTACTGTCTTCGATGAAACCGGCGGCGCCTGCCTGCTGCGCCAAAACCCCTACGGCCACAGCCAGGGCCAAGGTGGACTTCTTCATTGTTTCGCTCCTCTCGTTCTAATTTTTGTGTTCTTTGGTCTCGGGTCTAACGCCCCAGATCCACAGATGCGCGATTAGCACTGGTCCATGACTGACAAGTCAATCGTAACCATGTGTGTCTACGACCAAGGTCTAACCGCCGTGATTTGGTCCCTGCAGGGTAATGAGCTCTTCATAAACCCAAAAAGAATTGTTTAATTCTTTTTAATACCTTTTAGGAATATATCTTTCAATCGATAACCCGAACCTGGATCACGGGTATCGGCTCATAAGCTAATTCCTAAATGGTATTCATTGGCATTTTTTTAGATCGATTAGCGTTCGACGCATCCCCCATACGTCAATCACTTGCGAAAAGGCGACGCCATCATGGCCAAACGCGCACTATCTAGTCAATTTGTTACAGTTTATGTATCGCTTATATTTTCTTTTTCCGCCCAGGCGGCGACGCTCACGGTCGGTTATCAAACCCAGATCAACACTGCCGAAACGTTCATGGTGCGCAACGGCACGGCCAAGGCCATTGGCGAAACGGCGAAGTTCTTGAAGGAGCAAGGCAAGGTCGAGACGGTGCTGCCGGATTATTCGCCGTACGTCAGCGCAAAATTTGTGCAGGAATGATCGTTCCCACGCTCTGCGTGGGAACGATCAAATACAGGTCCCGGCTGGCCCGGGTCAGAGGGCTTTTTCGAAGATCTTCGAATTACGCTGGTAGTTGTAAAGCGACGCCCGCGCCGATG
The DNA here is from genome assembly GCF_030687395.1 of Pseudomonas wuhanensis. Lineage (GTDB taxonomy): Bacteria > Pseudomonadota > Gammaproteobacteria > Pseudomonadales > Pseudomonadaceae > Aquipseudomonas > Aquipseudomonas wuhanensis. The sequence goes on along the minus strand of NZ_CP117430.1, from coordinate 333,531 downwards.
GCAGGCGTTCGACGCTGCTCGGTACAAACCCCCGCTCACGGAACCAGTGGGCCGTCCGGGTGGTCAGCACGAACAAGGTTTTCAGGCCCTGTGCCCGGGCGCGGGTTTCGATGCGTTCCAGCAACTCATCGCCGCGACCGCCATGGCGGTACTCCGGGTTCACCGCCAGACACGCCAACTCCCCCGCATCCGAATCGGCAATCTGATACAGCGCCGCGCAGGCGATGATCATGCCTTCGCGTTCTACCACGCTGAACTGCTCGATCTCACGCTCCAGCACCTCTCGGGAACGGCGTACCAGAATCCCCTGCTCTTCCAGCGGGCTGATCAAGTCCAGCAAACCGCCGACGTCCTCGATGGCTGCCTCGCGCACAACTTCGAATTGCTCCTGGGCCACCAGCGTACCGCCACCGTCACGGGTGAACAGTTCGGTCAGCAGCGCGCCATCTTCGGCGTAGCTGACGATGTGACTGCGCGCCACACCGCCCCGGCACGCTTCAGCGGCAGCATCCAGTAGCTCGGCTTGATAGTTGCTGCCCAAACGCTGCAAATGCGCCGGTACCTGTTGCGGGCGCAATTCGCGGACCAGCCGGCCATTTTCATCGATCAAGCCCAGATCGGCGCCGAACAGCAGCAGCTTGTCCGCACCCAGATCGATGGCCGCACGGGTAGCGACGTCTTCGCACGCGAGGTTGAAGATCTCACCGGTCGGCGAGTAACCCAGCGGCGACAACAGCACGATGGAGCGTTCGTCCAGCAGGCGATTGATGCCCTTGCGGTCGACCCGGCGCACTTCGCCGGTGTGGTGATAGTCGACACCTTCAAGTACGCCGATCGGCCGTGCAGTGACCAGATTGCCGCTGGCCACCCGCAGGCGCGAGCCCTGCATCGGCGACGAGGCCATGTCCATGGACAACCGCGCTTCGATGGCGATGCGCAGTTGGCCGACCGCATCGATCACGCACTCCAGCGTCGCCGCATCGGTGATGCGCATGCCGTGGTGGTAGTGCGGGGTCAGGCCGCGAGCTGCGAGGCGGGTTTCAATTTGCGGACGGGAACCGTGAACCAGCACCAGCCGCACGCCCAGGCTGTGCAGCAGCACCAGGTCGTGGACGATATTGCCGAAGTTCGGGTGCTCCACGCCGTCGCCGGGCAGCATGACGACGAAGGTGCAATCGCGGTGGGCGTTGATGTAAGGCGAAGCGTGACGAAGCCAATTGACGTATTCGGGCATGAACCTGGGCCTGTAATAAATAGCAGCCGAAAAAAGGGTAAAGCAGTAAACGCACAGCGGGCTGATGGTTATCGTCGGAACAGGCTTGGCGACACGCGCGCTCTCCTCATGAATACGGGTTGGGACATCGGCAATTTATACACGCTCCTACACTGGCATCGTCGTTTTGGCCGGCGTCAGGCAGTAATGTTCAATCAGTTGTCGTAATAGATGCACGGTAGGCTGCAAACGTGACATTTCGAGGTATTCCCCCGGTTGGTGGGCGCAGGCGATGTCGCCCGGTCCCAATACCAGTGTTTCACAACCAAGACGCTGAAGATAAGGCGCTTCCGTGCCGAACGCCACTGCTTCGGCGCGATGGCCGGTGAGCTTTTCGGCGACCCTCACCAATTCCGAGTCTTCGGCCTGCTCGAAGGGTGGCACTTCGGGGAACAGCGGCGCGTAATCGATCTTCACCTGATGCCGTTCGGCAATCGGATTGAGCTTCTGCAAAATCGCCGCGCGCAAGGCTTTGGGGTCCATGCCTGGCAATGGACGCAAGTCGAACTCCAGCGAGCACTGGCCGCAGATGCGGTTGGGATTGTCGCCCCCGTGAATGCAGCCGAAATTCAGGGTCGGTTGCGGCACACTGAACTGCGGGTTACGGAATTCGCGCTGCCACGCCAGGCGCAAGCCGCGCAGTTCGCCGATGGCATCGTGCATGGCCTCGAGGGCACTGTGGCCCAGGCGCGGGTCCGAGGAATGGCCGCTCTGGCCGAGGATGTCGATGCGTTCCATCATGATGCCCTTGTGCATCCGCACCGGCTTTAGCCCCGTCGGCTCGCCGATCACCGCCGCGCGACCTAATGGCCGTCCGGCTTCGGCCAGAGCGCGAGCGCCAGACATCGAGCTTTCTTCATCGCAGGTGGCGAGGATCAGCAAGGGTTGCTTGAACGGTTGGTCGAGCAAGGGTTTGACGGCTTCGATGGCCAGGGCGAAAAAACCCTTCATGTCGCAACTGCCCAGGCCGACCCAACGACCGTCCACTTCCGTCAGTTTCAGCGGATCGGTCTGCCACAACGCCTCGTCGTACGGCACCGTATCGCTGTGACCAGCCAGCACCAGGCCGCCGGGGCCGGCACCAAAACTGGCCAGCAGATTGAATTTGCCGGGGCTGACCTGCTGGATATCGCAGGCAAAACCCAAGTCCCCGAGCCATGTCGCCAACAAGTCGATGACCGGCCGATTGGTTTGATCCAGGCTGGGTTGGGTACAGCTGACAGACGGCGCGGCGATCAGCGCAGCGAACTGATCTTTCATGGACGGCAAAGGCATCGCTGACTCCCAACTCCCGAATTGAAGTCCATCATAGAACCATCCGGCGACAGGAATAAACCGCTACGGCGCGTAGGACGGATCAGTCCTGTACACTGCACGACCTTGGCAGCCACACATTCCCCCGGCTGCGCTCCCGATCCTGGATTTTCCGGCCATGCAGAAAGAAACCGAAATCAAACTACGCGTCAGCCGCGAAACCCTCGCCGCCCTGCGCGAGCACCCGTTATTGAAAAAACGCAACAAAAGTGGCTGGGAACGCCGTGAGTTGATGAACCAGTACTTCGACACGCCTGAGCGCGACCTGGCCCGCGCCAAGGTTGCCCTGCGCCTGCGCCGCGATGGCGAAGAAGTGATTCAGACGCTCAAGACCCGTGGCCAGAGCGTTGCCGGTCTGTCCGAGCGTCACGAGTACGACTGGTCCCTGCCCAAAGCCAAACTCGACGTGAAGAAACTCGACGGTGAATGCTGGCCCGAAGAGCTGGCCGATCTGGACAAGAAAACCCTGAAAGCCATCTTCACCACCGATTTCGTTCGCGAGCGCGCGGAAATCGCCTGGGGCCGTGGCAAGACCAAAGTGGTCATCGAAGCCGCGCTGGACCTGGGCCATGTAGTGGTCGGCAAGCAGAAAGAAGAAATCTGCGAGCTGGAACTGGAACTGCGCGAAGGCGAACCGGCCGCGCTGCTGGAACTGGCCGCCGAACTGGCTGCGACCCTGGCGCTGATGCCATGTGATATCAGCAAGGCCGAGCGCGGTTATCGCCTGTTCGATGCCAACAGCTACTCGCTGAGCTTGCCGGCGCCGCAAATCACCGCCGAAATGCCGCTGGACGATGCGTTCGCCGCCCTGAGCTGGCATTTGCTGAGCAGCAGCCAGCGTCTGGCCGAGCAATATCGCTTCAATGGCCACTGGCGCCTGTTGCAGGACTGGGTCGAGAACCTCGCTGAAATGCGCGCGCTGATCAGCAGCCTCGGTCAGGCCGCACCGCGTCAGTCAACTCATGATCTGCGGGTCGCGCTGGATGCCCTGCTGGAAGACTGGCGCCCCCTGGTCCAAGCCGGCCTGGACGACGAAGACGTGCGCAAAGCCGCGCCGGAGCAATTCCTCGAAGAGCTGGAAGATCCGCGCTGGGGCCTGTTCTCCCTGAACACTTCGCGCTGGTTGCTGGCTCGCACCTGGGCCGCCGATCGCAACACCCGCGGCAATCGCCAGGGCGCTGCACAACTGGGCAGCTGGCTGCCGCGCATGCTGGGCGAAGAAGCCAACTCGCTGCAATTGCAGCGTTACCAGCAACAGCCGGAAGACCTGGCCGAGCAGCTGCCGCGCATCGAGCGCATCCAGGCCTGGCTGCACCATGCTCGTGGCGTGCTGGAGATCCCGGAAATGGATCGCCTGTACGGCGAGCTGAACAAACTGACGCAACTGGCCAACGAGCCGATCACCGATGAATCGCTGGATGCGCGTAAGCACCAGGCGATTGCGGTGTATCAGAATCGCGCCTGGAAGACTTTGCTGCGTCTGTAAGTACCCTGTGGCGAGGGAGCTTGCTCCCGTTCGGCTGCGAAGCAGTCGTAAATCCGGGCATCGCGGTTTGTCTGGCATACCGCAATGGCCGGATTGGGGAGCGCTTCGCACTCCAGCGAGAGCAAGCTCCCTCGCCACAAAGGCCTTCGAACATCATCAGCGCAACACCGGCAAACTCGTCGTGGATTTGATTTCCGACAACGCCACGATTGAGTTGACCTCCTGAATCCCCGGCACCATCGACAGCTTCTCGAAGAAGAAGCGCTCATAAGCCTCGATATCTGCCGTGACGATCCGCAGCAAGAAATCCACCGCCCCCATCAGCACATAACACTCCAGCACTTCGGGAAAGCCGCGAATCGCCTCGGTGAACTCGGTGAAGTTCGAGCGTCCGTGGGCATTGAGTTTGATCTCGGCGAAGATCTGCGTGTTAAGGCCGATTTTCTTTCGGTCAAGCAACGTCACCTGACCGCGAATGATCCCCTCCTCCTTCATCCGTTGAATCCGCCGCCAGCACGGCGACTGCGAGAGCCCCACCTGTTCGGCGATCTGCGCGCTGGAGAGCGAAGCGTCCTCTTGCAGCAACGCGAGAATCTTGCGGTCGTAGCCATCCAGCTCGCTGTGCATAGAAAAACCTATAGTGGGTACTAGATCGAATTGATCAATTCGATAAATGGTCAATAAGCCCAATCATAGATAAGAAATGCCCGGCACCGAATGTAAAAATTCCTCCAGTGATTTTGGAGACCGACCATGCCGCATTTAGAAGCCGTGAACACCCCGCCCGCCCGCGCCGATGTCTGGAACGTCAGCAACGCCCACTGCCGCGTCCATTACCAATTGCTGGCCGAGGCCGAGCCGGATTTGCTGTGCCGTGCGCTCAATCTGTTCGCCTTGCAGTTTCTGACGCCGCAGCAGGTCAACGTGCAGCGAATGGACGATCTGCTGTCGGTCGATATCGTCATGGACGGCCTGAGCTGGCACCGTGCTCAAGTGATCGCGGAAAAATTACGTAACCTGATCAGCGTCTGCTCGGTGAACCTGCAAGCGGCTGATTCTGCGTGGCAAGAGCCTGCTCACGCGACAGGCTGAAAAAACCCGACACGTGTTGGTCGGGTAGTGGCCCAACGGTCTGCGGGTGCGCGGCTATCCTTTGCGAACGGTTGTTCATAAGGAGCCCGCATGTCCGTTCAACTCGCCACTCAGGACCGCTGGCTGGACCTTAACGATTTGCTGCGTGAACTGGTCGCCCAAGGCTTTATCAGCCAGGATTCAGCCGAACACGCACTCAACGCCCGCCGCCGTCACGCCATAAATGGTCAACAGCACCCGCTGGAGTTCATCGCCAGCCAACACTTGGACGACCTCAGCCGTCCCGGCAAACACCTCGACCTGGAAAGCCTGACGCTCTGGATGTCTCAGCAGGCCGGTCAGCCCTATTTGCGCATCGACCCGCTGAAAATCAATGTCGCGGCCATTACGCCGTTGATGTCCTATGCCTTCGCCCAACGCCACAAGATTCTGGCGGTGTCCATCGACCGCGACGCCGTCACCGTGGCCAGCGCCCAGCCCTTCGTCAGCAGTTGGGAGGCCGACCTGACCCACGTGCTGAAGCTACCTATCAAGCGCGTGGTGGCCAACCCGGTGGACATCCAGCGCTTCAGCGTGGAGTTTTTCCGCCTGGCCAAATCGGTCACTGGCGCCACCAACGCCGATCAGCAAATAAGCACCCTGGGCAACTTCGAACAGTTGCTCAACCTCGGTGCCAGCGACCAGGAGCCGGACGCCAACGATGCGCACATCGTCAACATCGTCGATTGGTTGTTCCAGTACGCGTTCCAGCAACGGGCCAGCGATATCCACATCGAACCCCGGCGCGAGCAAGGCACAGTGCGCTTTCGCATCGACGGCGTGCTGCACAACGTCTATCAATTCCCGCCGCAGGTGACCATGGCCATCGTCAGCCGCCTGAAAAGCCTGGGGCGGATGAACGTCGCGGAAAAGCGCAAACCCCAGGACGGTCGAGTCAAAACCAAAACCCCGGATGGCGGCGAAGTCGAGTTGCGGTTGTCGACATTACCGACGGCGTTCGGCGAAAAAATGGTTATGCGGATCTTCGACCCGGAAGTGCTGCTCAAGGACTTCGATCAGCTGGGTTTTTCCGCCGATGACCTGCGTCGCTGGCAAGACATGACCCGCCAGCCCAATGGCATCATTCTGGTGACCGGGCCGACCGGTTCAGGCAAGACCACCACGCTGTACACCACTCTGAAGAAACTGGCGACGCCGGAGGTCAACCTCTGCACCATTGAAGACCCGATCGAAATGGTCGAGCCGGCGTTCAATCAGATGCAGGTCCAGCACAACATCGACCTGACCTTTGCCGCCGGCGTGCGCGCGCTGATGCGGCAAGACCCGGACATCATCATGATCGGCGAGATCCGCGACCTCGAAACCGCCGAAATGGCGATTCAGGCCGCACTCACCGGCCACTTGGTGCTGTCGACGTTACACACCAACGACGCCCCGAGCGCCATCAGCCGCCTGCTGGAACTCGGCGTGCCGCATTACCTGATCAAGGCCACGGTGCTCGGGGTCATGGCTCAGCGTCTGGTTCGGACCCTCTGCCCGCATTGCAAGGCGCCATTAACTTTGGGCGAGGACGACTGGCAAACCCTGACCCGGCCCTGGCAAGCGCCACTGCCGGGCAACGCACAACGCGCCATCGGTTGCCTGGAATGCCGCGAAACCGGCTATCGCGGCCGCGCCGGGGTGTACGAAATCATGCAGCTGACTGACGGCATTAAAGCGCTGATCAACCCTGACACCGATTTGCTGGCGGTCCGCCGTCAGGCATTCAAGGAAGGCATGCGCAGTTTGCGCTTGTCGGGGGCGCAGAAAGTGGCGGCAGGTTTGACCACGATCGAAGAGGTGTTGCGAGTGACGCCGCAGAGTGAGCAGAGATAAGTAAGTCAAGACGCATAACCTGTGGAAGCGTGGCTTGCCCGCGAAGAACGATGACGCGGATTACCTGAAAAACCGCGGTGCATTCTTCGCGGGCAAGCCTCGCTCCCACAGGATTTTCGTCGCTCAAATTTCTTAACATACTTGAGATTTACTCTGACTGACTGGCATCAGCCATAGTCCCTGGCCCCTCCAAGTCGCATATGAACCTGAGGTGCTGCTGTTTGCGGTCTTTTCGATCCTCACCGCACTGTGCTGGTGGCGACGTCAGCGTAGCGTGGTGCGAGCCAGCGACCAGCCGAACCTGAACCTGCGCGGACAAGAGCTGATAGGCAAGGTGTTCGTGGTCTCAGCGAAGCGATTGTCGACGGCCGCGGCAAGATCAAGGTCGCCGATGGCGTATGGATGGCCCGCGGGCCTGACACTGCATCCGGCAGCCGTGTTCGGGTAGTCGGGCAGCAAGGGGCGATTTTACTGGTGGCGCGAGCCGACTAACGTCACGGAACTGGATTGGGTTATTGGCAATCAAAGCCCGCAGTTAATCCAGTGGAGTCACCTTTTATGCGTCTCAAACTTGCTGTCGCTACCTTCGCCGTGTTGTCCCTTCCAGTCGGTTCGGCGATGGCTGATGACAGCTTTTGGCAGAGCGTCCTTACGTCCGGTGCCACCACCGGTTCGTCCTACCTGACCTCCAGGGATCACAAGCTGGTCGTCGCTGCCCAGGACGACGCCGGCAGCTTTGTCGCCAGTGACGGCGCCATTCGCGGGCCGTACCTGGAAGCCGCGATGCAGAAAGTCCGAGCCGACAACCCAGGCCTGCAAGCCACGGACATGGAACTGGCGAACGCCATCCTGGCGAAGAATGCCATCGCCTCGAAATAAGGTTCGTTGCTGAACAAAATGCCGCTCACATGAGCGGCATTTTTTTGCCTGAAATGCGATCAATTGTGGGAGCGGGCTTGCTCGCTCCCACATTAGATCTTCATCTCTCGTGATTTCAGCGGTATTCGTCCACCGGCACACACGCGCAAAACAGATTGCGGTCACCGTAGACATTGTCCACCCGGTTCACCACCGGCCAGTACTTATGGGCCTTGGTGTGCGCATCCGGTGTCACCGCCTGTGCGATGCTGTACGGCCGCTCCCAGACGCCAGTGATGTCGGCCAGGGTATGCGGCGAACGTTTCAGCGGGTTGTCCTCTGCCGGCCAGTTGCCGTTCTGCACCTCGGTGATTTCCGCGCGAATACTCAGCATCGCATCGATAAAACGGTCCAGCTCCGCCTTCGACTCACTCTCGGTCGGTTCGACCATCAACGTCCCCGGCACCGGGAACGACATGGTCGGCGCATGGAAGCCGTAGTCCATCAAGCGCTTGGCAACGTCCTCTTCACTGATCCCGGTCAGCGTCTTCAGCGGTCGCAAATCGAGGATGCATTCGTGGGCCACTCGCTCATTGCGCCCGGTGTAGAGCACTGGAAACGCGCCGGACAAATGCTGCGCCAGGTAATTCGCGGCGAGGATCGCCACCTCACTCGCATCCGCCAGTTGCGGCCCCATCATGGCGATGTACATCCAGCTGATGGGCAGAATACTTGCACTGCCCCAAGGTGCCGCGCTCACTGCGCCGTTCTCCGGCAGCGGGCCATCGATTGGCACTACCGGGTGATTGGCGACGAACGGCGCCAGGTGCGCCCGAACCCCGATCGGGCCCATCCCCGGTCCGCCACCGCCGTGGGGAATGCAGAAGGTTTTGTGCAGGTTCATGTGCGACACGTCGGCACCGATGTCTGCCGGCCGCGCCAATCCAACCTGCGCATTCAGGTTGGCGCCATCCATGTACACCTGACCGCCATGGCTGTGGATAACTTCACAGATCTGGCTGATGCCCTCTTCGTAGACCCCGTGAGTCGAAGGATACGTCGCCATCAGGCAGGCGAGATGATCCCCCGCCTCCGCGGCTTTGGCTTTCAGGTCATCCAGATCGACGTTACCCCCCTCGTCGCACTCGACGATCACCACCCGCATCCCGGCCATTTGCGCCGAGGCCGGATTGGTGCCGTGGGCCGAAGACGGGATCAGACAGATATCCCGCGCGCCCTGATGGCGGCTCGCGTGATATTTGCGGATTGCCAGCAACCCGGCGTACTCGCCCTGAGCGCCCGAGTTGGGCTGCATGCAGATCGCATCGAAACCGGTGATCGCGCAGAGCCAGCGCTCCAGCTCCTCGATCATCAACGAATAACCCACCGCCTGCTCTTTCGGTACGAACGGATGCAGATTGGCGAACTGCGGCCAAGTGATGGGGATCATCTCACTGGTGGCATTGAGTTTCATGGTGCAGGAGCCCAGCGGGATCATCGATTGATTGAGCGCCAGGTCTTTGTTTTCCAGCTGCTTAAGGTAACGCAGCATTTCGGTTTCGCTGTGATGAGCGTTGAACACCGGGTGACGCAGATAAGATGTATTGCGCAGCAACCCGGCAGGAATGCCGGACATCAAGACTTCAGCGTCCAGTTCGTCGACGTTGAGCCCATGATCGGCCCCGAGAAACACATCGAACAGCTTCGTCACGGTGATTTCGTCACAGGTTTCGTCGAGGCTCAGGCCCAACTGCCCACGGCCGAGAATGCGCAAGTTGATCTGCGCCGCCTGGGCACTTTCGATGATCGCGGTCTGAGCGCCACCGACCTCCAGGGTCAGGGTATCGAAGAAATGTTGGTTGAGACGGGGGATCCCATGGCGCTCCAGGCCGGCAGCGAGGATGCAGGTCAGCCGATGGACGCGCTGGGCAATCCGTTTGAGCCCTTCCGGGCCATGGTAGACCGCGTAGAAACTGGCGATATTGGCCAGCAGCACCTGAGCGGTGCAGATGTTGGAGTTGGCTTTCTCCCGGCGGATATGTTGCTCGCGGGTTTGCAGGGCCATGCGCAGGGCAACGTTGCCGCGAGCATCTTTCGACACGCCGATGATCCGCCCGGGAATCGCCCGTTTGTATTCGTCGCGACTGGCAAAAAACGCCGCGTGCGGGCCGCCGTAACCCATGGGCACACCGAATCGCTGGGACGAACCGAACACCACGTCGGCGCCCAGTTCCCCCGGCGGGGTCAGCAACAGCAGACTTAGCAGATCGGTCGCCACACAGGCCAAGGCTTGCTGGGCATGCAGATGATCGATCAATGGGCGCAGATCGCGCACTTCACCATGGGTGTCGGGATATTGCAGCAGCGCGCCGAACACCTGGTGCTGTTTCAAGTTATCCACAGCGTCGACGATCAGCTCGAAACCGAACCCTTCGGCCCGGGTCCGCACCACGGAAATGGTCTGCGCGTGGCAATTCTCATCGACGAAAAACAGGTTACTTCTGGATTTGGCCACGCGCTTGGCCAGTGCCATGGCCTCGGCTGCCGCCGTGGCTTCATCCAGCAGCGAGGCGTTGGCCAGTTCCAGGCCGGTCAGGTCGATGGTCATCTGCTGGAAATTCAGCAACGCTTCGAGCCGGCCTTGGGCGATCTCTGGTTGATAGGGCGTATAGGCAGTGTACCAACCGGGATTTTCCAGCACGTTGCGCAGGATGACGGCCGGCGTGAGGGTGCCGTGGTACCCCATGCCAATCAGGCTGGTCCAGACCTGGTTCTGCTCGGCGTAGCCCCGCAGCTTGGCCAGCGCGGCTTCTTCGTCGAGGGCCGGCGGCAAGTCCAGCGGCCGGTTGAGGCGGATTCCCGGCGGCACCGTCTGCTCGATCAGTTCGACCCGGCTGCCAAGACCAAGGCTGTCGAGCATCGCCTGCTGCTCGGCGGCATCGGGGCCCAAGTGGCGGCGCAGGAAGGTATTGGGGTCGCGTAACTGGCTCAAGGACGGCAACTGGGACATGACGGGCTCTCTCTTGACTGGCGCTCGGCGTCGATGCAATGCGGTCAAACCAGCATAGCAGTCGCTGCCAGCAGCGAACCTGTGGGAAAGGTTGACACTTCCCCTGTGGGAGCGGGCTTGCTCGCGAAAACGGTGGGTCAGTCGACCTATACGTTGAATGATTAATCGCTTTCGCGAGCAAGCTCGCTCCCACATTTAATCTTCAGCGCATCAAGTTAGCGGACACAAAAAAGCCCCGAAAAATCGGGGCTTTTGGGGTAACGCTGAAGGCTTACTCGCCAATAGCAGCCTTGTAGGCCACCGGGTCAAGCAGGTTGTTCAGCTCGGAGGTATCGCTTGGCTCGAGTTTGAAGAACCAGCTGTCATAAGGCGCGCTGTTGACCAGCTCCGGGTTGTTGGCCAACTCTTCGTTAACGGCAATGACTGTGCCGGAAACTGGCGAGTAGATATCGGACGCGGCCTTGACCGACTCGACTACACCTGCAGCCTCGCCAGCAGCGAACACTTTGCCGATTTCCGGCAGTTCAACGAACACTACGTCACCCAAGGCTTCCTGAGCATGGTCTGAAATACCCACTTTCACGCCGCCATCATGGTCTAGACGGGCCCATTCGTGACTTTCGGCAAAACGCAGGTCGACAGGGATTTCGCTCATGTTCTGTGTCCTCAAGAAAAATGTCAGCGGTCATTGCCCGCCAAAAAAAGTTAGATCAAGGTTTTGCCGTGGCGTACGAAGGTCGGTTTGACCACTCGAACCGGGTACCACTTGCCACGGATTTCCACTTCAGCGCGGTCGGCGGTGGCCACCGGCACGCGCGCCAGTGCTATCGACTTGCTAAGCGTAGGAGAGAAACTACCACTGGTGATCTCCCCTTCGCCAACATCGGCGATGCGAACCACCTGATGCGCCCGTAAAACTCCACGTTCTTCAAGGACCAGACCCACCAGTTTGTGCTGTACGCCATCGGCCTGTTCGGCTTCCAGGGCAGTGCGGCCGATGAACTGACGCGTGGCCGGTTCCCAGGCAATGCTCCAGGCCATGTTGGAGGCCAATGGTGAAACTTCTTGATGAATGTCCTGCCCGTAGAGGTTCATGCCGGCTTCGACACGCAAGGTATCGCGGGCGCCGAGGCCGATCGGGGAAATCCCCGCGCCCACCAGATCGTTGAAGAAGCCCGGTGCCTGATCGGCCGGCAGCACGATTTCCAGACCATCCTCACCGGTGTAACCGGTGCGCGCGATGAACCAGTCACCGTCAGTCTGACCTTCGAAATATTTGAGCTGCTGAATCAGCGTGCCACGGGACTGAGTCACCAGTTCGGCAATCTTGTGCCGGGCGTGAGGCCCTTGAATGGCCAGCATCGCCAGCTCGGAGCGCTCGTTGAGCTGCACATCGAAATCGCCGAGATGAGTTTGCATCCAGGCCAGGTCCTGATTGCGGGTGGAGGCGTTGACCACCAAGCGATAACCGTCCTCAAGACGGTAGACGATCATGTCGTCGACGATGCCGCCGTGCTCGTTGAGCATGGCGCTGTACAGGGCACGGCCGGGGCTGTGCAGACGTTCGACGTCATTGGCCAGTAAATACTGAAGCCAGGCCTTGGCCTGGGGGCCGCCAACATCGATCACGGTCATGTGGGATACATCGAAAACCCCGCAATCGCGACGCACCTGATGGTGTTCCTCGACCTGCGAGCCGTAATGCAGAGGCATATCCCAACCGCCAAAATCGACCATCTTCGCGCCGAGGGCGAGATGAAGGTCATACAGAGGCGTACGCTGTCCCATGGGTTTCTCCTTCCGGGCGTGGCGAAGGTGCGGACAGACGCTGTACGGGGTGAAATGCCTTGAAATAAAGGACTTCAGCCGTTTCAGCCACCCGGTCTGAAAGACGGACCGCACCGAATGCCGCGCATTGTAGCCGCAAGGTGTAGGACTGGCACCTAGGTGTTTCGATGCGCCGACCTTCTGATCAATCCGATGACCGGTATCAGTCCGACCAAAACCAGTGTCAGTGCCGGCAACGAGGCCCTGGCCCACTCGCCTTCACTGGTCATTTCAAAGATCCGCACCGCCAGCGTGTCCCAGCCAAACGGGCGCATCAGCAGGGTCGCGGGCATTTCCTTGAGCACATCGACGAACACCAGCAGCGCAGCGCTCAATGTGCCCGGCAGCAGCAGCGGCAGATACACTTTGAAAAACAGTCGTGGCCCACTGACGCCAAGGCTACGTGCTGCTTCGGGCAAAGAAGGCCGTATTCGCGCCAGGCTGCTTTCAAGCGGTCCATAGGCTACCGCGATAAAGCGCACCAGATAGGCCAGCAACAACGCCGACAGACTGCCCAGCAGCAACGGTTTGCCCGCGCCGCCAAGCCAGCCCGACAGCGGAATCACCAATTCGCGATCCAGATAACTGAACGCCAGCATGATCGACACCGCCAGCACCGAGCCCGGCAAGGCGTAGCCAAGGTTGGCCAGACTGATGCCGGAACGGATCGCCCGGGTCGGTGCCAATCGACGGGCAAAGGCCAGCACCAGAGCGACACTGACGGTGATCAACGCCGCCATGCCGCCCAGGTACAGGGTATGGATGATCAATCCGGTGTAACGCTCATCCAGATCGTAGCGCCCACGTTGCCAGAACCACACCACCAGCTGCAGCACGGGAATGACGAAGGCGCAGGCGAATACCAGACCGCACCAGCTCATGGCCGCCAGCGCCTTGACCCCGCGCAGGTGATACAACGCCTTGACCCGTGGCCGTTCGTTGCTCGCCCGGTTGGCCCCGCGGGCACGACGCTCGCCATACAGCACGACCATCACCACCAACAGCAACAGGCTGGCCAGTTGCGCCGCGGTGGACAGGCTGAAGAAGCCGTACCAGGTTTTGTAGATGGCGGTGGTGAATGTATCGAAGTTGAACACCGACACCGCACCGAAATCCGCCAGGGTTTCCATCAGCGCCAATGCCACTCCCGCGCCGATGGCCGGACGCGCCATGGGCAATGCCACTCGCCAGAACGCCTGCCACGGGGATTGCCCAAGGACTCGCGCTGCTTCCATCAAGCCTTTGCCCTGAGCCAGGAATGCGCTACGCGCCAACAGGTAAACGTACGGATAGAAAACCAGCACCAGCACCAGAATCACACCGCCGGTTGAACGCACTCGCGGCAGCCTCAAACCGCTGCCGAACCATTCGCGCAACAAGGTTTGCGCGGGGCCGGCGAAATCCAGCAGGCCGACGAAGACGAAGGCCAGCACGTAAGCAGGAATCGCAAAAGGCAGCATCAGCGCCCAGTCCAGCCAGCGCCGCCCGGGGAATTCGCAGAGGCTGGTGAGCCAGGCCAGGCTGACGCCCAGCAGCGTTACGCCGAAACCGACACCGAGGACCAACGTGAGGGTATTGCCCAGCAGTCGCGGCATCTGGGTGTCCCACAGGTGGGACCAGATCTGCTGATCGATGGTTTGCCAGGAAAGAAGCAGGACACTCAGGGGCAGCAGGACCAGCGCAGCAATGGCGAAGACCAGGGGATACCAGCGGCGTTGGGAGGGGTGGGCCAAGGAAAGCTCTCGTTTAAATGATTGTGCCCACGCTCTGCGTGGGCACACCTCTTGTGACGCTCTGCGTCACGCCTCGACGCGGAGCGCCGGTGGATGCATTCCCACGCAGAGCGTGGGAACGATCAGGCCGGCAGGGACGCCGCCGACTTCACTCTGTGGCGCAGTATATCGACAGACTCAGTTCCAGCCAGCCCGATCCATCATCCGGATCGCTTCGGCCTGACGCTTGCCAGCGATTTCCACCGGCAAGGTGTCGGCCACGAACTTGCCCCAGCTCGCGACTTCAGCTGAAGGCTGAACGGCAGGGTTGGCCGGGAATTCCTGGTTCACGTCAGCGAAAATCTTCTGCGCTTCAGGTGTGGTCATCCACTCCACCAATGCCTTGGCGGCTTCCGGGTGCGGCGCGTGTTTGGTCAGGCCAATGCCCGACAGGTTGACGTGCACGCCACGGTCGCCCTGATTCGGCCAGAACAGCTTCACCGGCAGGTCCGGCTTCTGTTTGTGCAGACGGCCGTAGTAGTAAGTGTTGACGATGCCGACGTCGCACTGACCGGCGTTGATCGCCTCCAGCACGGCGATGTCGTCGGAGAACACATCGGTGGACAGGTTGTTGACCCAGCCCTTGAGAATTTTCTCGGTTTTCTCGGCGCCATGGACTTCGATCATGGTGGCGGTCAGGGACTGGTTGTAGACCTTCTTCGCCGTGCGCAGGCACAGGCGGCCTTCCCACTGTTTATCGGCCAGCGCCTCGTAGGTGGTCAGCTCACCGGGTTTTACCCGGTCGGTGGAGTAGGCGATGGTCCGCGCCCGCAGGCTCAGGCCGGTCCAGGCATGGGAGGACGCGCGGTATTGCAGCGGGATGTTAGCGTCGATCACCTTGGACGTGAACGGCTGGAGGATGCCCATCTGTTCGGCCTGCCAAAGGTTGCCGGCATCGACGGTCAGCAACAGGTCGGCGGTGACGTTCTCGCCCTCGGCCTTGATCCGCTGCATCAGCGGTGCTTCCTTGTCGGTGATGAACTTCACCTGTACGCCGGTTTTCTGGGTGTAGACATCGAAGACCGGTTTGATCAGTTCGTCGATACGCGAGGAATAAACCACCACCTCGTCAGCGGCCTGGGCGGCAGTGCTGCCGATCAGGGTCAGGGCCAGTGCGGTCAGTAGACGCTTGGGTGCCAACATGGAAGCGGTCTCTCGAAATGGGGAAGTGATGCCAAATGATAAGGACTCACATTTCGCTTCTCAATCGAACAGTGAGTGGAGGCGTTACCGGATGTTGCATAGCCTGGGATATGAGGTGGCTGATCTGCCGCCATCGCGGGCAAGCCCGCTCCCACAGGTATTCAGCTGTTAATGCATTATGTGTGAGCGCTGAAGATCCTTGTGGGAGCGGGCTTGCCCGCGATGGGGCCAGCTACTGCAGCGAAAATTTCAAGCCTTGGCCAACGCCGGCAGATCCCCAATCAACCCAAGCGCCTCACGCACGAATAACGCCTTGGCCTCGGGCATCTGATCGACCATCTTCAACCCGGTATTACGCAACCAGCGCACCGGCAACGGGTCGGCCTGGAACAGTCGCTCGAACCCTTCCATCGCCGCCATCAATGCCAGGTTGTGGGGCATACGCCGACGCTCAAAGCGACTGAGCACTTTCACGTCCGCTAACCGCTCACCACGCGCGGCCGCTTGCAGCAGCACTTCGGCCAGCACCGCGGCATCGAGGAAACCGAGGTTCACACCCTGCCCGGCCAGCGGATGGATGGTATGGGCTGCGTCTCCGATCAGCGCCAGGCCTTCAGCCACATACCGCTTGGCATGACGCTGACGCAGCGGCACGCACACACGCGGGTCGACGCTGAGCACCGTGCCGAGGCAACCTTCGAAGGCCCGTTCCAGCTCCTTGCAGAAGCCTTCGTCGCCCAGCGCCATCAGGCGTTCGGCTTCGCTGGGCGTGGTCGACCAGACAATCGAGCACCAATCCTGTTGACCGTCCCGTTCCAGCGGCAGAAACGCCAGCGGGCCGTTGTCGGTGAATCGTTGCCACGCGGTCATTTGATGAGGTTTTGCGCAGCGCACACTGGTGACGATCGCGTGGTGCATGTAATCCCACTCGCGAGTCGCAACGCCGGTCAGGCGTCGCACCGCCGAGTTGGCGCCATCCGCCGCGATCACCAAAGGGGCCCGCAAGGTGCGGCCATCGGCCAGGGTCAGCAGCCAGTCGTCACCGGAGCGGCGCATCTGCTCCAGACGCGCATTGGCCAGCATCCCGAGATCGCAGTCGTGCAGTCGGTCGAGCAGCGCGTCCTGAACCACGCGGTTCTCGACGATATGCCCGAGCACTTCGGCATGGACGCTAGTCGCCGAGAAATGAATTTGCCCAGTACCGCTGCCGTCCCAGACGTGCATGTCGGTGTAGGGACTACTGCGTCGATTGGCAATGCCTTCCCAAACGCCCAGGCGTTCGAGTATTCGCTGGCTGGCCGCCGACAAGGCACTCACCCGCGGCTCGAACGGAGCCTGCCCATCGAAGGGTTTGACGCTCAGGGGGCTACCGTCCAGTAGCAGGACTTCGAGCCCGCTGTTTTGTAACGCCAGCGCCAGGGCACTGCCGACCATTCCGGCCCCGACAATCAGCAGATCTGCGCGCATTTCCATGCTTTAAGCCTGTCTCGCTTGCGGCTTGAGCCGCACATAAAGGTTTTTCTCGACCCGCTTCACCCAAGTGCTCGCGCCGCCATGAATATCAACTTGCAGGTGCACCCTGCCCGGTTTTCGCTTACTCATCGGGACGCGTACCCAAGCCCATGGCCTGCCGGGCGAACCAGCGCTTGGCTGGCGGCAGCAGATCGAGGCCGAGCAGCCCAATGTTGCGACCCAGGGAAACCAGCGGCTGGGTGCTGCCGAACAGCCGGGTGACCTGATCGGAGAAACCCACGGTCAGGCTCTGGTCCAGACGCTGGCGCTCGCGATAAGCCTGCAAGGTGGCAAAATCGCCGGGGGCTGTCTCGCTGCCCAACAAACTGTCGGCCAACGCCTGGGCATCGCGCAGGGACAGGTTGAACCCTTGCCCGGCAATCGGATGCAGGCTGTGGGCGGCATTGCCGAGAATCGCCAGATGCGGGCGGACTTGTTCCTCGGCTTCGATCAGCGACAGCGGATATAAATGCCGTACGCCGACCTGCTTCAGCGTGCCGAGGCGATAACCGAAGATGTCCTGCAACTCGCCGAGAAAGCTGCGGTCATCCAGGGCGGCCAGCCGCTGCGCGTCCATGCCCAAACGGGTCCAGACCAAAGCGCAGCGATTGTCCGGCAACGGCAGCAAGGCCATAGGGCCATCGTCGGTGAAACGCTCGAAGGCCATGCCGTTGTGCGCTTCACTGGGGGTGATGTTGGCGATCAGCGCGCTCTGGTTATACGGGCGTTTCTTGATGCCGATACCCAGTTGCTCACGCAAGCCGGAACGGCCGCCATCGGCGAGCACCGCAAGGTCACATTCCAGGATGGTTTCATCGTTGAGCGTCAGGCGATAGCCGTCGGTCAGCGGTTCCATGCGGGTGACTTCCGCCGGGCAACGCCAACTGATCACGTCCTTGTCCAGACTTTGCCAGAGGCATTGGCCGAGCCAGGCGTTTTCCACCACATAACCGAGCGCCGGAACGCCCTCTTCCATCGCCGACAGCCGCGCGGTGGAGAAACGTCCACGGTCGGAGACATGAATTTGCTTGATCGGCTCGGCACGGCGGGAGATTTCCTGCCACACGCCCAACCGTTGATAAATCTGCCGGGCGCCGAACGACAGCGCCGAAGAACGGGCGTCATAGCTCGGTTGGTACGTGTGGCCGGGGGCAAACGGTTCGATCAGCACGATCTTCCAGCCACGGGCCTTGGCCCCCGCCTGTAAAGCCAACGCCAGGCTGGCGCCGACCAGACCACCGCCGATGATTGCCAGATTGACTCGACTCATGCCGCTTGTGTCCGCGCGGCGGCCATCAAGGCCTCGATCTCGGCGACCGTTTTCGGCACGCCGTTGGTCAGGATTTCACAACCGGTCTTGGTCACCACCACGTCGTCCTCGATGCGCACGCCGATGCCGCGCCATTTCTTCGCCACGTTCTGGTTGTCCGGAGCAATGTAAATACCCGGCTCCACGGTCAGCGCCATGCCGACTTCCAGCACGCGCCATTCGCCGCCGACCTTGTACTCGCCGACATCGTGCACGTCCATGCCCAGCCAGTGGCCGGCGCGGTGCATGTAAAACGCTTTGTAGGCTTCGTTGGCGATCAACTCGTCGACGTCGCCCTGCAACAGGCCCAACTTCACCAGACCGGCAGTAATCACCCGGACCGTGGCTTCGTGCGCCTGGTTCCAGTGTTTGTTCGGTGCGATCTCGGCAAACGCCGCTTCCTGGGAAGCCAGCACCAGCTCGTAGATCGCCTTCTGTTCCGGTGAATATTTGCCGTTGACCGGCCAGGTGCGGGTGATATCGCTGGCGTAGCAGTCGATCTCGCATCCGGCGTCGATCAGCACCAGATCGCCGTCCTTGAGCACCGCATCATTCTGCTGGTAATGCAGGATGCAGCTGTTGCGCCCGGCGGCGACGATCGAACCGTAGGCCGGCATCTTCGCCCCGCCCTTGCGGAACTCGTAATCGAGTTCGGCTTCGAGGCTGAATTCATGCAAACCGGCACGGCTGGCCTGCATCGCCCGAATATGGGCCTGGGCGGAAATCCGTGCGGCTTCGCGCATCACTTTCACTTCTGCCGCCGATTTATACAGGCGCATGTCGTGAAGCAGATGATCCAGGGCAACGAATTCATTCGGCGGCTGGGCGCCGAGGTGCGCTTTGGAGCGGATCACGTTGATCCAGTCCATCAGATGCCGATCGAACTCCGGGTTGCTGCCCATGGCCGAATACACCCGGTCGCGGCCTTCGATCAGGCCCGGCAGGATGTCGTCGATATCGGTGATGGGGAATGCATCGTCGGCGCCAAAATCACGGATAGCGCCTTCCTGGCCAGCGCGCAAGCCGTCCCACAATTCCCGTTCGGCATTACGTTCCCGGCAAAACAGCACGTATTCACCGTGCTCACGGCCGGGCATCAAGACGATGACGGCTTGAGGCTCGGGGAAACCGCTGAGGTACTGGAAGTCGCTGTCCTGACGGTAGACGTGCTCGACGTCACGGTTACGAATGGCCACCGCGGCGGC